>NZ_CP100416.1:7379325-7742977 GCF_026017845.1 Amycolatopsis mediterranei
TGCGCTCCCCCCCCGCCCCCGCGCTCCGCGCCCCCCCCCCCCCGGTCCCCCCCGGCGTTGCTCGGGGGGGGGGGGGGGGGGGGGGGGGGGGGGGGGGCCGCCCCCCCCCCCCCCCCCCCCCCCCCCCCCCCCCACTGCCGGCCGACCCCGATTTCGCTTCACCCGGAAAAGGCGGATGTCAATATGTCGCGCATGGACACCGATTCCTGGCAAAAACCGCCCAGGGAAGTCCTGGGGCAGGTAGTGCCGATCCAGCAGTTCGTCGCCCGGACGGACGCCGTGGTCGCCGCGCTGCATTACGCGGTCGCCTTTCCCGAGGGCTGTGTGCTCGCGCTGCACCTGGCCGTCCGGCGAGGCCCGCTGGACGGCCCGGCGTGGAAACGTGTGACCGGAACCGACCTCGACCTCGAGGCGCCCGAGGGCGGCTTGAAGTTCGGCGTCCGCCTCCCCGACGGCTCGAAGGTCACGACCGTCGAACACGCCATCCCCGGCTGGGCCCATCCCTCCGACACGCCGGAACGCCCCATGCTCGCCGAGGTCGGCGCCGGCTCCTCCAGCAACGACCGGTACTACGACCGTCATCAGCAGCTCTGGCTCCGGCCGCTGCCGCCGCCAGGCCCCTTCGAATTCGTCTTCGCGTGGCCGAGCATGGGCCTCGATCCGACCGCCACCACACTCGACGGGAACGCCATCGTTCGCGCGGCGGGCCACGCCGCACCCTTCTGGGCCTGACAAGCGACATCGAGCCGAGACGGCGCGCCCACGGACGCCGTCTGTCCAACAGGTCAGTCCAGCTCGGCCGCCTTGCGCAGCAGCACCGAACGTTCCCGCTCGTTGGCGCACAGCCGGGCGGCCAGCTCCAGTTCGGCGCGCGCCTCCGGGCGGCGCCCCAGCCGCGTCAGCAGCTCGCCGCGCACGGTCGGGACCAGGTGCGACCCGGCGAGCCGATCCGAGACGACCAGCTCGTCCACGATCGCCAGGGCCTCCTCCGGCCCCGAGGCCATGGCCACCGCCACCGCCCGGTTGAGCTCGACCACCGGCGAGGGCGCGACCCGGCCCAACGCCTCGTACAGCACCACGATCCGGTCCCAGCCGGTGGCTTCGACCGACGGCGCCGCGGCGTGCGTGGCCGCGATCGCGGCCTGAAGACCGTACGGGCCGAGGCCGCCGCCGGCCGAGGCCTTGGCCAGCGCGGCCAGCCCGCGGTGGATCGCCGAGACGTCCCACCGGCGCCGGTCCTGGTCCTCGAGCAGGACCGGCGAACCGTCCGGCGCGGTCCGGGCCGGGAAGCGCGCGGCCGTCAGCTCGCACAACGCGAGCAGGCCGTGCACCTCCGGTTCGTCCGGCAGCAGCGCGGCCAGCGTGCGGGCCAGCCGGATCGCCTCGTACGCCACCTCGGGGCGCACCAGCCGGTCCCCCGAAGTGGCCGTCGACCCCTCGGTGAAGATCACGTAGAGGACGCTGAGCACACCGCCCAGCCGCTCCCGGCGTTCGGCGGGCGGCGGCAGCTCGAACGGCACCCCGGCCGCCGCGATCGTCTTCTTGCCGCGGGTGATGCGGGCCTGCAGGGCCGGGACGGAAACCAGGAACGCCCGGGCGATCTCCTGGCTCGACAGGCCGGCCACGACCCGCAGCGTCAGCGCCACCCGGGCCTCGGGCGAGAGCACCGGGTGGCAGCTGACGAACATCAGCGCGAGCACGTCGTCGTCGATCCGGTCGGGATCGACTTCGTCGCCGGCCGCCGCGCCGAGCGCGGGATCGGTGGCCAGCACGGCATACCGGTCCCGGAGGGCGGCCCGGCGGCGGATCGCGTCGATCGCCCGCCGCCGGGCGGTGGCCATCAGCCAGCCGGCCGGATCGGCGGGCGGGGTGCGCGGCCACGACACCAGCGCCTCGGCCACCGCCTCCTGGGCGGCGTCTTCGGCCAGCCCGAAATCCCCGGTGAACCGGGTCAGCGCGGCCACGATCCGCGCCGACTCGATCCGCCAGACGGCTTCCACATCGGGGGTGCTCACCGGATCAGTGCGGGGTCTCGTCGCCGCCGGGCACCCGCCGCACCTCGACCTTGGCCCCAGGAGCCGCGGGAACGCGCTTGGCCCACTCGACCGCCTCTTCCTTCGAGGCGACGTCGATCAGGAAGAAGCCCCCGAAGAGTTCCTTGGTCTCCCCGTAGGGCCCATCGGTGACCACGGGCGTCTCTCCTCCGAAGTCGACGACAACGCCCTTGGCGGGGTCGTCCAGCCCTTCGGCGGCGACGTAGACACCGGCCTTGAACAGGTCGTCGATGAACTGGCGGCTGGTGGCGATCATCTCGTCGATGTTCGCCATCATGGCCGCGTTCGACTCGTCGGTGCCCCGCATGATCAGCAGGTACTTCGGCATCTCGGTCTCCTCGTCCGGCGGGCCGCTCCGGGCCCGTGCGCCCTCTGGTCGAACGGGCGGCTCACGGATCGACACGGCACCGGAGATATTTTCCCGCACCCCGGCCGGGGGTGTTATCGCGCGAGGAACTCCAAGGCCTTGCCGACGAACTCGGCGTGGAACTGGAAGATGCCGCCGTGGCCGGCGTCGGGATAGATCACCAGTTCGCTGTCGGGTAGGCGGCTGGCCAGGTCGCGGGTGTTGCCGGTCGGCACCATCCGGTCGTGGTCGCCGTTGGCGACCAGCACGGGCTGGCGGATGCCGGAGAGGTCGGCCGGCTTTTCCAGGCCCCAGCGGTGGATGGCCTTGAGCTGGGCGACGTAGGCCCTCGGCGCGATCGGCTTGTCCCGGTTGTCCTTGCGTTCCTTCAACCGGGCCAGGAACTCCTGGCCCGCCCGCTTCCCGTTCGAGGTCCGGGTGAAGAAGAGGAACTGCTTCGGGTCCTGCAGCGTCAGCAACGCCCGGACGGTGTCGAGGTTCGAAATCCGGGTGACGTCCTTGATGCCCTCGCCCCCGGCGGGCCCGGTGCCGGCGACGATCAGCTTGCGGACCAGCTCCGGCTCGGTCTGGACGATCACCTGGGCGATCATGCCGCCCATCGAGAAGCCGAGGAGGTCGACCTTCGGCAGGCCGAGCGCGCGGATGAAGGTGACGGCGTCGGCCGCCATCGCCTGGATCGACTTCGGGGTCGTGCCGGTGGACGCGCCCACGCCGCGGTTGTCGAAGGCGATGACCCGGTGACGCGCGGCGATCCCGTCGACGACGCGCGGGTCCCAGTTGTCGAGGACCGCGGCGAGGTGGGTCAGGAAGACCACCGGGACACCGGTCTTCGGGCCGAGCTCGCGGTAGGCGAAGTCGACGCCGCCGGCGGAGACCGTGCGGGTCGGCGCGTCCCGGTAGGACGTCACGACGTCTTGGCTGCTGTTCATGGTTCGTCCTGTTCGGTCGGTTGCCGGGGAAGAGCTGGGGTCACGCTTTATATTATGACCATAATTTCATGAGCGGTGCAAGCGGCACCCCGAGCGATCCCGAGATCCCGGCCCGGCGGCCGATCAGCCTTCGGACGCGTCCAGCACCGTCAGCGCATTGCGGACCCCCTGCTCCAGGATGTCGTCGGAGAGCTGCCGGTCGGCCAAGGCGCGAGCGAGCTGCAGGGTCCCGGCCATCAGGGCGTAGATGCCGAGGGTCTTGGTGCGCACCGACGCCGGGTCGTGCGGCGCCAGGCGGGCGGCGATGTCGTCGATGACGGCCACCACGCTGGTGGTGTAGGTCTCCTTCGTCGGATCCGCGCACCGGGTGATCTCGTCCAGCAGCGCGGCGGACGGGCAGCCTTCCTCGGGAAGGTCACGGTGCTCGGGCGAGAGGTAAGTGCGCACCATCTGCTCGACACCGTCGCGGCCGGGCGGGAACGAGGTGAGCCACTCGCGCTGGCCGCGCAGCTGCTCCGAGACGACGGTGGCGACCAGGTCTTCCTTGGATTCGAAGTGGGCGTAGAAGGCGCCGTTGGTCAGGCCGGCGTCCTTCATGAGCGTGGCGACCCCGGAGCCGTCGATCCCATCGCGCTTGAGCCGGCGTCCGGCCGCCTCGATGATCCGCTGCCGCGTCACCTGCTTGTGCTCTTTCGCGTACCGCACCACGCGCGCCTCCACTCGATGCCCCGATGTTAGTACGATCATAATCTGAATCTGGCCAGACCCCTTGCACCCCCGCCCCGCCGAGTCATATTGTAGTACGATCATAATCTCAAGGCGGGTGGCTGACATGAGGGCGTTCATCGTCGATCGTTACGGGAAGAACGACAACGAACTCCGGGCCGGCGACGTACCGGAACCCACCGTCGGCGCCCACGACGTGCTGGTCCAGGTGCACGCCGCCGGCGTCAACGCCCTGGATTCGAAGATCAGGGACGGGGAGTTCAAGCTCTTCCTCCCCTACCGCCCCCCGTTCGTCCTGGGCAACGACGTCGCCGGGGTGGTGACCCGTGTCGGGGCCCGCGTGCGCGAGTTCAAGCCCGGCGACGCGGTCTACGCGCGCCCGGGCAAGGACCGGATCGGCACCTTCGCCGAGTTCATCGCCGTCCACGAAGGCGACCTGGCCCGGAAGCCGAAGCGCCTCACGATGGAGGAAGCCGCATCGATCCCGCTCGTCGGCCTGACCGCGTGGCAGGCCCTGATCGAACGCGCCCACCTGCGGAAGGGCCAGAAGGTCTTCATCCAGGCGGGTTCGGGTGGCGTGGGAACGTTCGCGATCCAGCTGGCGAAGCACCTCGGCGCGACCGTGGCCACGACCACGAGCACCGCGAACGCCGGCTTGGTCGAGCGCCTCGGCGCGGACATCGTGATCGACTACCGCAAGGACGACTTCGAAACCGTCCTGCACGACTACGACGTGGTCCTGCACAGCCTCGACAACGAAACGCTCAAGAAGTCCCTCCGGGTCCTGAGACCCGGCGGCAAGCTCATCTCCCTCTCCGGCCCGCCCGACCCGGACTTCGCCAGGGAGATGGGAAAACCGTGGATCCTGCGCCCGGCAACACGGGTGCTCAGCCACGGAATCCGGACGGCGGCCAAGCGCCGCGAGGTGGACTATTCGTTCCTCTTCATGCGAGCGAGCGGCACCCGGCTCCGCGAGATCACCAGCCTCATCGACGACGGTGTCATCGAGCCGGTCGTGGACCGGGTCTTCCCCTTCGAGTCGACCAACGAGGCCATGACGTACGTCGAAGAAGGGCACGCCAGGGGGAAGGTCGTCGTCAAGGTTCGCCGGACGGAGGTTCCGTAATCGGGCGCGCCGCCTGGCTTATTTCAGCGCCACGACGAAGTCCGCGCCGATCTTCCCGTAAGCGGTCGCCGTCGCCGTGATCGTCCCCGCGCTGAGCACGGTCGATCCGGCGGTCTCGATCAGGACGTACAGCAGGTTGACGTCGACGAGGGTGCTGAACCGGTCCTCGAACCACAGAGGCCGGTTTTCGGTGACCTGCTGGGCCTGGCCCGGTTCGGCCTTGACCAGCAGCACGTGACTCATCCCGTCGGTCGTGTGCAGGTCTTCGTGCAGCGCCGCCGCCGAAAGCAGCGAGCGCTTGGCGTTCGGCGGGACGACCCGAATGGCCGCGTTGAACGTGTCGATGGCCGCTACCACCGAGTCGATCTGCTCGACACGGCCACTCAGCTCCTGAGCTTCGGGGCTCCCCGCGGGAGGCCGCCGGTTGCCGAGGTCCGTCTTCCGCTCGACGAGCTGTTGCCGCATACCGCCCACCACCGCGACGGCGCCGTAGATCTCACCCCGGGGCAGCAGCCGGAAGTCGTCGTGCACGACGGGCACTTGCAGTGCCGAGGCGAGGAGTGCACCGACCACCGCCGCTGCCGCCGCCAGATCGTTCACGGTAACCGTGGCTGTGGCCACCGAACGCTGGGTCGTCAGCAAGGAAAGAGCGGAGGGAAGGGCACTGGCGACGACCGCCGCGACGTCGGCGGCCAGCGCCATCTCGTCTCCTTCCTCCGGCGGCAGGAGCGCTGCTGCGGCACGCTGGAGCTGCTCGAGACCGGACCTGACTTCGGCGTAAGCGGCGTCCGCCGTCGCCAGGTCCGCGTCGCTGGTGACGAGCAACCTGCGCCATCCGGTTCTGTCTTCAGGGAGCTTCGCGGGCACCGCGCCGGCAGCTTTCGCGAGCGCGCGGTAAGTCAGGGAGGTCCCCAGAATCGCCGGGCCGTCCTTGACTTCGAGAACGCTGTCCTTGACCTTGCCGAAGTCCGGTACCAGCTCGGCGAGCCGGCTGGTTCGCGCGTCCGTGGCGTCCTGCTCGGCTTTGGCCGCCGCACTACGCGCCTCGGCTTCGGCTTTGGCCACGTCGGCCTGGTCCATCCGCTGCTGGAGGTCGTCCGGCAAGCTGTGGTCTGCTGGAGGTGTCATTTCGGTGCTCCTTGGCTGGACGCCACCTCTTCGAGCAGGTCGGGCCGGGTCCGGCCGAGGTGGTCGAGGATCGCGGTGATGGGCGTGCCGTAGTTCTCCTGCCTGATGGTCTTGCCCCACACCGACATCGGCTGGCCCGGAATGGTCTGGAAACCACGGTGCAGCGCAGCGACGAACCAGGCGTCGTCACAGATCGGCGAGCCGGACGAACCGCCGGCGGTGTCGGTGAGGTAGCTCAGCCGGTCCCCGGTACCGGCCACCACGAAGTTGTTCCGGAAACCCAGCCTCATCGGGTCACCGGCCGGGTGCTGCAGGACGTTGACGCGCTCCCGCAGTGGATTGGCTCGCGGTTTGATGATCGGAGCGTCCCGCAGTCGCATCGGCTGCCGGGGAACGGATCCCGTGGGCAGCCGCAGGATCGCGTAGTCGAGTTCCCGATCGAAGGCGACGCACCCCTCCGACGGCACGCTGCACACCTCGGAGTCCGTCCGGTAGTAGTCGAAGACCACTTCGGTCACCTTGGCCTGGTGCTCGAAGTCCACGTCGGACGCCGCGGGCTCCCTGGCCAGCCGGGCGTTCATCACGTGGAAGTTGGTGATCAGCAAACCCGGCGCGAGCAGCCAGCCGGTGCCGAGGCCGACATCGGGCACGCCGCGTGGCAGCGTGGAGGGGACGCCGCCGAAATGGCGAGGAACCAGCAGCTTGGCCACGGAACGGGACACCCGGGCGCCGTCGTGCAGGAACCCGACATCGAGGGTGTCGTCTTCGACGATCGTGATTTCCAGTTCCCCATCCGTGCGGGGGAGCTCGGCGGCGTCGGTGGGAGCGGCCGCCGGTGCGTCACTCGGTGACGTGGTCGGCGGCGCGATCCCGTCGACCGACACGATCTCCAAGGCGCGCCGGAACACCAGTTCTTCTTCAGTGCCGGCGGACAGCAGGATCGCGTTGTTCAACCAGGTCTGCAGGGGCACCTCGCCGGACAGGAGCACACGTGTGCCGTTCATCCGGCTGGTCAGCGTGAGCAGCTTGGCCACCCCCGTACCACCGGTCGTGAAGGCATCGACGAAGGCCCGCGAGATGCCGGCGGCCAGGGCAAGCCGGTTCTGCTCATCGGCGAACCCCAGGTCGATCGCGGCCCGGCGCACCTCCTCCAGCGCTGCGTCGTTCAAGTAAGTGAACGTCATGGGCGATGCCCTTCCGGTGCCGTGCCCATCGGGCGGACCAGGTTGTCGACGACCAGGTCGCGAGCTTCCTGGGCGTCCGATGCGTAGTCCAGGCCGAGCGCTACCGCTTTGCCGGTGTAGCCCGAGGTGACCGCGGTGCTGGCCAGATCTGCGATTTCCCAGCCGGCACGGGGCAAGCCCACGTCACGAGCCAGTTCGGCGAGGGCGGGGGCCGCGCTCGCCGTCGTCTGGGACAGCAACTGCTCGACCGCGAACGAGTCCGGCCTGAACACACCTCCGTCGGTCTTCTCGCCGACTTCCAGTGCGACGTGGCGAAGCACGTCGGTGTCGGTCGATCCGGCGGCGTGAAGGACCCGCAGCACGAGGTCGTGCCGGCTCAGCAGTTCGGCCTTGGACAGTCGGGTGAACCGGTCGGTGAGCAGGCCGCCGACCTCGAGCGCCTGCTCCGGCGAGCCGCCCCGCTGCAACGTTTCCAGTGCTGCCGCCAGCAGGTCGACGCCTCGTGCTTCGTCACCGAGGAGATCCGCGAGCGTCGCTCCCCATCGGGCGGCACGCACGACCCCGGCGTCGTCGTCCTGCACGCCGTGCACCGCGATCGCCTGCTCGGCCAGCTCGATCTGAACCCGCCGCCGGTCCTGCCCGGTCGCGCTCACGATGCCGGCCTCGAGCAGCCGAGCAGCACTGATGATGTCGCCGACCGCCAACCGGGCGGCGACCTCGATCGGGTACAGCGGACTGCCGGGCAGCCGTTCGGTCCGCTCCCCGAGGACGGCGAGTGCTTGGTCCGGGCGTTCCGAGGCCAGCCACGACCGGGCCCGGTCGGCGGCTTCGGCCTCCCAGTCCTGCTGGCCCCACTCCGTGCGTTCACTGGGATCGGCGAGACCGAGCCGCCGGCCCAGCCAGGTCCGGGCCGAGGACGGCAGCGGCTCTCCCAAGGTGGACGCCAGCAACGGTTTCAGGTCGGCGTGCCACAGGTCGTCGAGCCGGCGTGGATCCTCGTCACTCATCAGGTGGTGGTAAAGCTCCTCGGCGCGTGCGTCGATCCCTCGCCGGCTCCCGTAGTACGCGATGGCCCGCCGATGGATCTGCGCGACCGCCGCAGCACGCGTCGGCTCGTCCAGCATCGTCCGCAGCATCAGCCGGCGTACGTCTTCCCGGTGACGCAGCGTGTCAGCGTCTTCCCGGTCGAACATGCCGACCTCGAACCGCAGCTTGTCGAAGATGATCTCGGCCCGATCCGGATCCAAACCGCACGGCTCGGCGAGAACCTCGCGCAGCACGCCGACGGTGACCTTGCGAACGGCCAGCCCCGGGTGCGCGACCCGGACGACCTCCGGATCGCCGATGTGCCCGAGGATCCGGCCGTAGAGCATGCCCTGCACCTGTTCGAGCGCGATCTCGGTGAGGGCTTCCGCCCGGGTCGTCACCCCGTCGAACACCTCCTCGGACATCCCGATCCTGGCGATCGCCTCCGCAGCGAGGTGCAACGTCAACGGATTCGCTCCGAACTTCGTCACGACCATCGAACGCACCTGCGGATCCGACACCCCGAGTTCGTCCAGGACGTCCTCGGCCGAAGCGGGCTCGAGGTCACCGAGCTCGATGACCTCGAGCCCGGCCCGATCCGGGAAGGCGGACTTCGCGCCCCGGCCGGACACGACGACCTTCATGCCGGGCAGGCGGTCGAAGAGCCGGTCCACGAGGTCGAGCAGGTCGTGAAGAGCGCCGGGTCCCCGTATCTGCACTTCTTCGAACGTGTCGAGCACCAGGACGAGCGGCGGTGTGCCGGGCTCGCCGTGGAGATCGTGCACTTCGGCAAGCCGCTGTGTCAGCATGCTCAGCATCCGGGCCAGGTCCGGCTCACGTGCCAAGTCGACGTCGAGGATGGTGGACGCGGCCACCGCGTCCGTGCCGAAGGCGGCGCTCTCGTGGGCCGCGAAAGTACGGGCGTCCTCTTCGTAGGTGGCGTAGAGCAACCGGAGCTGCCGGGCAATCTGCCCGAGGAGGCCGACCGGGTCCCGAGGATCGTTCCTGCTGCGATCGAAGTCCAGGTAGGCGAACGAGATCGGCTCGAATTCGACGTGTTCCTCCAGCCGCAGCAGGACGCTGCCCAGCAGGCTCGACTTGCCGGCGCCGCCTGGGCCCTGCACGACCATGATCGACGCCGGTGACCGTCCGACCACGTGGTCTTCCAGCGCGATTTCTTCCGTGTCGCGGCCGCAGAAGTCAGCGCCGACCAGGGCGCGGAGCGGGTCGAGCAGCCGACGGCGATCGAGGGTCGCGAAGACCGCGGTGCGGATCGTCCCCTGGGCGATGCCGAGTGGCTCAAGCCACTTGATCACGGCGCTGTAGCTGGTCAACGTGCCGGTGTCGAGGGCGGTCAACTGCTCGGGCGGGAGCTGGGTGAGGAGGCGGCGCAGCGTGTCCCGCTTCTCGTCCGGCAGTTCGTCGTTGGCCCTCAGTGCCCGGTCGAATAGCTGTTCCGCCGCCAGTCGCCTCAGGCAGGCGGTCCGCACCCCGTGTTTCAGCGTCCATGTTCCGTCTGGGTTCGTCTGGACGAGATCCGCGAGTGAGGTGAGTGCCGACCCTGCCGCGTCGGTCGTGGGACGCAGCGTCGTCGGCCAGAAGCTACCCAGCACAGCCGCCGCCGAAGTCCACGGGAAGTGCGCCGCGTCCAACGCGCGGGTGTCCTCGTCCGGCGACACGACCGACTTGAGGGCTTGACGCAACTCGTCGGCGAATCCGACGAGGTCGTCAGGCACCTGGTCGGTCTCCCGCGGCCCTGGACGCGCAGTGCGCGCGTCGGCGTAGAAACGCGCGACCCGGTTGATGTCGGCTGCCCGCATCGGCGTCCGCTGGATCAGCGAATCGAACAGCTCCGCGTCGACGAGCTCCCGACGTAGCAGCTCGTTCGCGACCGCCCGCGCATACCCGGACATCGTCAGCGCAGAAGTCCTCACGTCGACCAAGTCGTGCAGCACCAGAAAGCGCTGCAGCTCAGCCGGATCGTCGAACAGCGCCATCAAGAGTTCGAAAAGCCGCCCGTTGTCGGTCATTGCGGCGCCCCGGCGAGCTGACGGTGTGCGATGACGCACTGCTGCGCGAGCAGACGCAAGCGCATCCGAGGCGTATGCGTGCGTGCGTCGACGTCCGTGAGGACCATCCTCGCCGCGAGGTCGTAAAGGCGTCGGTCCCGGCCGGGTGCCGCGTCCCGCAGCCAGGCCGCGATCTCCGGCTCGGTGATGTCGGGCAGGGTGTGCCGGTCATCCAGGCCGGGCAGGTTCGTCAGCCCGAGCGCGGCGATGTCGTCGGCCAGCACGGTGATTCGCAAACCCTTCGCCACGAGCGGGTCTGCCTGGACCTGACCGAGAAGCTCGTCGACGAACCGCAGCACTCCGTCGTCGAGCTCGGCCTCGAGCACATTGGCGATGAACCAGACGGGCGTGCCGCCCAGCGCGGCGTCCCTGGCGAGGTCCCGCGCGAGTTCCGCGGCCCGGCGCTCCGGTTCGTGGTGGGTCGTGCCCCGGGCCCCCGGCCGAGCCGGAACCCACATCCGCAACTGCGTGACGACGGAGTCCAGCACGCCGGGGTCATCGAAACAGCTCAGGTGCTCGACCACCGTGACGAGCTTCCGATGCCGCTGGGCACAGAGCTCGATATAGCTGCACATCGTCCTCTTGCCGTGGCCGGCAGGCGCCTCGATGGTCATGGCCGCCGGTCCCGCGCCGAGCGCGATCTCGTACACGATCTGCCGCAGCGCCCGCCGGTCGGCGAACGGCCACGCGACCGGTACCCACAGATCACCCGCGCCGACCGCGTTCCACTGAATCCGGCTTCGGCGAAGGGCCTCGACGAGGTGGTGAACCTCGACGAGGACGCCCGCACGGTCCACGGTCTCGACGACCCGGGCGAAAGCAACCCAGTCCACGGCGGCGAGCGTGTGGTCCAGCAACGCCGAAGCGCGGCGGTAGTCGTTCAACCCCGCCGGGACCAACCGGACCGCGTCGACACCGAACAGGTCGATGGCGGCGGAGCCCGACAGATTCACCCCAAGATGGTCGACGATCAGCGGGACGATCTGCCGCCGCTGCTCTTCTGTCAGCACGACTGGCCCCCTTACTCCGCTCCGGCGCCGGGCAATTCACCCGTTGCTTGATGAGTCGGGCCACGGTCACGTCCTGTTACGAAGAACGGGCTCATACCGGCGTGCCGGCCGGTGATCCCGGCCGGCAGCCGGTGAAATGTCACGACCGCTGACGCAGCTCGTTCAGCTGATGCGAACCGATCACCTCGTTCTTTTGATCGAGGAAAGTCAGCCGAACGATGCTGTTCGCGTCGACGTCCACCGTAATCGAGATGTCCCCTTTCGCCGCCACCAACGAGACGGACCCGAACACGAGACCCGACGAACGGGGAATCTCGATGATCGTGATCTCGTGGGCCACGCCACGCTTTCCGGTGAGGCGAAGGAACTCAGTGCGCTTGGTGGGAATTGTCCTCGATGGGTCGATCATGGTCAGGACTTCTTTGTTGTCCTCGGCATGGGGAGACAGCGAGCAAATACGTCCATCCGTGCCCGATACGAGAACTCCCACACCGAAGCTCAAGGCGTTCAACAGCAGGAAGGTCTTCTGAAAACCGGTCAACACACCGGCTTGTGTTCCGAGACCGTGCGCTACGGCGGTCTCCTGGAAGTTCGAGACGACCTCGGCCCCGGGGACGACCGCGGTGATCTGCTCCGAAACGGTGAAGATCTTGGTCCCTTGGCCGGCCAGCATGACCTTTCCGCCGCGCTCGACCCACGCGCTCACGCTCTCACCGAACGCGAGGCGGGTGAAGACGGTGTCCAGAGTCGCCCGGACCGACTTGTTGAGCTCGGCTGTCAGACGCCGGAACTGCGTCCGGTCGATCTCGATGCTGATATCGACCAGGCCGCGCGAAACGTCGTCGAGGTCGGTCAGCAGCATGGTCGTGGCGTCCCGGTAGCCGAGGTCCCGTTTCGCGCGTTCTGCCTCCCGCCGCAGCTTGTCCCGGACGGTCGACGTCAGTTCCCCACCCCAGCCGTGCACGGTACGCAACTGTTCCTCGGCGTAGGCGACCATGACGTCGTCGAAGTCGAGTCCGCCGACCTCGTTGCTGCCGGCGACGGCCCGGACCTCCGCGACCCCCTCGCCGGCCTCGACCAGAGCGACGTCGAACGTGCCTCCGCCGAGGTCGACGACCAGGTAGTCCTGCTCCGCCTCCGGCGTCGCCATCAGCGTCAGCAGGGACGCGGCGTTCGGTTCTCCGATCATCCGGGTGACGGTCAGGCCGGCCAGTTCGAAGGCCTTTTCCAGAGTGTCGATCTGCCGCAACGTGAAGTTCGCCGGATGAGACGCGATACATCGCCGAACCGGGGAGCCGAGCGCCTCTTCGGCGTTGCGCCGCAACGACCGCAGAATCAGGCCGACGGCGAGCACCGGCTCGATGCTGCGCCCCTCGATGAGGTAATCGACGCTACGGCCCAGGTCGCGTTTCGCGTGCCGGATCGTCGAAGTCGGCCGGTACGGTGTCGCCTCCACCGCCGCGGTGCCGACCAGGTAGTCCATGTCCGGCAGGAAGTGCAGCACGGACGGCACCAGCGGCCGTCCGTCCGGGCCGGGGATCAGCGCGACGTCGCCCTCGGGCCGGTACCAGGACACGACGGAGTAACTCGTCCCGAAGTCGATCGCCAGCAGCGGATCTTCCACGGTGCCGGCCGGAACCACGGGGGCGACGCGCCTGGTTCGCCGCTCCGCGCCGATGGGCGTCGTCGCGCGCCACTGGTTGAGCGTCTGCTCGGAGACGACCTCCAGGTGCTGCACACCGAGCGGCTCGACCCTGGAATGCGGTCGTTGCTCGGGCTTGCCGTGCGCCTTGGCCAAGGCCGGTACCTGCACCGAAAGGTAGGCGTCGAGCTCGTGAATCGTCCGACACCGGCCTACAGAGCCGAACGCCGAACACAACGCTTCGGTGAAAACGCCCGACCTGATGGCGTCGATCTCGTAGGAGACCCGCCCGGGGCGGCAGGAGCAAAAGGACACGACGCCCGGCGGGCACAGGGCATCCACGTCGATGCGGGGCAACGACGACGAGACGGACCTGCCGCCGTCCAGAACGTTCCGGCAGGCGTCGAGGAACAACACGACGTGCGGGGCCGCGGCCGCACCCAAGTAGCGCACGACGGTGTCGAATCGCAGGGCCGTGTCCTCCACCGCCGCCCGGACGCAGTCGATCGGCAGCAGGTATTGCGAGTTGTCGCCGGCTTGGAACCCGTGTCCGGAGAAGAAGAAGTAGAGTATTCCGTCGTCTCTCGGGTCGGCCGCCATCCGCGTGAGGTGCCGCAGCACGTTGGTTCTCGTCGGTTGGTGCGTCCTCGGCATGTTGTCGTGCAGGACGACGAGTTCGGAATCTTCGACACCGCAAACCGTCCGCAACGTGTCGGCGACCCTTGCCGCGTCGGTCTGCGCGTGGCGCAGCGGAGCGATGTCGGGGTCCTCGTAACCCGCGCAGCCGACCACCAGCGCCCGGTTCACGTCCGGGTGCCTTCGGTGCGGCGGAAGACCAGCTTCACCCCTCCCTTGATTTCACTGGAGAACGAACCGACCAGCCGGACCTCACCCTTCGCGGTGAGGTCCAGATTCACCTCGAAGGCATCCAGCTCGAACATTTCGGACGCCTCGGCGGCCCGGCGAAAGGCGCTCGCCAGGCGCGAGCAGACGGCCGACAGGTTCTGCGCCAGCTCCTCCGAGTCCAGTTCACCGATCCGGCCCGCGACCTGGCGCGCGGTTGAGAACAAGCCCTTTTCACCGTCAACGGCCGGCTCCGTCCACAGGATCGGAATGCCATCCCCGCTCGCCACCGTCAATGCTTCACCCTCGCCCTCATCCGGCACACCACAGCGTGCAACCGTTAGATTCGGGGTGATCAAGCGTCGCGTTACGACCGGCCACCTCGAACTGACCGGCTGCCGCACTCCCGGTCATCGCCGCCAACGCGCTCGCCCTGCCCCACCTGGTCCACCACGGCGAAACCGGCTACCTGTTCGAACCAGGCGCGATCTCACGGTGGATCGCCAACGATCGGCGGGCCGGGATCGCGAACCTTCGGCCGTCAGCCGTGTTCGGTGAGCATGGCCACGTAGATGTCCTCGACCTCCGCGCTCTCCAGCCCGGCAGCTTCGGCGACCTGGTCGATCGGCTGCCCCTGTTCGAGCAGGGCGCGGGCGCGGGACCGGGCGCCGTCGAGCCAGCCGGCCGAGAGCAGCATCGTGCGTGCGGCGTGGCGTACGGCCTCGCGCTGTGCGGGTGACCACGGTGCCGACGTCGTGGCGAGGACGTGGCCGAAACGTTCCTCCAGGAGCCGGCCGAGTTCCTCTCGCTGCCAGGCCACCGTCTGCCCGGCGAAGCGTTCCTGACTGACGGTGAGGTCGATGGTCAGCGTCCCGTCGGCCCGATCGAACCGGCTGAACGTGCGGCGGCCGAGCGCCTCCGGCAGGCACCGCAGCCCGACCAGCAACTCCCCGGGCACCGCCGCCGTCGTCGTGGCGAACTCGCTGCTCACGTCCCGGAGTTCGCCGGCGAGTTCACGAACCGCGTCCGCGCTGCCGGTGTCGGTGACGACCTCGAAGTTCACCCGATCACCCTCCCACACGCGCTGCGCGAGGAAGCCGAAGGAGGACCAGGGGCCGGCGGCGATCAGCACTCGACGCCGGCGCACCAGACGCGGCTGATCGCGCGGGTGGCGCGGATGTCGGCGACCGGGTCGCCGTCGACCAGGAGCAGGTCCGCGCGCAGCCCGGGCCGGATCGCGCCGCGGTCGGTGAGGCCGAAGTGCTTCGCGGGCAGCGCGGTCGCGGCGCGTAGTGCATCCACAGTGGACAGTCCGGCGGCGACGAGCAGCTCGAGTTCGTCGTGGAGGCTCGCGCCGTGCTGGACGGGGGACGGAGAGCCGGGCGCGGCGTTCGCGTCGGTGCCGGCCAGGATGGGCACGCCCGCGCGGTGGAGCAGGGTGACCGACGTCTTCGCGCCTTCGTAGAGCCGCGGTTGCCCGATCCCCGACGAGATGCCCTTCATCATCGTCAGCGTCGGCACGACGACCTTCACGCGCGGGATGTCCTCCCCCGCGATCGGCGGCCCCAGCGGTGCGTGCGTGACGACGTCCACGCCCGCGTCCAAGGCCATCGTGTACGCCCCGGCGTTCGCGGCGTGCGCGATGACCAGCAGCCCGGCTTCGTGCGCGGCTCCGGTGAGGGCACGGGCCACGGGCAGTTCGGGGCCACCTCCGCCGGGCGCCTCCAAGACGATCTTGAGGTAGTCCGACCCCGCTGCCCTGCGTGCCGCGACGAAGTCCTTCGCCTGCGCGGGGTCGGTGACGATCGCTTCGGCCGGCATGCCGGGCATGCGGGCGTGGTGGCCGCCGGGGCCGATCGCGGGCACCCCGGCACTGCGGATGTCGGAAAGGCCGGGCTGGTCGCGCAGTGCGGTCAGCAGTTCGGCGGACGTCGTCGCCATGTCGAGCGCGGTGGTGACGCCGTGCCGGATGAGCTGCTCGAGGTTTTCCCGGCCGTGCAGGTGGACGTGGGCGTCGATGAGGCCGGGGAGCAGGACCTTCCCGGTTCCGTCGATCGTCCGGGCGCTGCTCGCCTCCGCGGCCAGCCTGTCGCCGTCGAGGAAGACGGTTCGCGGCTCGCTGAGCCCGGCGCCGTCGAAGATCCGGACGTTCGTGATGGCCGTCATGACGCACCCCCGATAAGGAACGGTATCGTTCACTAACGACCGTACACGAGAGGGGCCACGATGACGGGGACGCGGCGCCGGGGCGACGCACTGGTCCGGGCGATCCTCGAGTCGGCGCTGCACGAACTGGCCGAAACCTCCTTCGAAGAGCTGAGTTTCGAGAAGGTCGCGGTCCGGGCGCGAACCGGAAAGGCGGCGCTCTACCGGCGGTGGTCCACGCCCGAAGACCTGGTGCTGGCCGCGCTCACCGATCCGGTCGCGGGATTCGGGGCGACTCCGACGCCGGGCACCGGCAGCCTGCGTGGTGATTTGCTGGCCCTGCTCGGGGGGCTGGCTCGCGTGCTCGACGAGCCGCACGGCCGGGCCCTGCTCGCGCTGATCACACAGCGGGCAAAGCACCCGGAACTGTTCGCCCGGGTTCGTGCACTCGTGCTGCGCCCTCGTCAGGAGCTGATCCTCGACCTGCTGACCCGCGCCGCCGAACGCGGGGAGGCGCGGCCCGCCGCGGTCACCGCCCGCATCGCGGCGGTCGGGCCGCGCCTGGTTCTCGTCGAGCACTTGGAGGCCGGGGTGGTGACCGCGACCGAGGTGACCACGATCGTCGACGAAGTGTTGCTCCCGCTGATCAGACGCTGAAGGACCGCAGCTCCGGGCCCGCCTCGGGGTGCCGGCTGAAGCCGAGGCGGGATGCCACGGCTTCACCCGGCACGGTCGACCGGATCAGTTCCGCGTCCACTTCTGGTTGCTGCCGCCGGTGCAGGTGGCGAGGTCGATCAGCGTTCCGTTGCCGGTGCCGTTTCCGATGGCGTCCAGGCACAGGCCCGACGGAGTGCCGACGATCGTGCCGTCGGACTTGAGCGTCCACTTCTGGTTGGCGCCGCCGGTGCAGGTCCAGATGATCGCCTTGGTGCCGGGGGTGGTGCCCTGCCCGTTGGCGTCGAGGCAGGAGCTGCCGTAGACGCGCAGCTCACCGGCGGCGGTCGAGGTCCACTGCTGGTTGGCACCACCGTTGCAGTCCCACAGTTCCACCTGGGTGCCCGCTGTCTGCGAAGCGTTGGGCACGTCCAGGCAGCGGCCCGAACCGGCGCCGACGACCGTCGACGTCGTGCCGCCGTTTCCGCCGCTGCCCGGGGTGATGGACAGGTTGTCGAACTGGGCCGTCTCGCCCTGGCTCGTGGCGTAACCGACCTGGCCGGCGCCCCAGGTGGAATCGTTCGCCGAGCCGACGGTCGCGCCGTCGACCTCGGCGGTGATGGTGCTGCCGGAGAAGGTGAGCGCGAGGGTGTGCCACCGGTTGGTGCCCAGCGCCGCGACCGTGCCGTGCGCGAGGGTGGAGACCGTGCCGTTGGTGTTCGAGTTCAGGATCGACCAGTTCCCGGTGTCGCTCACGCGCAGGTGGTAGGCGTTGAGCCCGGCGGCTCCGGTGTAGCTCTGGCTGCCGGCGCGCCCGATCACCTCGGCGTACCCGGACTTTTCGAGCAGGACGTCGGAGGAAATGGTGTAGTTGCTCCACCCGAGCTCGCCGAGCAGGGTGTGCGGGTCGGTCAGCGGGTCCCAGGTGATCGGCGCCTGCGCGCTCATCTGGCGGACGCACCGGCCCGCACGGCCGCCGCCGCAGGCCGCCACCTCGAAGGAACCCTGCCAGTCCATCAGGTACTTCGCCTCGGTGCCGATCGCGTTGCTGTCGAAGGAGTCGCTGTAGGGCAGGCTCAGTGCGCCCGGCGCCGGGCCGGCCGCGGTGCCCTTGCCCTGCCCGGTCGTCGTGGTGAGGGTGTAGACGTACCCGGGCTGCACGGTCAGGCTGAAGCTGGCGCCGGACGGGGTGAGGTCGGTGGTGTGCACGAAGTAGTCGGCCGCGTTGCCGGAGTTGACGTTGGTGGCCCACACGTGCACGGCGCCCGTCGACAGGCCACCGGTCGCGGTGAAGGCCAGCGTCTGCGGCCCGCTTGCGTCCATCGTCTCGATGACCGTGCTGTAGTCGGTGTTGTCCGGCGACTTCAGCGAAACGTAGCTGCCGTTGTTCCGGTTGCCGCCGAGGTAGCCGCTGGAGCTGTCGAGGTACTTCCAGCCGGGCGCGGTGAACTGGCTCGTCTGGGCCATCACCCAGGCGTTCTTGCCGATCGAATAGTGGCCGGACCACGGCTGCGCGGCCAGCGCGACACCCATGGTCGGCCACGGCAGGTTCGGGGTGATCGCGGCGACGATCGGCCAGTTGAGGTAGGCGGTCATCTTCCCGTCGATGTACCCGCGGTTGAGGCCGCGAGCCATCGCCTGCGCGCCGCCGTTGTAGTCGTCCGAGCCGTTTTCGCTGGCCCACAACGGCTTTCCGGACGACGTGGCGGCCGAAGGCACGCTGCAGTTCGACTGGGCCGAACGGTAGCCGCACGGGTAGTGCGCGCCGATGATGCCGATGGCCGAGGCGAGAGCGGCGTTGGAGTTGACGTCGTTGGCGATCGACCAGTCGGAGTCGGCGCCGACGATCTTCACCGCCGAGTAGCCGCCGGAGTTGAGCGTGGAGCGCAGGTTCTCGTACCAGCCGACGTTGTAGCCGCGCTCGTTCCACCCGCCGAGGTAGTCGATGGCCAGGTTGTGCTGCTTGGCGCAGCCCAGCCACGTGGTCAGGTAGCCGAGCGTGTCAGTGGACCAGAAGTTTCCGCCGCCGATCCAGCCGGGTGCTCCCCAGGCCAGCCCGTAGAGCTTGATGTTCGGGTTGCGGGCCTTCGCCTGTTCGGCGAGCCAGAACTCGTAGCCGACGTCGCAGTTGACGGTCCCCCGCGTGTGCTCGACGCTCGGCTCCGCGCCGGAGGTGGAGTTGGTGTCGCCGCCGATCTCGATCTTGAGGATCTGCACCGAAGCGCCGTAACCGGGCTTGAACAGGTAGTCCAGGATCTGGCCGCGCTCCGGCTCCGGGTAGTCGATCAGCAGCCGCGAGTTGCCGCCCCCGCCGCTGATCGCCCCCACGCCGTCGAACGTGCGGCCGCCCGACGAGCCGTTGATCGTGATCGAAGTCGCGGCTTCGGCCGGTGCGGCCGCGACACCACTGGTGACCAGGGCGAGGCAGCCGAGCATGACCGCCGGCGCCCGCCAACGCCTGAACCTTGACATGAGGAGTTCCTTTCCCGGCAGAGGACGTGGTGGTGACGCGGCTATCCGAGCGTCCATTGCTGGTTGCTCCGGCCGGTGCAGGTCCACAGTTCGACGAGGGCGCCGTTGGCGGTGGAGCCTCCGGTGACGTCCAGGCAGAGCCTGGACTGCGCGCCGGTGACCGTCCCGTCGGCGTTGACGGTCCACTGCTGGTTGGCCTGGCCGTTGCAGGGCCAGATGATCACCTTGGTGCCGGCACTCGTGCCCCGGCTGCTGGCGTCGAGGCAGTCGCCGCCGTTGTACACGCTGAGCGCGCCCGAGGAGCTGTGGGTGAAGGTCTGGTTCGACCCGCCCGAGCAGTCCCGGATCTGCACCTGTGTGCCGGCCGTGGTGGTCGAGTTGGGCACGTCCAGGCACTTGCCCGCGCCCACCGCGTGCACCGGTCCGCCGCTGGTGGCAGGCGGGCCGCCCAGCGCCGTCGCGGTGGCGTTGTAGGCGGGCTTGGGCTGGTAGTTGTTGTCGTACATGCTCGCGGCGCCGTAGCCGGGGAAGGTCCCGGGAATCCAGGAATCGGCGTCGCCGACGCCCCACTGCGAGACGCCCGGGCAGCGGGTGACCGCCAGGCAGTCCTTCACCACGGTGGCGTAGTCGTTGGCCTGCTGCTGCAGGCTGCTACCGGAGGCCGGCAGCTGGATGCGGTCGTCGAGCTCGGTGACGGCGACGTCCAGCCCGAGTGCCGCGAAGCGCTGCATGTTCGCGAGCATGGACGACGGGACCTGGCCGACGATGAAGTGGCTTTCCAGGCCGATCCCGCCGAGCGGCACGCCTTGGGACAGCAGGGATTGCGCGAGACTGTAGAGACCGTTGCTCTTCGCGTTCTCGCCTTCGATGTTGTAGTCGTTGATGTACAGCACGGCGTTCGGGTCCGCGTTGTGCGCGGTGCGGATCGCGTCGGCGAGGTAGCCGGTGCCCATGGCGTTGGTGAAGGCGTCCTGACGCAGGCTGCCGTCCTCGTTGAAGGGTTCGTTGATCACGTCCCAGGCGTAGATCTTGCCCTTGTAGTGGTTCACCTCGGTGGTGATGTGCGCTTCCATCGCGCCCTGGACCTGGTTGCGCGGCAGGCTGTTCACCCACCCGGGGAGCTGGGCGTGCCAGACCAGGTTGTGGCCGCGCACGCGCATGTTGTGCGCCTGCGCGAAGGACACGACGTTGTCGCCGGGACCGAAGTTGTACGAACCGTTGCCGGGCTCGGTGGTGTCCCACTTCATCTCGTTGCCGGGGGTGACCATGTCGAACTGGGTGCCGGCGAGCGAGGTGATCGTCGCGTTGTTCACCATGTTGCCGGTGATTTCGGTGCCGATGTACCGGTTCTGGGCCTCGGCCAGCGAACGCAGCGTCGACGCCGCATCCGCGGGCGGTGCCGCGACCGCGGCGAAGACCGGCGCGAGCCCTATCGCGACAACGAGCGCACCGCGCCGGGAGCGCGGCGACCGACGCGGCTTGCGGGTGAAGGGGCGCATGCGACCTCCGATGACGTCGTTGACATCTCTGCGGGCGGCGTAGTCCGAAGGGGGCGATGGGCAGACGTCGGCGGGTGAAGCGGCACGGCGGCCTGATGCCATCGCGACCGGTCCGGCACCGATTCCTGGCGTGACCTCGAAAACAGATAACTCCCCGGCGATGATCGGTGTCAAGTGACCGTGAAACGTACACGGGCGGGAACTCCGCCGGCCCGGCGACTGATGAAACTTACAGCGACAGGCGATCGAAGTTGACCGTTCCCGACTCACGACGTAACGTCCGCCGAACGCACCATTCTTTCCGGTCGCACGCTCGCGCACCAGCCGTTCCCGGCGGGCTGCTGCGCGTCGGGCCCCGGGTTCGCGAAACCGGCAATTTCGTCGTCGGCCATTGGTAACGTGACGACGTGACTACTGACAGCCGGAGGGACGGTGCCGGATCCGCACCGCGCCGCGCGGGTGCGGCCTGGTCGGCAAGCGATACCGCAATGCTGCTGGACGGGCTTCGGCGCGGCGCGCCATTGGAAACACTCGCGGGGGCGTTGCAGCGCACGACCGGCGCGCTGCAGGCACGGTGTCAGGTGCTGTTGCCGCCGGAACTGCGGCCGGAGTTGCGCGCTGATGCCGAGGCGATATTGCGGAGACAGCTGTCGGCCGACCCGAATTTTGCCGCGGCCACGACCCCGGCCCGGACTTCGGGCCGGCGCCGGAATCCTGGCCGTGACACCGCGACATCACCTGTTACGTTGAGTGACGAACAGCGGCGGCTGCTCGACTCGGTGCGGGCGGGGCAGGATGTGATCGTCGATGCGACAGTGGGATCGGGTAAGACCACGGCGATCCAGGCGTTGTGCACCGAAGTGGGCCGGGACCGGCGGGTGCTGTATCTGACGTACAGCAAACTGTTGAAGGCCGATGCGCAACGCCGGGTGAAACACGCAAAAGTCCAGAACTACCACGGTATCGTGTACCCGTCGCTGGTCAGGGCGGGCATCAAGTGTGGCCTCGATGAATCCATCCGGCGGTTCAACGCGGCGTTCACCAGCCTCTCGGCATCGTTCCCGAGGTTCGACCTGCTCGTGGTCGACGAGTACCAGGACATCAACGAGGAATACGCACAACTGTTGCGCCACATCAAGTCGCTGAACCCGTCGATGCAGACGGTGCTGGTCGGCGACCTGGCTCAGAAAGTGCACTCGAACACGACGTTGGACGTCCAGCGGTTCGCCAGGGAGATCACCCGGCAAGCCGAGTTGATGCCGTTCACGCAGTCCTTCCGGGTCGGCCGGGAACTCGGCGCGCTGCTCGGCGAGGCGTGGAACAAGCCGGTGGTGGGCGTCAACCCCGCCCAGACGCTCCGATACGTATCCTACAGCGAGGCGCTCGAATTCATGAGCGCGAAGAAGCCGGGCGACCTGCTCTGCCTGGGCAGACGCAACGGCCAGATGGCCGAGGCACTGAATCACCTGGAACGCAAGCACGGTGAGGTCTTCAACAAGGAGACCGTCTACGCCTCCATCCGCGATGGTGACACGTCGGTGACCTACGGCGACGACACCGCGGTGTTCACGACATTCGACTCCAGCAAGGGGCTGGAACGGCCGGCGAGCGTGGTGTTCGACTACGACGAGGCCATGTGGGACATGCGCTGCGGGTTCCCGGGCGTGGACAAAACCGTCATGCGCAACGTCTTCCTGGTGGCAGCGTCCCGCGGAAAGCACGAAGTCGTCTTCGTGCGCTCGGAACAGGCGCACCGGCAACCCAAAAGCATCGGCTTCATCCCCGTGCAACGGTTCACCCAGCTGCCGGATGACGAACAACCCGAGTACGAGAAACCGTTTCTGGCGTCGGAATGCTTCGACTTCACCTACGCGGAGAATCTCCAGGCGTGCGTCGACCTGCTCGACCGGCGACGCCTCGACGACGGCGCGGGCCAGGAGATCAACATCGACCGCGTCGACGGGCTGATCGACCTCTCTCCCGTGGTGGGGCACTACCAGGAAGCGGTGTTCTTCGACAGGTACAACCCCGCCCTCGAGGTCATGCTGAACCCCAAACCGATCGCGAAGCAGTTGCGCGTCAAGCTCAGTGAAGACCCCTGGCACAACTCGCTGCTGCTGACCGCCGTCGACACAGACCAGATGCGCTACGCAGAACAGGTCACCAGAAAGGTCAGCGTAGACGTTCGTGACGGGCTGACGAGGCGGCTGGCGACACAGCTGCCCCGTGATTGCGCGGCCCAGGTGCCGATGCAGCTGTCCGGTACGGCTGTCGCGTCACCGGCGGCGACGGCGATCTCGTTCGTGGGTGTTGCCGACGCCGTGCACGATGGTCAGGTCTTCGAGCTCAAGTTCGTCTCCGAACTCGACAACGCCATGTTCCTCCAGCTGGCGCTCTACCTCGTGATGGGCGGCCACCGGACGGGCGTGCTGTGGAACACGCGCACCGACGAGCGCTGGGCGGTGCAGGTGCCCGACCGCGAGAGGTTCATGCACGCCGTCGTCTTGTGCGTGACCAAACAGCGCTACCAGGCGTTCCGGACAGCACCGCACCAACCGGAGCCGGGCGGCAGGTCCGGCGCCGGCGCCATGTTCCCCATGCGACTGGGAGGGCCGAGATGATCTCGGCCCTCCCAGGACAGTTCGGCACGAGGCTCAGATCTTGCCCGCGGCCACGTCGGCGATGGTCACGCGGGAGGACTTGTAGTTCACCACATAGTGCTTGGACGTTTCCGCCGAGGTGATCTCCTCACGGATCGGCAGGCCGTTGCCGGCGTTGATGATGAGGACGTCCGTACTGCCGTCCAGGATGGCGGGGGGCGCGGTGAGGGACAGCGCGGCCTGGCCGTCGACGCTGGTCTTGCCGACGATCATGTCCGGGATGGTCGCGTACAGCTTCAGCACGCCCGCGCGGACCTCCGCGTCGGCGGCGTTGGCGAACAGCGCGTGTTTGATGTTGCTCAACAGGTGGTTGTTGATGAGGTTCTCCAGGTCCTTGCCCGTCGGACGCGGTTTGGGGCCGGGAAACGGCTTGCCCATCTTGCGGAACAGCTCCGCGGTCTCCGCTTGGGCGGCCGCCCAGGCCTTGTCCGCCTCGGCGGGGCTCAGGCCGACTCCGAGGGGATTGCCGGACGCGGTGATCATCGCGATCCTGGCCTTGTCGACGTCGCCGTTCGCGGCGAGACGGGCCGCCGCCATCACGTTCCGGTCGTACGGCGTGGCAGGCTGGGCGTCGCCCTTGGCGACTGCGTCCACCAGGCTCTTCGCCGAGTCGCCCGTGAACTGGTCGCCCTTGTCGGTGTAGAGGGTGTAGTTGAGGTCCGGCTTGTTGTCCAGCCCGAACTTCTCGTTGACGATCAGCGACGCGTCTCCTGGCTGCGTGCCGGCCGCCTGGACCGCGGAGGCCAGCTTCACCAGCGGTACCTCGACCGCCTGCGGAGCCGGGGCCGGGGCCGCGCCGGCCGGACCGGCCGGGACGCTGCCGCCTGACGTACCGATCACCACAGCCGCCGCGACGGCTGCCGCGCCCACGGCGGCGACGCTGACCTTGGGCCAGGAAAGCCGGCGCTTCGGTCGCACGACCGTGGCCGCGGGTTCCGCCATCGCCGTCTGCAGTGCCGTGCGGGCACGGTCATAGGCCTCGGGACGGGGGGACGGCACGTCACGCAGATTCTTCATGAGATCCATTTCATCCATGGGTTTGTCTTTCACGTTGTCGGGACTTGCAGCAGCGCGACCACTTCGGGGGCTTCACGCAATGCCTTGCGCGCCTGGTGCAACAGGCGGCGGGCCGTGCCGGCCGGGATGTCGAGCACCCGCCCGGCCTCGGCGACGGTCAGGTCCTCCCAGGCGACCAGGCCCAGCACTTCCCGCTCTTCCGGTTTGAGCCGGGCCAGTGCCCTGCCGAGCAGTGCCTGCGTGTCCACGCGGGCATCCACCGCCGGCCAGGGATCCCAGTCACTCGCCACGCCGCTCAGGTCCGGCGCCGGCTCCTCGGCCGGTGCGGACCGCCAGTGCCGGCGCAGCCTGTTCAGCGCGACGCCGTACAACCAAGGCCTGGCTTCGGGATACGAACGGTCGTACTTCGCACGGGACTCGTAAGCCGCCACCCACACATCGCCGAGCACGTCCTCGGCGGCCTGCCGCCCCACTCTGCGCGCCAGGTAGTTCCCGAGCGCGGTCTCGTGCCGGCTGATCACTTCCACGAAGGCATCGGTGTCTCCGCGCAGCGACCTACCGATCAGTTCCGCGTCTGACGACATGAAGCTCCTCGGGTTTCGCTTCGCCCTGACACCCCGTCTTTGCCAACGCGCGCCCAAAGCGTTCAGGTTACGTCAGCGCATGACGAACATCGCTGGTCAGACCGTGTGCGAGGGCGAAGTCCCGTGCCTTCGCCACCTCGCTGTTGCGCCTGGTCTGGGTGACAGCCTGACGGGCCGGCTCCGTCCTCAGGTCGTGCCGCAGGGCGTGTCGGGGAGGAACAGGACCGACGACGGCCGGGCGGCGCGGATCGTCCGTGACGACCGCACCATGGCGGACGCCCGCCTGCATTCGCAGGCCCGGCAGCTGGGAACGTCGGCCGGGAGCGACCGGCGGCTATCCGCTGGCCCCCGGGCGTGTCCGTGGAGCGGATCGGTCCTTGCTCATGCGCAAGAGCAACGCGACCGCGTCCTTCGAGTGGGCTGTCGGCGTGAGAACCTCCGGCAACAGCAAGCCACGCATCGCGGCGATGGTGACGGTGGCCAAAGTCAGCGCTTCCTTCGCGTCGCGCCCTTCCCGTTCCGCGAGCGAGGCCAGCACCTTGGTCAGGTCGTCGAGCGAGTCGATGAACTCGCGAAAGTCCTCAGGGCGATACGCAGCCAGTCCCACGACGTGGAAGAAGCCGCGTACTCGCGACAGCTGCTCCGGCCGCGTGTAGGCGCGCCAGATCGCGACCACGAGGTCGTCGAAGTGCCCTGCCGAGCGGCCTCGACGAGGGTCGCGTTGTCCCGCGAGCGCTGCTCCTTCAGCATCGCCGCCAAGACGCCCGGGAGTGACCCGAAGTGGTATCTCAGGAGAGCGTGGCTCGTCTCGGCTCTGGCGGCGATCTCCCGCAGCGACACCTCCGGCGCGGGAAGGTCCTCGCCGAAGGCGTCGAGGAGCCGGGCGAGGAGACGCTCGCGCGCCAGTGGCGGGAACGATTCGTGGGACAGGCTCAAGTGGTCGGCGCGACGGTCGTCGACGGATCGGGTCGCGACCCGGTCGACGTCGACGTCAGCATCGAAGACGGGCACATCACCCAGGTCGGGGCCTCCGGCGCGCGCGGCGAGCGCCTCGATGCCGGAGGCCTGACGATGACGCCCGGCCTGATCGATGCCCACGTCCACTTGGGATTGTCGAGCCCGATCCAGCCGCAGTTCTCGTTCCGGCTCAGCGCCGCCGAGCTCGCGGCGGACATCTTCGCCACGGCCGACGCGACGCTCGACGCCGGTTTCACCACCGTCCGGGACACCGGCGGGGTCGACGGCGGCCTTGTCACCACGATCGCGAAAGGCAAGGTCCGGGGCCCGCGTGTCCTGTCGTGCGGGCCGGTTCAGTGATGAGGTCGGCCAGGTAGCCCTGGATGGCCCCCATGGCCGCTCCCCGCTCCTCGGGCGGCGTCGACTGCTTGAACATCTTCACCGTGTGCTCTTGGAAGAACTCATGGTCGGCGTAGGGCACACCCAGCATCTTGCAGATCACCAGGGACGGGACCGGCAGCGACAGCGCCTCGACCAGGTCGCCCGGGTTCGGCCCGGCCAGCAGCGCGTCGATCTGCCCGTCGACGATCTCCTGGATCCGCGGCCGCAGCGCCTCCCTCCGGCGCACGGTGAACTCGCCGAGCACGGCCTTGCGCGCCGGCCCGTGCTCGGGCGCGTCCATCTCGATCAGGGTGCGCTCGTCGTCCGGCCGCCGGGACGCCGCCCCGCCCTTGACCAGCTGCGGGAAGTCCGGATGCTGCCGGTCGGCGCTGAACCGCCGGTCTTTCAACATGGTTCGCACGTCTTCGTGGCGGCTGACCACCCACGCCCACCGACGGTCGGGCAGACGAACCCGCGAGACCGGCTCTTCTTCGCGGATCTCCTCGTACGCCGGCGGGGGCGCGAACGGGCACGTACGGGCCATGGGGAACTCGCGCTTCTCGGTGGTAGTCATGACTTTTTCCCCTCCCGGGCGAAGTACGGTTCCGCCGCTTCCAGCCGCGGTACCGAAATGCCCAATCGTCGTGCTTCGGCCAGGGTGTCCCGGCAGACCTCACGCGGCTCCTGAGCCTCGGGGTCGGAATGGGCCTGGAGAGTCATCCGCGCCAGCGCGACATGAGCAGTCAGCCACGCGAACACGGGCGCCGTCAGCCAGGCGGGCGCCCGGAACAGCAACACACCGCCCCGGTGCCGTCGCAGGTCAACGCCGCGCGCCTCGAGCAGCGGCAGCAACTCACGGCCGGCCAGCAACGCCTCACGCAAGTCACCCGTCGACCCGGCCAGCTCGGACAGGGAACCCCGCCGCAGGCCCTGCGAGTGCAGGCCGGCATCCGACACGAAGTGGACCCGCAGCCAGCCGCGGAAGTCAGGACGCTCCTTGAGCCGGAGACCGGCCTCGCGGAACACCCGGCGCACGGCTCGCTCCCGGTCGGTCGGGGGCCGGCCGAGGGTGCCGAAGACGACCGACGGCAGCAGTACCCCGCGGAGCACGCCGTCGGCGCCGAAACCGCCACCGGCCTGCGGAAAGCCCCAGGCGATCCGGTCGAGCGGGAGTGCGCCGATCGCGGCCGTCGGCTCGGCCCAGATGTTGCCGAACACCAGCACCGTGGCCCCGCTGACCCGCGGGGCCAGGAAGGCCGCCGCCTCCGCGAGGCGGTGGTGCGACACGCTGAGCACGATCAGGTCGAAGTCGTGGTCCGGCTCCAGCGCCTCGCGGTAGCGCACCGGCCACTGCTCGACGACGCGCTCCCCCCGCATCCGGCGCCGCGTGTCGAGCAGGTCGAGGTCCACGGTGTCCCCGTAGGTCGCCGCGCGGCCCGGGCGGACGTAGAACTCGATCTCATGCCCGGCCCGTTCCAGGGCCCAGCCGTAGACGGTGCCGATCACGCCTCGGCCGAACATCAGGATCTTCACGCTGCACCTCGCGGAGTACGATCGATCTGGAGGTCATCTCCACTTTCAAAATATGGAGATCATCTCCATTTGTCAACGCGAGGGAGCACATGACCGTCGACAAGCCCCTGCGAGCCGACGCCCGGCGCAAGCGCGACGCCCTGCTCGCCACCGCCCGGGAAGTCGCTGCTGCCGGCGGCTTTTTCGACCTGCGCTTCGATGACTTCGCCCGCCTGGCCGGAGTGGGCACCGGCACGCTGTACCGCCACTTCCCCACCCGGGAGGCACTGGCCGAGGCGGTCTACCGCGGGGAAGTCGCGACGCTGTGCGACCGCGCCCGCCGGCTCCAGACCACGCTGCCCGCAGCGGAGGCGTTGGCGACCTTCCTCCGCGACATGGTCGACCACATCGCTGCCCACGAGGGCCTCGCCCGGACGCTGGCCACGCTCTGGGCCGATCGCTCGAGTGCCCTCGCCGAGGGCAGCCAGGAATTGGAGCAGGCGGTCACCGACCTGGTGGCCGCCGCCGTACAGGCGGGCGCCATTCGCGACGACGTGGACGCCGGCGCCGTGATGATGGCCCTGCACGGCATCGGCGCGGCCCACGACCGCCCGGATTGGCGGGCCGAGGCCGACGGTGTCATCACCCTCGTGCTGGACGGGCTGACCAGGCGGGGCCAGGACGGATAGCTCGTACACTGGACCGAAGGGGGCGAAAGCACATGGACGAACTTCCGGAGACGACCGACGAGCCGCTCGGCTCAGGCCAGTACCGGTACATCGGCACCCACGCCTGGTGGACGGCGATGTTCGGCGGCCCCAAGAAGCGGTACGCCTACCTGGCCGAACACGTGCTCCAGCTCTGGGTCCCGGCCGACCCGGCACAGGACTGGCTGCTCGACCGGCGGACCACCGGCGCCAGGGTCTGGCTCTCCGGGACGGAAGAGCAGGCCGCCGCGGACGGATTCGGCACCGAAGCCCACTGGCCGACCGGGCGCTGGCAGGCGCCGTACGGGAACTTCTACGCCGGCGAAGGGCAGCCGCCGGGACCGGTGCCGGGCTCGTGGCAGACGCCGAACACCGAGTTCCTGGCCGGAGTCCCCCGCGACCCGCGGCTGCTCTACGACCGGCTGCGGCGGGACAGCCCGGAGCGAAGCGGCTACCACGGCCCGTTCACCTACGCAGCCGACCTGCTCCGCAGCGGACTGGTGCCCTCGGACCTGCGGGCCGCGCTGTACGGCGCCCTGCTGCTCGCCCCGGAGGTAACGTTCGTCCGGGAGAGCGCCGACGTCCGCGGCGAGCCTGCCGCCGCCTTCGTGGTGGAACCGGCCGGCCGGCGGGAGGAGCTGTTCGTCGACCCGCTGACCGGCCGGTTCCTCGGGGAGCGGAGCACGCTGACCGAACCCGCCGGGGGCATCGCCGCCGGCACCGTCACCAGGTCGACCGCGGTGCGGTCGGCGGTGGCCGAAGCGCTCGGGGCCCCGCCGCGGTGAGCCCGGCGGCGGTCAGTTGTGCCAGACCCGCATCGACCACACGTTGTCGTTGAAGGTGTCGCCGACGTAGAACCGGTCGCCGTACAGGGCGCCGCTCGCCGTGCCGCCGTAGTAGGTGTCGGTGTAGAGACGCTGCACGTTGCAGTTGTTGTAGTAGTAGTACGAGCTGATGCCGTTGACGCCCAGCTGGACGCCGGTCAGGTCCGAGAACCCGTATCCGGACGAGTCGCAGGCGCCGTACTTTCCGTAGACGCTGTCGTAGTACCCGACGTAACCGGCGTCTTCGAAGAAGGTGATCAGGACCGTTTCCGCGGGCGCCGCCGCGAGCGCGGGCGCCCCCTTGTCCGCGGAGCAGGTCCGGGAAACCACTTTCGAGGCTTCCTTGGGACCGTCGACCACCGTCTTGCAGTACCGGATTTCCTTGCCGTGCGCCGCCGGCGTCGCGGCCTGCGCCGGGGCCCCCAGCAGACCGGCGGCCACGGCGGACAGCCCGGCCACGGCCAGGAACCTGTTCAGAATCCTCACTTCGTCCAACCCCTCGGATTCGGTGCGTTTCTTGCTGACGAACCGACGCTAACGAGGAATAGGCGGCACTGTCCCCGTCCCCCGGGGCGGCCTTTCCCTGCCCCGGGGGACGGGGACAGTGTCCTCAGGGACGGGCTCCGGCACCGCTGCGAACGGCGCGGAAGCCGGAGCCGTAAGCCAGCGCGACGGCGTGTGCCCGGTCCCTCGCGCCGAGTTTCGCGAGCACGTGCGAAACGTGGTATTTGACGGTTCGTTGCGCCATGGACATCCGTGCGGCTATTTCGGTGTTCGACATCCCCTCGGCGAGGCATTCGACCACTTCGCGTTCGCGCGGGGTGAACGGATCATCCTTGAAGGCCGACCAGCCACCACCCTGCCGCCGGTCGGCGATCAGCCGGAGCAGCCGGTGGGCGACGGACGAGTCGAACCACGGCAGCCCGGCGTGCACCGCCCGGATGGCGCGGAGTGTTTCGTCGATCGGGCCGTCCCTGACCACAAATCCGCGAACGCCCGCCTCCACCGCTTCCTGGAGCAGGGAGGAGGAGGGGCACTCGGGAACCAGCAGGACGACACGATCCACCGGCGGTGAATTCAACCCGGCCAGCAGGCTTTCGACGGTTTCCGCCAGCGCGGAATCGGCGACCACCACGTCCGGATTCACGGCGACGATTTCGACGTCACCGCCGAGAAGCGCGTCGAAACCGGCCGACAATGTCCGGCCGCGAATAGCCAGCAAAACCCGGACGGGTGCAACACAAGGTCTCTGCATGTCACTCAAGGCTCGTTCCCCCCACGGTCAGCCTCTGCCTGGACACCGGCATTGTCGAGTTATCCGACCGAGAACTCTACCGCCGCCGTTCGACCTCGGGCAACAAGCGAGGGGGTGCCGCGAAACCGCGGACACCCCCTCCGAAGCCGGTCAGCCGCTGGTGCCGGGTGGGCGGGCGCAGGCGGCCAGCACCGTCCCGCCCATCTTCATCCGGAGCTGGGTCGCCGTGGCCTCGCCGAACAGCTGGCCGGTCGGCGTCAGCGGTGGTGGCCCGGGACAGAGGATCGTGCCGTTGTCACTGCGGTAGATGCCGAGCCCGGCGACCGTGGTGCCGGTGGGAGCGAACACGAAGAACGCGTCGCCGGTCCCGACGCTGAACTGGACGCCCGGTGAGCTGACCGCCGCCGAGGAGGCCAGGACGGACAGGATCGGCCGCTCGGCAGGCGGCGTCGTGGTGAAGTCGACCAGGGACACCGAGCGGGTACCGGGGCCGGCGCCGGTCGAGGATTCCAGGATCAGGACGTAGTTGTGGGTACCGATGAACATGTACCTCGACACGCCGAGGGTCTGGTGGAACACCGACCCGGTCGGGCCGCTGACGACGAGCCCCTGCACCCCGGTGGTCGTCCTGGTCACGGTCCGGTCGCCCATCGTGGTGGCCGGCGCCGACGACCACGCGAGTGCGGCGCTGTTGTTGAACAGCCCGTTGGAAATGGTGATCGGGTTCGCGGCCAGCGCCGGCGCCCCGGCCGTGACCAGAGCGGTCAGCACGGCGCACACCACCATCGCCGCGCGACGTGCCGGCCTCATTGGTGCGCCCAGGTGACGGCGAAGTTCTGGCCGTTCGTGCTGGTGTCGCCGGTGGTGGCGTAGGTCGTGGTCGCGTCCTGCTCCTGGATCTTGGTCCGCTGCCAGGTCGAGTTCGCGGTCATCGACCCGCCGTGGCCCGCGTTGTCGGTGGCGACCGTGTTGCCCATCAGCGCCCGGCCGTAGTTCGCCAGGGGGAAGAAGTCGTTCGTCCCGAACCGGCCCACGGCCTCGACGATCCAATCGGCGCTGCTCCGCGAGCAGACGAGGTTAGCCGCGCACGTCTGGGTGGTGGAAAAGCTCGTGTGCTGGGTGGCGTCCGCGACGGTGATCGTGAACTGGGCGGTGGCCGCGTTGTAAGTGACGTCCGCGCTCACCGAGTCGCCGGCGTTGATGTTCAGGACCGGCTGGATCGCGTTGGTCGGGAACATCTCCCACCAGAGCTGGTAGACCGGGGTGCCGTTGACGCACCGGGCCGAGCTGCCGCCCTGCTCGACCGTGCCGTTGGTCCATCCGTCGAAACCGGCCCAGAACACCGCCCACGCGTCCGACGTCGGGCAGGTGACCGGTCGCTGCGTCCACGAAGCGTGCACGTGGGTGAAGGTGGCGGCGGGTGTGGACAACGAGGTGATGGCGTAGCCGGCCCAGTTCCGCGAGGTCGCGTTGACCAGCGGACCGGCCACCGCGGGCGAGCGGCCGGTGTGCTGGGCCGCACCGCCGAACGGGCTGCCGGCGTACCCGGTGGGTGTGCTCGCGGCGCTCGCGGGCGCCGCGGCCCCGGCGCTGAACACGACCGCCGCCGCCGCGAGGGCGGTGAGCGGCAGGAGCCGTCGAAGTTTCATGGGAGTCCTGTCTGCGAAGATCGGCACCGGCATCGGCATCCGGGTCCCCGCCGAATCTGGCAGGCAGCGCTGAAACGGCCCTGACGTGGCGCTGAAAAAGCGTGGTCAGCGGCGCTCACGAAGCACAGCCGGCCAGCAGCCGGACGGCGTGCGCGGACTGGTCGAGCGCCGGGTCCTGCCGCAGGATCGCGATCTCCAGGTCACGCAGCCGCTGGCTGGGGTCGATGCCCACGTTGTCGGCCAATGCCGCGCGCAGCCTCCGGTACACCGACAACGCATCGGCCTGCCTGCCGGTGCGGTACAGCGCGAACATCAGCTGCGCGTGCACCTGCTCGTCGAACGGGTGCGCGCGGGCCAGCCGCTCCAGGTCCGGTTCGAGCTGGGCGTGCTCGCCGAGGGCCAGCCTGGCCCGGATCAGCGCCAGCTGGGCCCGCGTGCGCAACCGCTCCAGTGCGGCGGCCTGCTCGTCCAGCCACGCCATCCCGCCGACGTCGACCAGCGAACGGTCCCGCCACAAGGCCAGCGCGGCCCGCAGCGTCGTGGCGCTTTGCGCTGGGTCGTCATCGCACTCGCCCCGCGCGACCAAGCGCTGCGCCTCGGTCACGTCCGTCGTGCCGGGACCGAGGTCGAGCAGGTAGCCGGGTGGCCGGGCGACGATCGCGTTCCGGTTGCCGAGCACGCGCCGGAGGGCGGACACGTGGCTTTGCAGGGTGTTCAACGACGCTCGGCCCGCCTTGTCACCCCAAACCGCTTCGATGAGCCGGCCCGTGCCGGCTATTCCTTCGCCGTGCAGGGCGAGTACCGCGAGAACTGCTTTTCGCCGGAGTCCCGCTATCGGCACCGGCGTCCCGCCGACGACGGCGTCGACCGGGCCGAGCAATCTGACACGCACATGGCCTCCCGTCCATCGCGGGGACGAGCCGGTCCCCGACGTGAACGCTGCCATGATCCGTCGACAATCCGTCGACAGTCCGGTTGCCGGGCAGGCAGACCGGGGATCTGTTACACGTCGCCGACCGCACGACTTCGACGTCCTGACGGAGCCAGTGGTAGAACACGATCAGCACCGAGGGAACGTCCGGGACCGGCCACATGGGCGCGGTCGAAGTCATCTGCATGTCCGTCGGTTCGCTGACCGGACTGGCCAACCTGGGAATCGCGTGGGCGAGCTTCCTGCGCTCGAAGAAGAACGCACCGCCGGTGACGTTCACTGTGGCCGGGCCGCTGTCAGACGAGGAGCTGGCCATGCTGAAGACCTTGCGGCTGCCGGTGGGACCACGCGACGATGAGTGACGCGGCCGGGCCGGGAGCAGGGCTGCCCGATCCTCGAGCTTCCCGGGCGGTGCTCGTCGGGGTATCGGACTACACCTCGCTCGAAGAGCTTCCCGCGGTCGGGAACAATATCGAGACACTTCGCGACGTGTTCACCGACAGCGATCTGTGGGGGCTGTCACCGGAGCATTGTGTCGGCCTGCTCAACCCGACCTCCGTCGACGAGGTCCCGGACGCCGTGCACGCGGCCGCGGCACCATCTACGCCCTGGACTGGGAATTCGCAGGACACTCCGACGCCGCTTACGACCTGGCGGAACTCATCGAGCATCCCAGCACACGTGCGATCGACGACGACCCGTGGCTCGCGCTCCTTCCCGGGCTCGGGTCAACGACGGCCAGGCGCGCCGCCGATTCGTCGCCGCACGCCGCACCGCCGCCCTGCGCTGGTTTCCTGGTCACCTCGGCCAACCGCGCGCGCCGGCTGCCGCCGCCCGCGTTCGCGTACGTGTTCAGCGACTCGCTGGCCGCGATCGTCAGGTGGGTCGACCGATCGCGGCACTGGGCGGCCGGTCACCTGGTCAAGGCGGTCCGCGCGATCCCGGGCGTGGTCGTGACGATCCCGTCGCCGCTGATCACCTTGGTGTGGTCCGCGGGCTGTTGAGCTGAACCGTGCCAGGCGGATCGGCCCGCGATGGGGTGCTCGTGTCGGTCAGTGGGCGGGGGCTAGATTCCCAGGGCCTGGCGGAGGGGGGTCGCCAAGGTGCGGATGTAGGTGTCCGTGAGGTGGTTGTCGCGGTAGACGACCACGTTGCCCACGACCGCCGGGCACAGGTCCGCCGTGCAGATCCAGTTCGTCAAGTCCACGACCCGCACGCCGGGGATGGTGGCCGCGGTGGTAGCCAAGGGGTCGGTGAAGGCGGCTACCGCCTTGGACCTCGGCTTGTCGCAGGAGTGGGGGGCTGGGTTGCGTTGCAGGCAGTCGAGGACGTTGTCGTCGGCGCGGGGGGTGTCCCTGATGACGGCGACGGGGATGCCCGCGGCGGTGATCTTTTCGAGGTACGAGCGGTAGCCCGCGGTGAGTGCCTCCGGGGACTTCCACGCCCACCTGAGGTCGTTGAGGTAGGACTCGGGGGACATGGCCGCGGTGACCAGGAGGTCGGGCTTGTCCGCCAGCATCGAGTCGATCTTCAGTTTGTCCTGGGCGGGGCACTCGGCGAACGGCTCGACTCGGCTCGGGTCGGCGTCTCGGGTCTTGGTCGGGGCCGCGGCGCTGAAGGGGCAGCCGTCGTGGAGCATGAACTTGACGCGCCAGCCAGCGCGGTTGGCGATGTCGATCAGGGCCGTGGCGAACTGGGTCATGTGCGAGTCGCCGATGACGACCATCGTCTTCGTCGCGCCGGCGCGGCCGTAGGCGCACTTGTCACTGGTCATCGGGAAGGCCGCCGGGTCGTACTGGCCGCAGCCGTCGTGCCACACCGAGGCGATGTCCTTGGCTGCCACCGACGGATCGGGGACGACCGGCACGTCCTCGCGCACGGTGAGTGTGTGCGCCGGGTCCAGCGCGAGCGCGCCAGGGTGGTCGGCGTCCAACGCGATGTCGGCGCGCAGCGCGTCGAGGCGGTGCTGCGCGATCTGCCACGGCACCGTCGCGGCCACCGTGGTGACCACCACCATGCAGGCGCCGAGCGCGTAAGCGGCGCGGCGCCTCGGCCGCGCACCCCCGCGACGGGGCCGCGGTCGCCGCAGCGGGTCCTCGACCAGGTGCTTCGACAGCGCCGCGAGCACCAGGCTCGACACTGCGGCGACCAGCACCTGACGCTTGCTGAGCTTGGCGGCACCCGCCTCCTCCAACAGGAAGACCACCACCGGCCAGTGCCACAGGTACAGACTGTAGGAGATGTCGCCCACGTAGCGCAGCGGCGGCAGGCCCAGCAGCGGCGACAGTTCGCCGACCCGGGGACGCTCGGCGGTGCCCGCGACCAGCAGCGCGGCCGTGCCCAGCGTGGGCAGCAGGGCGATCCAGCCGGGGAACGCCATGTGCGTGCCGAAGGTGAAAGCGCTGACCAGTACCGCGCCCAGGCCCAGCCACCCCAGCGCCAGCCGCGCGGCGAAGCGCACGCGCACCTGGCGGATGACCATCGCGGTCAGGCCGCCGATGCCCAGCTCCCACATGCGGGTGGGGGTGATGAAGTACGCCTGACCGTGGTTGATCTGCGTATAGACCGCGGAGAACACCAGCGACGCCACCGTCAGCACCGTGATCGCGCCGAACGCCACCGCCACCGGACGTGAACCGGACCGCCGCGCGATCGCCGCGCTGAGCAGCAGCAACAGCGGGATGACCAGGTAGAACTGCTCTTCGACGCTCAACGACCAGAAGTGCTGCACGGGCGAGGCGGAGGCGGTGGCTGTCGCGTAGTCCGACGAGAACAGGGCGAGCACCCAGTTCTGCGCGTTCAGCGCGGACGCCACCACCTCGCGCAGGATCTCCGGCCAGCGCGACACCGGCACCAGCAGCACCGTCGCCGCGACCGTGGCCAGCAGCACGACGGTCGCCGCGGGCAGCAGCCGCCGGATGCGCCGGGCGTAGAAGGTGAGCAGCCCGACCCGCCCGGTGCGGCGCAGCTCACCCGTGAGGGTGCCGATGATCAGGTAGCCGGAGATCACGAAGAAGACGTCGACGCCGACGAATCCGCCGGGCAGCCACCCCGGCCTGAGGTGGTAGACGAGCACGAGGCCGACGGCGAGCGCGCGCAGACCCTGGATGTCGTCGCGCTGTTTGTGGCCGGTACTCGCGGGTGCGGTGCGTACGGACGCGCGGGCGGTGACCGTAGACGTCATGATGCTCGAAGCCCCCTGGCTCTGTTTCCCCAGCACCCCCGGCGACTGCCGTCCGGTATGAGCGCCGCAAGACCTCCCCCGCGCGCGTCCCAACAGGGCCCACGCGAACCATCGGCCTGCGCCCGACGGGCGTTACAGGCGCCGTTGAGGCTTCCCACACCCTAGCCCGACGCCTGAACCTGCCGCCTGTCGGGAGGCACCGACGACGAGCCACCAGCCGAGACCAGTGACGCCGATTTCGCAAACGAGAGAGCCGCAGCGACGCGGGCGAGCACCGCGTCGAATCTCGGCTTCCTCCAGCGAGTCTTGGATGGTTTGCGATGGCTGTGAGTCCGCGGCCGGCCGTCCTCACCGGTTCGTTCAGCGATCTCAAGACAAGGTTATTCGCCAGAAGGCGTGCCGGACGGCGAACAGGGGGACAGCTATCGGCGGAAGCCACGATGACGGTCGCGCGGCGGAACATTGTCGAACTCCTCGAACGAACGCTCGGCCTCGTCCCGTTCGAGCGGGATGCGGTAGCTGAGCAGCCCTTCGTAGTCCTTGTCCTGGAACAGAACGCCCTGCAGGGTGTCCCAGTTCTCGTCAGATCGCGAGGCCGGTAGCTCGGTCTCCAAATCCGCGACGAGTTCGTCTTCGTCGTGGTGGAGCCGTTCGGCATCTTGGATCGCCAGGTCGAGCGCGATCTCCTCGGCGGCGCAGGTCGGTGTGGGAAACCGGCCGATCCGGAGATCCGAGCTGAGGTCGTCGAAGGCACGGGCGTAGCGGCGAAGGAACCATTCGTCCTGGTCGGCAACGCAGGGGACCACCGCGCCCAGCGGGCCGGGCGTTCCGTCGCGGTACATTCCGGTCTGGTAGGTGTAGTCGTACGCCTCGTCGGCGACCGGGACGGGAGCCGAGGCGGTGCCGGCCGGGACCGCGCTGGCCCCGCTGCTCGTAACCGGTCGGCCGCCGGTCGGCCTCGCGATCGCAGTGCCTCGATGACGTCGTCGTCCCAGCGGTGCACCACGCTCGCGCACGCGGGCCGCTGTCGGGCGGAAGCGGCGGTCGAAGCCGCGGCTGCAGTCAACCGTGCCCACGATCGAGTTCAGCTGATCACCCGCAGGCCGATCCGGTGCTCGCCCTCAGCGTCTTCCCGGACGTGGCCAACCTGCCCCTGCGGCCGCCCGCGATGCCGGCGAAGGCCGCCGCCGCGCTCGACGTCGTGTCCGGCGGCCGGTTCGAGCTGGCGCTCGGTGCCGGCGGCTACTGGGACGCCATCACGCGGATGGGCGTGCCCCGGCGCACGCCGCGCGAGGCGAACGCCGCCTTGCGGGAAGCGATCGCGGTGCTGCGCGCCCTGTGGGCGGACGGCCCGGCGCCGGTCGAGCTGGCGGGCGAGTTCTACTCGGTCGGCGGCGTGCCCCCGGGACCGGCACCCGCGCACCCGATCGAGATCTGGACCGGCGCCCAGGGACCGAATGCGCTGACCCTCACCGGCGAGATCGCCGACGGGTGGGCCGCCCCGATCGCCCCCTACCTGCCGTACGAAAAGTGGCCGGCGCCCCACCGGTCGATCGACGAGGCGGCGGTCGCCGTGGGCCGGGACCCGGCGTCGGTCCGCCGGATCGCCCAAGTCGTCGGCACCATCACCGCGACGGAGGGCCGTCCGCGGATCGACCACGGCGCCGCACCCGTGCGGGGAACGGCCGGGCAGTGGGCGGAGGTGCTGGCGCGGCTGGGCACCGAGCAGCCGTTCACTTCGTTCGTGTTCTGGCCGGAACGGGAGACGGCCGGCCAGATCGCCGCATTCGCCGCCGAGGTGGTCCCCGAGGTCCGCCGGCTCCTCGAACCGGCTCGGGGCCCATGGACAGCGTGAGCCGCCTCGTCCGGCTGGCGCGCCTCGACGGCGAGGTGGACGTCCGCTGCCTGCCGGCCGGCAGCGTCACCCTCGACAACCCGGCGGCCGGGCCGGGGATAGACACTCGGCAATCTCACGCTGGTGACCGCCCGGCTCAACCCAGTCATATCAAACAGTCCGTGGTCGCCGATGCCGGCGCGCCCAATTGAAAGGGCAGCGCGAAACCGGATCTCGCCGCACGCATCTGAGTCTCCTCGATCGACCGGCGCGAAGATTTCGCCTCGATGTAAGCCCTATAGCGGGCGTATCAAGACCCGTCAACCGCCATTTGCACTATGGCCGATATCACAACACTGTTTCGCGGAGTGATGTTTTAGTCTGTCGGTGCCACGCAGGACTGGCCATGCATCCCGCCAGGGCCGGTCGTGGCAATTTGTCGCAATTGTGACGACGCTGGGGGAATCGAAGAGGGGCCATTCGTGGGATCCGATGTGCCCGATGCGGCGGTAAGCCCAGTATTGTCGATCACGCCGCGCTTTCACTCACCGAAAGTGCTTGCGCACCACTGGTGAACCCGAACGAACCGCACCTATACCGTTACGAACTCGGAGCAGTTGGTGAACCCGTGGAGCAGACGTATCGGCGTCAGCCTGGCCGCGTTGACCGCCGTAGCGTGCACGGCCGGGTCGGCATCCTCGGGAACCACCGACACCCAGTGGATCGCGGCCTGGGGCACTGCTATGCACGAAGCGATGCCGCTGAACGCCTCGAACTTCAGTTGCCGCAACGCCGAACGCGTCAGCGCGGACGGCACACAGATCCGCATCCGGCTGACCAACCAGTTCGTCCGCACGCCCACCACGTTCAACCGGGTCACCGTCGCGCAACGCGACACCGACAGCACCATCGTCCCCGCCACCCTGCACGAGGTCACCTTCGGCGCCCAATCCGTGGTCACGATCCCGGCCGGCAGCGAGGTGTTCAGCGACCCGGTACCCATGCCGGTCACCGCGGGCGAGCAACTCGCGGTCAGCGTATACACCGCCGGATCCGTCACCGAGTACCCCAACCACGAACTCGGGCTGATCGGTGAGTACTGCACCGACTTCAGCGGCGAAGCCGGGGACCACACAGGTGATCCCGGCCCGTATCCGGGCCGCGGGATCAACGTGGCCTGGGTGGCCGGCATCGAGGTGGCCGGTGGCCACACCACCGGCGCCGTAATCGTCCTCGGTGACTCGGTCACCGACGGAGCACACGCCACTGTCAACACCTTCAGCACTTGGCCGGACGTGCTATCACGCAGGTTGCAGGCCGCGGGCACGCCGCTGTCGGTCGTCAACGAAGGGGTCGCGGGAAACACCCTGATCACCCCCGGTGGAGTCGGCCCGACCGGGGCACAACGGTTCGACCGGGACGTACTCGGCCACAACGGCGCCCGAACAGTGATCATCGCCGAAGGCTCCAACGACCTCTACCTGGGCACGGACGCCGCCACCCTGATCGACGGACTCAACCAGCTGGCCGACCGGGCACACGCCGCCGGCCTCCGAGTCGTCGGTGCCACTGTGACCCCGCGTCGCGGTGGGTGGTTCGGCAACGACGACGCCAAGGACACCAACCGCGTCCAGGTCAACCAGTTCATCCGCACCGACAACCACTTCGACGCGATCATCGACTTCGACGCGATCATGCGCAACACCGACCCGAACTACCCCAACTCCGGCGCACCCGACCACCAGAACTGGCTCAACCCCGCGTGGGACAGCGGCGACCGCATCCACCCCGACAACAGCGGCTACGCCGTGATGGCCAACTCAATCAACCTGTCCACCTTGAACTGAACGGATTGCCGTCGCAAGGCGGACTGCGTGCCTCTGTCGGCGCCGTGGGCCGGGTTCGTTGACGCTTCGCCGTTGCCGCCGTTGCCGCCGCGGCGTCGGGCGCAGTGGCGGTCGGGGCTGGTGCGCCGACGGCGGCGTCTTCGCGGGCGGTCAGGCCGACGAGGTCCACCTCGGGCGTGGCGGCGATGCCGATCGGGCCGTTCCGCTCCCGCGCCGCGACCGCCCGCACGGGCCTGTCCGCGTCAACAGCGGTCTCCGGCTGAGCCGATACACGCTGAGCCCGGCTCGGTGGGCGCTCCAACGGGTCCAGGTCGGGCGGGGGCTCTGCGTCGCGGTTTTGGCCCGCTGAACCTGCAGACCCGACCGCGCCGAGCTGGTTCCGGGGCCCGTGTCGAAAGTACGGCTGTCAAACGTCCGCTATTGCCGATGATGGAGCGGTCGCCCCGCTGGGCGCTCAGGTAAGCTGCGCCAGGGTCCGGTCGATGTTTTGTTCCACGATCTCCAGCATCACCGGCCGATCCGGGAAATCACCGTCCAGGAGCCGCAACGGGCCCGCCACGAGCGACAGGTACATGGCGAGGCGATAGAAGCGCATTCGGTCTCGGTCCAGGCCGGCACGGCGGAAAAAGGGGTAATCGCTTCCGAAGCGCAGCTCCAGGAACGCGTGCTCCCATTCGACGTCGAAGAACATGGCACCCTCGATGTCGATCAGCACCGGCTCGTCATGGTCGTCGACCAAGACGTGATCGGGACCCAGCTCGCCGTGGATGAACCCGTACTCGGTACGGGGAGCCACAGCCGCGTGACGCTCGCACAAAAGATCCCGGAGGCGGTGTTCGACCGCCGCGAGCCGGTCGACGCGAGCCGCGGTCTCGGCGAGCTGGCCCAGCGCGCGGCGCAGCACGATCTGTTCCACCGGATCGGTGTCGCCGGCCCGGTCGACGCCCGGCCGGCCATATCGGTCGCGCCGGCTGTCCTGCATCGCCCGAACCACGTCACCGAGGCGGGCCAGCACACGCGATGCTCGCCGCGAGTCCCGTTCGCGCAAGGCTTCGAGCGTGCCGCCACGCACGTCTTCCAGTACGGCAACCTCGCCCGCGAGCAGGCTCCTGGAGCGGTCCACCATCACCACGCGGGGCACCCGGACGGCGATCGAGGACAGTGCGGCATGAGCGGCTTCGAACAGATCGAGCCCGTCGGCATGACCGAACGGATCGCTCTGATCCTGCGACGCCGCGTCCGGCCAGTAGTTCTCCTCGGCGTTCCACACGTAGGCGATGCTTGTCGTGCGGTCATCCAGCACGAGCCGGTAGACGCCCTTTTTGGAACCGCCACGCAGCCGTTCCACCGAGACCAGTTCGCGCTCCCCGAACGCCGCTCGCACAACGCCGAGCAAGTCACCTTCGCCGAGCCGCCCCCGGATCTCGACCATTTTCGCAGCCTACAACCAACGCCCGCTCATGCCGAGGAACCGACCTCTGCGGTACTGGTACAGCTTGTCGAAGATCAGTCGCCCAGCCAGGCCGCGATCGAGCTCAGCGCTGCGGTCTTCAGCTCGGCCGGCGCGGCCGAGCCGGAAGGCGTGTGCTGCCATGGCCCGAATGTGTCGCGATCCGTCGAAGGTCGCCAGGACGGCTTCTTGTCCGGCCAGACGCCACCCGCCGGTCGCGGCGGCCGAAACACCACCACGCCCGTGCCGGCCACCGTCATGGCCAGGTCCGAGCGAGCCGGTGAAACGTCTCCGGATCGCTGTGCACCGGCACCACGCAGAGCAGGTGGCCGCCGGGCGCGCGCAGTGTGTGACACTCCAGCCAACGCGAGACCGGCTTCGCGCCCAGAGCTGTCAGACGGGCTACTTCCGCCGACACGTCATCAGTCTCGATATCGACGTGATAGCGGGGCTCGTCGTCGACCGCCTGGATGTCGACGATCAACCCGGGGATGGCACCGTCCAGCGCAGTGAACTGTTCCTCGCCCACCACGGACCGTGCCGGAACCCCCAGTGCGGCAGACCAGAAACCCGCTGCCGAACCGGCTTCCGCGGCAGGCGTGTCAATGAAGATCCCGAACAGCCGACTGCGATGCACGACACGAGGCTATCCGACACGTGAGGCAGCCCGGCCCAGGCCCGGTTGGTGGCGAGCCGGCCGGGGCTGTTCCAGCACGCAGACGTCCGCTCGTGCCGATGTGCGGACGTTCGACTTTGCCACTGGCTACCACAACCTCTACGAGCGAAACGTGCCTCAGCGCGACGATGCCCGCAAAGAGGGGGCCGCCACTTCGAACAGAACAGACTTTTTCAGTCACCCCTCGTGCAGTGCTCGATGAGACCCATGCCATGAGAGAGCCACGCCAATGACACCCCCCAGGGGGGCAGCCGCTGTGAGCGAGCGGCTCACCGAGCACTTGGACCAGAGTCTGGCCGGACCCGATCCTGGGCCCAGTCTCGAGTAGCCGCCGACCGCAGCGCCGCGCGTACGCACGTGCCGATCAGGAAAGCGGAGCCTCGCCGGAACTGCGCCGGAGGATGGTGTCGTTGACGGTACGTGCGACGAAGGCCTGGTACTCCTCGCGCGGTTTGCCGTCCATCCGCACATAACGCACGTAGGCCTCGACACTGGTGATGACGCAGAGCGCCTCGACGAGGTCGTCGAAGGGCACGTCGGTCCGCAGCCAGTCGCGTTCGCCGACCACCCGGAGAACCTTCTCGACCTGCCCTCGCATGGACACGAGCCGCTCGGCCAAGGTGTCCCGGACCTCGCAGTCGCCGTGGGCCGCGGCGGTCACCGCGGTCCAGACCCCGGCGACGGGCTCGTTGATCGCCAGCATCGTCTCTCCGAGGTAGGCGCCGAACGCGCCCGGCTCACGGAGTTCGAGCATGTTCTTGCCGCGCTCGGTGTCGAAGAACTCGATGTCCCCTTCGACCCCGAAGGAGGCCACCGCGACCGCGGCCCACAGCAGTGCCGTCTTCGGCCCGTTGGCACGCACTGTCTCGACCGAGACCCCGGCCCGCTTCGCGATCCGCGCGAAGGTCGCCCCGTGGTACCCGCGCTCGCCGAACTCCTCGATGGCGGACTCGACCACCCGGCGTCTGGTCTCCGCGGCCTGGCGCTGCCGAAGCTCCGACCGGTAAGTGCGGGCGCCGCGATCAGCGTCCGACATATTGACTACCGACCCATACAGATGAATACTGCTCCATAGTATCCGACTCTATCTCCCCAGCGGCCGAGGGAGGGCGTCATGCCCTCGATCATGATCGCGACCATGCCCGTCCACGGGCACGTCACCCCGCTGCTCGCCGTCGCGCGGCACTTCGCCGGGCGAGGAGACCGCGTGCGCTTCCTCACCGGTGCCCGCTTCGCCGAACTCGTCGCAGCGACCGGCGCCGAGCACCTGCCCTTGCCGGCCGAAGCCGACTTCGACGACCGGCAGGACTGGAACCGGACCTTCCCCGAGCGCGCCGCGCTCAGCGGCACCCGGGCGATTGCCCACGACCTCGAGCACATCTTCGTCCGGCCCGGCCGCGCGCAACACGACGCCGTCATGGCCGCGCACGCCGCCGAACCGGCTGACGCACTCCTGGCCGACCCGGCCTTCATCGGCGGCGCGTTCCTCCTCGGCCACCCGCTCGGCGTCCGGCCACCGATCGTGATGTGCGGCATCTGCCCGCTGATGATCGCCAGCCGGGACACGGCCCCGTTCGGCACGGGGCTCATGCCGCTGCGCGGCCCGCTCGGCCGACTCCGCAACACCGCGCTCGCCTCACTCACCGCCAAGGTCCTCTTCCCGGCCATCGAGCAGATCGCCGACCGGACGTTCCACCGGGTGCACGGCCGCTCGATCCCGTTCGCAGTCCTCGACTGGCCCCGCCACGCCGACGCGATCGTGCAGTTCACCGTGCCCGAGTTCGAGTACCCGCGCTCCGACGCGCCCGCCACCCTGCACTTCGCCGGACCGATCTCGGCATCCGGTTCGCGGGCCCCGCTTCCCCCGTGGTGGCCGGAACTCGACGGCTCCAGGCCCGTCGTCCACCTCACCCAGGGCACGATCGGCAACAGCGATTACGGTCAGCTCATCGCACCGGCCCTCGACGGCCTCGCTGACGAGGACGTGCTGATCGCCGTGGCCACCGGCGGGCGCCCCCTCGATTCCCTGCCGCCGCTGCCCGCGAACGCCAGGGCCGCCGAGTTCCTGCCGTACGACGAGCTGCTGCCGAAGACCGACGTCTACGTCACCAACGGCGGGTACGGCGGCGTGCAGTACGCGCTGCGCTACGGCGTGCCGATCGTGGCCGCCGGCCGCCAGGAGGACAAGCCCGAAGTCATCGCCCGGGTCGCCTGGGCCGGTGTCGGACGCCGCATCAGAACCCGGATCCCCGCGCCGTCGACCATCCGTCGGGCTGTCCGCGCCGTCCTCGACGACCACCACTACCGCGACGCCGCGTGCCGCATCGCCGGACACATCGCCGGTACCCGCGGAGTCCACGAGCTCGCCGAAATCGTCGACGCGCTGGTGGCTGAACGAACGGCGAGTGAATGACACGGCCGCATGGCCCGTCTGTCATTCGCCTGACAACCGCACAAACGTATTGCCGAACTCGCCTTCGCGAGCGAAACCTGTCACAGAACCTTTAGCCCAGGACCCGTGAAGGCGGCTCGGGCAGTGCCCCGCGCGGTGGACACCTTGCTGCGGCAGGTCCAGCGTGCTGTCGGGTGGGCCGGCCAAGGGGCCACTCCGGTCAGCGGCCGCAACGCCACGGAGACGGCCGAGTTCGCCATCCGGCGGCCGGCCGTCAGCGCGGCACTCATTGAACCGGCCGCGCGGCCTCGTCTGGCGAGTACCTCTGAGAGGGCAGACCACGGTGGCATGCTCGGGCTACCATGAAATTCCGCAATACCTGGCGAAAAGTGACGGTTGTCGCCATAGCCGTTTCGGGGCTGATCACTGCGGCCGGCGTCAGCCGGCCGCGGCCGACACCCGCTGGGTAGGCGGCGAGGTCGGAATCTTCGGCAACGCGCCGACCTGCGTGAAGGTCTGGGTCAACGAGGAATCGTCACTCAGACCGGCCACGCGCTGAACCAGTGCGGGTACAGCCTCAACCTCAAGATCATCCGGGCATTCGGTGAGGACGGTCCGTGCGGGTCCGTGTCCGACGGCGTTGTCGGGGTGTTCGTCCGGCTTCCGCCCCGTCCTCCCCAGACGACAGGGTGGAAGGCGGGACGGGCGCTCGGAGGATCCAGTGGCCGCGCGGGCTCCAGCGGCGCACCGGCGCGTCGTGGTGCACACGGGAACCCGGCGGGACCATCGCGCCGATGATCCCGGTGAGAAGACGACCCTCGTCACGTTGTCGTGGCGGGGTCACGCGCCGTGCGGGCCGTCGAATGGATCTTCTTGATGTGGTCGCGGAGATCGGCGGCGCCCCGGTGGCCGAGACGGTCGTAGGTGGCCAGTGCGGCGTAGAGGTGTTCGAGGGCCGGACCGGTCTCGGAGAGAGCGAGGCGGATGGAGCCCAACTGTTCCCGTGCCTCCGCGACCAATATCTCGTCACCGGTGGCGGTGGCGAGGTGCCTGCCGCGTTCGGCGAGGTCGAGCGCCGGTCTCAGGTCGTCGCACTCGGCGCTGAACGCGGCGAAGTCGATCAAGATCTGAGCCTGGTCACGAAGGTTGGTATCCCGGCCGGCGGCTTCGAGCGCGCGTTGGAAGTACTGTCGCGCCTCGCGGGGCCGGCCGGTGAGCTGGTAGGCCTCCGCCAGGTTGCTGTGGATCATCGTGGTGAAGTGCCCGTTGCCCGCGACTCCCCGCGCTTCCTCTGTCGCCTCGTGCAGGACCTGGATCGCTTCGTCGGGGCGCCGGTCGTTGAGGTGGACCGCCGCCAGGTTCAGCAGTGCGGTGGCGGTGCCCAGCCGGTCACCGAGGGATCGACGCAGTTCGTAGGCTCGCTTACACGCGGCCACGGCGTCGTTCACCTGCCGGAGCAGACCGTACGCGATGGCCATCCGCCCGACGATGAGGGCCTCTCCCGCGACGTCGCCGGCGCGTACGGCGGCGTCGGCGGCGCGTCGGTAGATCTCGATCCACCCGGTGCGGGAGTAGCGGCGGTACAGCCACCCGTACATGGCCGCTGCGATCTGCCATGCGAATCCGGGGTGGTCCCGCTCGGCGAAGGTCACGGCGGCGATGAGGTTCTTTTCCTCGCGCCCGAGCCATTCCAGCGCGGCTGCCTCGTCGGTCGGTGTGATGGGGTGGGTGGTCGATTCGAAGTTGGGCCGCTCCCGGGGGCGGAGTACCCGGTCCGCCGCGTTCGCGGCGTCCCGGTACCAGGTCAGGACGCGGACGGCGGCGGCGTCCCGGTCGGCCCTGGTCGCGTCGGTGACGGCCCGATCGTGGGCGAAGAGCCGGACCAGGTCGTGCATCGCGAAGCGATCGGCGCCGGAGCTGACCACGAGGTGAGCGTCGGTGAGCTGAGCGAGCCGGTGCGCGGCGTGCGGCTGAGGCAGTCCGGCGAGGGCGGCGACGGCCGGCAGGGAGATGTCCGGCCCTGGCAGAAGACCCAGCAAAGCGTGTAGCCGGCGCGCCGGCGGACGCAGGTTGGCGTAGGACCGGTCCAGCGCCACCCGCACGGCCGCGTCCGGGTCGTCGGCCACCTGCAACGCGGCGAGCCTGCGGTCCGTAGCCAGTTCGGCGGCGTACCCGGTGACCGATAGGCTTCCGTTTTCGGCCAACGTGGCCCCGGCGATCCGCACGGCGAGGGGCAACCGGGCGCACAACCGAGTGATCTCGAGCGTTGCCGGGTGCTCGTTCGCGACCCGGTCGGCGCCGGCGATCTCACTCAGGAGCACACACGACTCGCGCGTGCTGAGCGAGCCGACCGTGATCCGCCGCGCGCCATCGAGGGCGACGAGTCCGTTCAGGCTGCCGCGGCTGGTCACCAGCGTGAAGCAAGCCCTGCCACCGGGAAGCAGCGAACGCACCTGGTCCGCGCTCGCGGCGTCGTCAAGGAGCACCAGCATGCGCCGGTCTGCCACCAGCGTGCGGAACAACGCCCCGGCCTCGTCCACCGACTTCGGCAAGTCCGCGACTGAAACACCGAGAGCGCCGAGCAACTGCGTCAGCGCGTCGGCCGGTGAGGTCGCCGGCAGGCCGGCGAATCCGTTGAGGTTCAGGAAGAACTGGCCGTCCGGGAAGCTGTCCCTTCTGCGGTGGGCCCAGTTCAGGGCCAGGGCGGTCTTGCCGGCGCCGGCCATGCCGGCCAGCACGACGACCGACGCGCGTTGCCGACCCGCGACCCCGAAAGCGTCGTCGAGCCTGGCGAATTCGTCGACGCGCCCGACGAACGGTCGCGTCGCCGCGGGCAGCTGGCGCGGCACCACCCGTTCCGCGGGCTTCGTGCGACCGGTCACGACCAGATCGGGGTCCGCCCGCAGGATGGCGTGATACAGCTGCTGCAGTGCGAAACCGGGGTCCGTCCCCAGCCTGTCGGCGAGCGCCGTGCGCGTGTCGTGGTAGACGGTGAGTGCTTCTGCGCCCCGGCCATCTCGATACAGGGCGAGCATGAGCGAGGAGACCAGTGACTCCCGGGTCGGGTGCTTGGCCACCAGGTCGGCCACCGTCGCCGTGGCCTGGCGATGCCGTCCGAGGGCCAGATCGGCCTCGGCCAGAGCCTCCCAGGCGGTCAGGCGCAGTTCGTCCAGCCCGGCGCCGAGCTGGTGCCTGAGATCCTCGTCGATCACGCCGGCGAGGAGCGGGCCGCGCCAGAGGTCGAGTGCGGCGCGGAGCAGGCACGCCTTCTCCTCGAGGTCGGTCGAGGCCAGCCCGCGAGTCACCGCCGTGCGGAACCGGTGGACGTCAATGGTTTCGGCGTCGGTTTCGATGAGGTAGGCCGGCCCCAGCGTCACGATCCGGCAGTCGCACCTGCCCTTCCGGCCGGGATCGAGCAGCCGGCGCAGGCGCGACACGTGTGTTTGCAACATCGCCCGGCCGTTCGGCGGCACGAATTCACCCCAGAGAACATCTTCCAGCCGGGCGAAGGACACCGGTTTGCCGGCTTCGAGCAGCAAAACGCCGAGCACCAGGCGTTGCGCGCGGCGCCCCAGCTCGAGGTCCTCGTTCCCCCTACTGACGCACATGGGGCCCAACAACCGGAATTCCATCTCTCCCCCCGCCGCATGATGCCCACTCGGGGGTCGCCCGTGTCAAGCCGCTGTCAAGGTGACCGGAGCAGACTCCGGGACACGGACAACAGAGCAGAGGAGTCAACGGATGTCTCGCGGGATCAAGAAACCCCTGGCCGTCGTCACCAGTGGTGCGACCGTTCTGCTCGGGCTGGTGCTCGGCGCCGGAACAGCGGCGGCCGACACCACCAGCTGCACCATCCCGTCCTCCGGCATCGGCTGCTCGACCAGGGCGGTTTCGGCGAACAGCGCGGAACACGCCGTCAAGATGACGGTGTTCGCGCCGGACGGCGGAACGACCACTTGCCGGGTACACGATGCCGTGAACGGGATTGAAGTGGGAATTCTCAGCAACAGCAGCCGTCTCGTCGCCAAGACCAAGAGGATCACCGGCCTCTACGCTTCCTACTTCCTGAGCTGCCTCAAAACGGGGAGCGGCGGTGGTGGCGGCGGCGCACTGACCAATGGATCGTGACAAACGGAAACAGAGGGAGGAAGCACGTGATTCGGAGAACCATTGCGCGCGGCACCACGATCGTGACCGCGGTCGTCGCCTCGCTGGGGCTGGCGACCACGGTGGCGCTGGCGGGCGACAACAACCACAACGGCCAGGTGGACTACGGCGACACGGGCACCGCGGTCTGGTGCGCGCAGCACGTCGTGCACTCCTACGCCGGGATCAGCGTCGGCAGCAGCGGCGAGGACAGCGATTTCGGCTCAGCGACGAGGCAGGGCGTCAGGAACTACCAGTCCCGGAACAGCCTTGGCATCGACGGTCAGGTGGGCCCGCTCACCGGGCACAACATGCGCGAGTTCGTGAACCAGCTGCACCACCAAGCGATCCAGGACCACGACAACGCCCTCGTGCAGGACACCCTGCACTGGTTGAACATCTGCCCGAGCGCAGCGAGCGTGTTCAACTGAGAGGAGACGCTCATGAGCAACCGGCCCGGCATGCTCGGACACCTCGCCGCCGGTGTCACCACGGTTCTCGTCGCGACGGCGCTGACGCTGCTGCCGTCCGGCGTCGCGTCCGCGGCGACACCGCTGTGCACCACCATGGTCAACGTCAACCGGGGCGGCAACAACCTCTCCGTGCCCGCGACCGGCGGCGGGAACGTCACCTGCCTCATCAGCAGGACCCAAGCGGCCAACTCCGCCGTCGTGCAAGGCCTGCAGTACACGCTGAAGACATGCTATCCGACCGTTCGCCTGGCGAGCCCCTACTCTAGCGAGCTGGTGGGAAACCTCGCCGCCGACGGCAGTTTCGGGCCGAGGACGGAGGCTGCCGTCAAGGGCGTGCAATCGACCATCGGCACCACTCCGGACGGCGGTTACGGCCCGAACACCCGAAACGCGATGCGATTCACGTCGAACGACGTGGCCGGCCGGTGCTACCACTACTAGCGACTGACCGGGGACGGCGCCGGCGGAACTATGTTCTGCCGGCGCCGCGCTTCGGGAGCCATCCGCCGGGCATCACGGTGGCTGCTGTCGTCGGACTTGCCGCCGGGCAGTGAGCTCGCCGATCATCCTCACCGGCTTCTCGACCTACTCGAGCCGAAGGCCGACACTTGTGGCAACTGACCGATCAGGGGTAGGTGGCCGACTGGTTCTGCCTACATCACCGGGGTGACGTACTCCCGTCCGCTCTTGCGGCCACGGTGGTGCACCAGGACCAGCGGAGCGCCCTCGAAGACCCCGCCGACCTGGCCCTCGTTCGCCCGGAACTCCGCGATGGTCTTCGCGTTCCGATCGAGCGGGTCGCTCATGTCGAACTCCTGTCTTCCGGGATGGGAGGAGAAAGCGAATCGTCTCCGTCGCGCAGGTGAGGCCGCTAGAGTGCTTCGGTGCCGGTTCTCACTGTCGTCCCCCTACGGCGTGGTCATCGCGCCGGCAATGTCGTCCAGGATGCCGAGCTGGCCGAAGATGATCGTGCCTTCCGGGTAGCAGTCGAACCGCTTGATCTTGCCGTCCACGATTTCGAAGACGTCGCAGCACGGTGCGTCCATCTTGTTGCCGGTCGGCGGGAGCACGCCCATCGGCGTGGTGAGCGGGCCGGTCTGCGTGCCCTGCAAGGCAAGCTGGACCACGACGATGTTCCCGGCGACGTACACCTGGTACAGCTCGCGGTGCATGTCGGGGAACGCTTTCGCGTAGACCACGACCGTGTCGCCCAGCTCCTGCCCGCGGTAGGTGACGCCGATGGAGTTGTCGGTGAAGGTGCCGTCTTCGGTGAAGAGGGCGACCCACCCGGGAACGTCCTGTTCCTCGGCGACACGGTAGGCGTTGCGGACGACCTGTTCGGAATCGAAACCCATGGAAGCTCCTGGATTCATGAGGGTGATGAACCCAGGCTGCTCATCGGCCCGGTGACCCGGCGTCGCCGGATCCTGGTGATTCCGGCGGGCCGAGCGACCGGGTCCGGCCGGTCGGCGGCCTCAGTGCGTGTGGATCAGGCGTGGGTCTCCGTTCGCCGGGCGGGAAACTCCGCTGCAGCGCGGCACGCGCGTCGTCGTCGAGGACGACGTCTCCGGCACGGAGGTTCTCGGCCAAGTGGGCGCGCGTGCGGGTACCCGGGATGAGCAGGACGTTCGGCGCGAGGTCGAGCAGCCATGCCAGCGCAACCTGCGTGGGCGTGGCCACCAGCCTCGTACCCAGCTCGGCGAGCACGGGACTGTCGAGGATCCGCTGCCGCGCGGCGAGCGGCCACCCCAGCGGGCAGTACGGCACGAACGCGATGCCCCGCTGCGCGCATTCTTCGAGCACGTCGAGGGATCGCTGGTCCAGGAGGTGGAACAGGTTCTGCACGCAGACGACCTCGGTCTGCTCCAGCGCCCTGAGCAGGTGCTGCCGGGAGATGTTGCTGAGGCCGACGCCGTCGGCCAGTCCCTGTTCGCGCGCCTTCACGAGCGAGGCCAGCTGGGCGTCGAACCCCCGGTCCGGCACCGCGAGCGGGTCCGGCATGCGCAGGTTGACCGCGGCCAGCCGGTCCAGGCCGAGGGCCCTCAGGTTGTCTTCGATGCCCCGGTGCAGGTCGGCGGCGCGGGTGTCGTGGCCGACGGCCACCTTGCTGACGATCGCCAGGCCGGCCGGGTACGGGTGCAGCGCCTCGCGGATGAGGCCGTTCACCGTCCCCGACCCGTAGAACTGCGCCGTGTCGATGTGGTCGACCCGGCCGGCCACGGCGGCATGCAGCACGCGAAGGGCCTCGTCGTGATCTCGCGGTGGCCCGGAGAACCCGTCCCCCGCGAGTTGCATGGCGCCGTAACCGACCCGATGGACGCGCCGGGCACCCAGTGCGAAGGAGCCGCCCAGGTCAGGGGTGGATCTGCGAGCCATAGCCGAGGTCCAGGCGGATCGATTCGAGGATGATGAACGCGTGGCTGGCGGTGAAGACGTCGGCCGCCGCGAGCACGCCGGTGTACTTCTTGACGACCGGTGCGGCCGCGTAGTCGGAGACCGCGTCGAGGTAGGTCTTCACGCCGGCCCAGGCGTTGTCGCCGTACTTCGTGAAGTACGGCGTCGGGTCCACAGTGGCCAGTGCGGTCTTCACGTTGTCGGTGAGGTCGGTGATGTACTGCTGGTACACGACGACGTCGTCCCGCGTGCCGAGGCGGCCCAGGTGCCCGCCGATGAAGTGCTTCCACGGGTAGGACAGCGCCTTGGCCGGCGCGGCGATGGAGGCGGGGACGTCCTCGTTGAGGTTGAAGTTGTAGAACGGCACCCACCCGGGCAGCACGACGTCGACGAGCATCAGGGTGCCGTGGTCGGGCAGGTGGATGTAGCTGTTGTCCGGGGTGTGGTTGGTGCCTTGCCAGGCCAGGTTGATGCGCTCGCCGCCGACGCGCAGCGTGCGCTGCTTCTCGAACGTGACGTCGGGGACCGGCCGCGCCGGGTCGTTGTCGCGGACCAGGAGGCGTTTGGTCTCGGCGTGGCCGACCCGCACGACGTTCTTGCCGAACAGGGAGGACGCGCCGAGGTGGTCAGCGTGGTGGTGGGAGTAGACGATGTGGGTCACCTTGCGTGACACGCCGTTGGCGGCTGCGATCTGATCGATCGCGCGCTGCAGGTTGTGCCCGATGGTCGGGGGTGCGTCGAACAGGACGACGCCCTCGCGGGTGGTCAGGAACGCCGCCTGGTAGGTGCCGTCGGTGACCCAGTACAGGTTCTTCTCGACTCTCCCCACGTAGTAGCCCTGCTCGTTGAGGGCAGGGCCCAGCGCGGACGGCGGGACCGGCGCGTAGTCGGGCAGGGTCTCGGCCGACGCTGTGCCGGCGAAGGCGCCACCGGTCAGGCTCGCGGCCGCCGGAAGCGCCGCGAGCGCGACACCTCGGGCGAGGAACGATCGGCGGTTCGAGGGGGACATGAGGATCCTTTCGAGTTACGCGCGGGTGCACGCCCCGACCAGCGTCGCGGCGCGGCAGGTGAGCGGTCGCCACCGGATTCCGGCGATCTGCGGTTAGGCTGGCCGCGTGCCCGACCTGATCGAGCGTCGTGACCTGGTCGCCGCGCTCGACCGCGCCGCCAGGAGCCGGGTCACGGTCGTTTCGGCGCCCGCCGGCAGCGGAAAGACGTCGCTGCTGTGCCTGTGGCGTGACCAGTACGGCCGGGGCCGGCGGATCGCCTTCATGTCGGTGCGGCCGGAGCAACTCGACGCGCAGCTGTTCTGGCACGCCTTGCTCGGCGCGGTGTACGACGCCACCGGCGCGGACCGCGTGGAGCCGTCGACGACACCTGGCTTCGACGGGCAGGCGATGGTGGACCGGGTGCTTTCGGAGATCGGCTCAGCCGGGGAGCCGATCTACCTGGTCATCGACGACTTGCACGAGCTGGGCTCCGCCGAGGCCGCCGATCAGCTCACGGCGCTGCTGACGCGGCTTCCGCCGCGCGTGCACGCGATCGTCGCCACCCGCCGCCTCCCGCCGCTGCGCCTGCACCGGCTGCGGCTGGCCGGGGAACTGGCCGAGATCCGCGTCCCACAATTGCGCTTCACCGAAGCCGAAACCCGGGAACTCCTGGCCACCGCCCGGATCCCACTGCCCGACGACGCGGCAGCCACCCTCCACCAGCGGACCGAGGGCTGGGCGGCCGGGCTGGGACTCGCGGTGCTCTCGCTGGCCGGGCACCCGGACCCCGCACGATTCGTGGCCGAGTTCTCCGGCAGCGACCGGACCGTCGCCGAGTACCTGATGGCCGAGATACTGGACCGGCAGCCGGCCGACGTGCGACGCCTGCTGCTACGCACGTCACTGCTGGACCGGGTCGACGGCGAGCTGGCGGACCTGCTCACCGGCGCGGCCGGTTCGGACCGGATCCTGCTGGAGCTCGAGGACGCGAACGCCTTCGTCGTCTCAGTCGACGCCACTCGCACCTGGTTCCGCTACCACAACCTGTTCGCCGGGCTGCTGCGACTGGAGCTGCGCCGGACCCAGAACGCCGACATTCCCGCCCTGCACCGGCTCGCCGCGCGCTGGTTCGCGGAGCACGCGCTGCCCGCCGACGCCGTCCGGCACCTCCAGGCCGCCGGTGACTGGCCCGCGGCGGCCCGGCTGCTCGCCGACCATTCGCTCAGCATGACCCTCGACGGCCAAGGGGGCAGCGTGGCGGCCCTGCTGCGTGCCTTCCCGGCCAGGGCCGGTGCGCGGTCCCCGGAGCTGGCTGTGGTGCACGCGATCGCCGACCTCGACCGGATGCACCTCGACGACGCGGTGGCCCACCTGGCGATCGCACGGTCCCACGCCGGCACGACCGCGTCGCGGATGGTGATCACCGCCCTGGAGCTGCTGCTGGCCCGGCTGCGCGGCCACTTCTCCGCGGTCGTCGAGCAGGCGGATGCGCTGCCGTCGCCGGTGACCGGCCGGTCGGACGCCGACATCGCGCTCGTGGGCGACCTGCAAGCCGTCGCCCTGCTGAACCTCGGCGTCACCGAGGCGTGGTCGATGCGGCTCCCCGCAGCCGAGCGGCACCTCCTGGACGGCGCCGCCCTCGCCCGGGACATCGGCAGGCCCTACCTCGAAGTGGCGTGCCTGGCGCACCTCGGGTTCGCGTCCACGTTCCGGTCCTTCGCCCTGGCGCGGCAGCGCTGTGAAGAGGCGATCGCGCTGGCGGCCCACCACGGCTGGGAGGCCGAGCCCGTGATCGCGCCCGCGGCTGTGACGCTCGCCGGGATCTTCGCCGGGACGGGCGAGTTCGACCGGGGCGAGCAGTGGCTGGCGCGGGCCGAGCGCCTCACCCGGGCCGAAGGTGAACCCGGCACCCGGCTGCTGGTGCACCTGGTCGCCGGGCTCCTCGCGGCGGCCCGCGGCCACCATCGCGAAGCGTTGCCCGAGTTCGCCGCCGCGCGCCGGGTCCAGGCCGGCATGGCGGGTGAGCACGCACTGAGCGCCCGGGTCACCGCGTGGATGATCGCCACGCAGGCCCGTGGCGGGCTGCTCGAAGAGGCGAAGGCGACCCTCGAGCACGCCGCAGGCGACGAGTTCGGCACCGCGGCGGCGGTCGTCCGGCTCGCCGGGGGAGATCCGGCCGGCGCCCGCGAGGAGCTGCGCAAGGTTCCCGAGACCGCCTCCGTGCCGGCCCGGATCGAGGCCCGGCTCGTGGCGGCGCTCGCCGGCTGGGAGCTGGGCGACAAGGCAGCGGCCGGAACCCTGGTCGAGGACGCCTTGACCCTCGCGGAGCAGGACCGGCTGATCCTGCCGTTCGCGATGACCGGGGCAGGGGAACTGCTCGAGTCCCTGCGGGAGACGTCGCACGCCGCGCTCGTCGCCGACATCCTCGACGTCGTCCGCGGTGGCGCGCCCGCGAACCCGCTTCCCGCCGGAGAACTCAGTCCGAGCGAACTTCGCGTGCTGCGCTACCTGCCGACCAACCTCACCCGGCCCGAGATCGCCGGGCAGCTGTCGGTTTCGCTCAACACCGTCAACACCCACATCCGCCACATCTACGCGAAACTCGGCGCCACCGACCGGACGGCCGCCGTCCGCCGCGGACGCGAGCTGCGGCTCTTGGCTTCCGGCCGCGCCTGAACCACCGGGATCACCCGGGTCTCAGAGGACCCGCATGGTCCTGGCGACGGGCAGCCTGCGGATGCGGGTACCGGTGCCGGCCGCGATGGCGTTGGTCAGTGCGGGTGCGGCGGTGGGGACGCTGACCTCGCCGACGCCGGTCGGCGGCTCGCCCGACTCGATCAGGTGCACGTCGATCCGCGGTACCGACTGCATCCGCATGATCGGGTAGCGGTCGAAGTTCCGGGTGACGATCTCGCCGCCGTCCTCGAGCACGACCTCACCCCACGCGGCGGCGCTCAGCGCGTAGATCAGGCCGCCTTCGACCTGCGCGCGGACCAGGTCCGGGTTGACGACGATGCCGCAGTCCACCACGAACGTGACGTGCTCGACGCGAACGCGGTTGCGCCGGTCCAGGGAGATCTCGGTGACCTGGGCGCTGTGGGACAGGAAGCTGCTGGCGGCGATGCCCCGGGCCCGGCCTTCGGGCAGCGGGGTGCCCCAGCCGCCCCGCTCGGCCGCCAGCTCCAGCGCCTTCAAGGTGCGCGGATTCTCCGCCAGCAGGTCGCGGCGCAGGTCGACCTGGTCGCACCCGGTGGCGATGGCGAGCTCGTCGAGCGCCGACTCGCGGGCGAACTCGGTGTGCGAGTTGCCGACCGACCGCCACACCATGATCGGCACGCCGGTCTCGACGACGCTGGTCTCCAGCTTGAAGTCCGGCACCGCGTACGGCGGGTTCACCGCGCCGCTGGTGGTCATGTAGTCGACGCCACCGGTGAACAGGAAGTCCGCCACCACCGGCAGGGTGACCGAGGTCGGCTGGGCGGCGATCTGCTGGTGGAACGCCGTCACGCGACCCTCGGCGTCGGCTCCGGCGCGGACCCGGTGCACGGCCATCGCCCGGTACCGGCCGCTCTTGAGCTCCTCCTCGCGCAGCGACTGGAGCTTCACGGGGTACTTCCAGTCCAGCGCCTTCGCGACCTGCACGGCCTCGCTGACCGGGTCGCGGCCGGACGAGCTGTGCAGGCCGAACGAACCGCCCGCGTACGGCACGTGCACCCGGACCCGGTTCTTGTCGACGCCGGCCGCGGCGGACGCCGCCATGCGGACGTATTCGGGTCCCTCGGTGCCCGCCCAGACCTCGAGCGTGCCGTCGTCGGCCATCCGGCACACGGCGTTGTTCGGTTCCATCGGGGCGTGCGCGAGGTAGGGCAGCTCGTAGCTCGCGTCGACGACGTGCACCGCCCGCGCGAGCGCGCCGTCGACATCGCCGTCTTCCTTGGCCACCACGGCTTTCTCGCCGGAGTCGAGCAGTCGGCGGTGCACGGCGAGGAGCTCCTCCGTACTGCGCCGCTCGGCGTTCCGGTCGTCCCAGTCCACCCGCAACGCACGGACGCCCCGCTGCGCGTCGTCGAACGTCTCGCCGACCACCGCGACGCCCTCCTCGATCGGGATCACGGCGCTCACGCCGGGCAGGACCAGCGCCGCGGTGTCGTCGACCGAGGCCACGGTGGCGCCGAACTTCGGCGGGTGCAGCACCACCGCGGTCACCATGCCGGGATGCGTGACGTCGATGGTGAACCGGGTCGTCCCGAGGATCTTCCCCGGAGCGTCGACCCGAAGCCGGCCTTCGCCGCCGATCAGCTTGTAGCGGGCCGGATCCTTCGGGCTGACGTCGGCCGGGACCGGCACCTGCTCGGCACTGGCGGCCAGTTCGCCGATGCCGGCGCGTTTCCCGCTCGGGTGGGTCAGCACGCCCGAGTCGATCTCGACCTCGCCGGCCGGCACCCGCCACACCTCGGCCGCGGCCGCCACCAGCCGGGCCCGCGCCTGCGCGGCGGCCAAGCGGTACCGGGCCCAGTACCCCACGGTCGACGTGGACGCACCGGTGAGCTGGAGGAATCCGCCGCCGGCGGGAGTCGCGTACACGTCTCCCCCGGCGTTGCCGCCGTTCGCCGCGTTGACCACCCGGACCGACGCGAAGTCCGCGTCCAGTTCCTCGGCCACGATCGTCGCCAGCCCGGTGTGGGCGCCCTGGCCCATCTCGATCTGGTTCGAGAAGGCGACCACGGTCCCGTCCTCGTGGACGCGGACGTACGGATGGACCGGATCGGCCAGTTCCTCCGGCGTCAGCCGCCGCGCCTCCACCTCCCCCGCGGCGGTCACCGGCTCCGAAGCGCCGCCGGCGGCCAGCGCCTCGGACGCGGCGCCGATCGCCTTCCGGATCCGCGGATACGTGCCGCACCGGCACAGGTTCCCGTTCATCCAGCTGCCGACCGCCGCGTCGTCCGGCACCGGGTCGGCCGTCAGCAGGGCGGTGGCGGCCAGCGTCTGGCCGGGCTGGCAGTACCCGCATTGCACCACGTTGCCCCGGTGCCACGCGTCCCGGACGGCTTCGACGACCGGGCCCGAAGCGCCTTCGACCGTGGTGATCACCTTGCCGGCGGCGGTCCCGGCCGGTGTCTGGCACGCCTTCGTGTTGCGGCCGTCGACCAGCACCGTGCACGCGGCGCAGAACCCGATCCCGCAGCCGTACTTGGTGCCCGTCAACCCCAGCACGTCGCGCAGCACCCACAACAGCGGGCTGGTCGCGAACCGGTCGTCCACGTCGACATCGGCGCCGTTCACATTCAGCTTCACGAGAATCTCCTGGGCGGTACGTCCACATCGGACGGAAGTGGCGGCCGGTGCTCGGTCAGGCGGGCATGCCCGCGTCGATCCACCGCTGCAGCTTGTCCACCTGCTCGGCGGGCCACGCGCCGTCGCACGGCATCTGCCCGCTGCGCAGCGATCCCACAATGGCGTCGGCCTTCTCGACGACGTCGTCGTAGTCGAACAGGTCGAAGCCGGCCAGCATCGCGTCACGGTCCTTCTGCCGGAACAGCGGCTTGATGTCCTGCTCGAAGCCGAGCTTGTCGCCGGGTGCCGTCATGTCACGTCCTCACCTCAGGTGTGCTGAACGGGCCGGCTGTCAGCCTCACGGTGAGGGAGGTGAGACGTCCTCACCGGAATCCGATGATTCGCCCGGCTACAGCAGGTTCAGCTCCCGGGCCCGCGCCACGGCCTCGGTGCGGTTGCGGGCCTGCAGGCGGCCGAAGATCTGGTTGAGGTGCCACTTCGTCGTGCCGACGGTGATGAACAGCTTGTCCGCCACCTGCCGGTTGGACATTCCGGTGGCGATCAGCCCGAGGATCCGCCGCTGGGTCTCCGTCAGCGTCTCCACCACCCCGACGCCTTCGACGGTGCGCAGCTCCGACCCGCGGGCAGGACCGGCCGGGGCGCCGCGGGAGCGGGAGAGCAGGTCGGTGACGAACTCCGGCACCGTCGCGCGAACGTCCTTCACCAACGGCACCAGGGCCGGGCCCTCGTCGAGGAACGTCCGGCGGTAGCCGTCGGGCGCGGCGATCTCCACGGCCCTTGCGAGCAGCTCCCGCGCGGGCTCGCCGCGGCGCGCCAGCGCGCTCACCACCAGGATGGCCACGAGACTCCCGTCCCGGCCCTCCGCGCGGGCTCGGTCCTCGATCACGCCCAGCACATCCAGGGCGGCCGTCGGCGAGCCGCGCGCGATGAGCAGCCGGGCGCGGGTCAGCTGCTCGTAGTCCGAGGACGACGGCTGGTCGCGGGTGATCTCGGCCAGTGCCTGCTCCGCCGCGGCGGAATTGCCGGACCGCAGGTGCAATTCCGCGATCGTCGCCACGACGAGCCGGGCGCGCCGGTAGTCCTCGGCGGCGTCCGCCTGCCGGCGCGCGGCCAGCAAGGCCTCGAAGCCCGCGTCCACCCGCCCGGACGCGTGGTGCAGCCGCGCCAGCGTCCGCAGCCCCAGCAAGGTGTAGGACGTCGTGCCGAGCTGCTCGCAGCGGGCGATCCCGTCCACGAGGTGCGTCCGGGCTTCCACGAGCTCGTCGCGTTCGTAGAGCAGCGTGCCCAGCGGCACCTCGGCCAGGCCGGCCATCGGGGCGCCGCCGTGGGCGCGCAGCGCGTCCCGGCACAACAGGATCGCCTCCCGCAGGCGCCCCTGGACGTACAGCAGCGGCGCGAGATAACCGGTGGCTTCCAACGCGCTCAGCGGGTTCCCGCTTCGCTCCCCCAGCCGGACCGCCTGGCGCAGCACCTCGATCGCGCCGCGCCGGTCACCGGTGAGCCGCCGTGCCTGCCCCAGCACGCCCAGTGCGGCGGCGCGGAAGAACGACGTGCTGTCGCCGAGCAGGTCCAGGGCCGCGGTCGCGAGCCCGGCGGCGTCGGCGGGACGGCCGTGCGTCAGGGCGAGGTACGCCTGGAACGTCCGGAGCATCGCGCGGTCGAGCACGGGCGCGGCCGGCCCCATGCCCGCGTCGGCGATCGCCGCGTACGCCTCGGCCTCGTCGGCGCGCCCGGCGAGGTAGAGCAGCCAGCCCTTGAACCCGGCGAGGTCGGGGTGCGCCCGCACCTCGTCCTCGGGCAGCCGGTTCAGCCACGACAGCAGCGTCGCCAGCTCGCCGCGGCGCACCTGGTCCTCGGCCTGTTCACGCACGGTCGCGACGGCCAGGCCCAGTTCGTGGCCGGGGACCGCGTGGCGGATCGTCTCGGCGGGCATCCCCTCCGCCGAGAACCACCGCGCCGCCCGCGCGTGACACTCCACCGCGACGTCCGCGGCCAGCTCGCCGCGCAGGTAGTCGGCGAACAGACCGTGGTAGCGGTGCCACTCCCCCGCGTCGTCGACCGGGGTGAGGAACAGGTTGGCGCGTTCGAGGTCGCGGATCACCCGATCGCTGTCCGAACGCCCGGTGACGGCGTCGCACAACGACGGCGTCAGGGTCTCGAGCACGCTCGTGCGGAGCAGGAACTCGCGGACGTCGGCGGGCTGGCGGCCCACGACCTCCTCGGCGAGGTAGTCCAGCACGTACCGGTTGCCCGGCCGCAGCCGCACCGACGGCGCGGCCGCCGTGCCGTCGCGCAGGCCGATGCCGAGCAGCTGCAGGGCCGCCGCCCAGCCCTCGGCCCGGCGGTTCAGCTCGCCGACGGTGTCCACGTCGACCTCCCGCCCGGCGACGGCGGTGAGCAGCCCGGCGGCCTCGTCCGGGGTGAACCGCAGCTGGGTGGCGCCGACCTCGGCCAGCAGTCCCCGCCCGCGCCAGCGCGCCAAGGGGAGGTCTGGTTCGGTGCGGCCGAGCAGCACCAGGTGCACCCCCGGCGGGCAGTGCTCGACGAGGAACGTCAGGGCGTCGAGGTTCTCCGGCTCGGCGAGCACGTCGACGTCGTCGAGCACCAGGACGCGTTCGGCGCCGACGAGTTCGTTGACCAGTTCGGTCATCACCGCCGGGGTCGAGGCGGTGCCGGAGTCCAGCAACGTCCGGCTCGCGGCGAGCGCGGTGGCGAGGTGCTCGAGGAAGCGGCCGGGGACGTCGTCGTCCTCGTCGAGGGTCAGCCAGGCGGCGCGCCCGGCGAAGTCCCGCAGCCAGGCGCTCACCAGGGTCGTCTTGCCGAACCCGGCGGGCGCGGTGACCAGGGTGACCGGGTGGGCGGGGACGACGTCGAGCAGGCGCAGCAGCCGCGTCCGCGTGACCGTGCCCGGGCGGTCCGGCGGGATGAGCAGCTTCGTCGCCACCACCTGCATACCCCGACCCTAACTTTGGACAGGGCCGCCGACCAGCGCGGACACCTAGCGTCAGCCACATGGACACCACGGACTTCTACGCACTGGCCGACGACCTCCCGGACGAGGACCGCGACCTGCTGACCCGGTTGCGCGGGTTCCTCGACTCCGAACTCGCGCCCGTCGCGAACTGGCACTGGGCCCGCGAGCGCTTCCCCCACCACCTCGTCGAGCCGCTGGGCAAGCTCGACGTCGGCGGGTTGTCGTACACCGGTTACGGCCTGCCCGGCCGCACCAGCCTGCTGGACGGCTTCGTCACCCTCGACCTCGCCCGCACCGACCCGTCGTTCGCCACGTTCTTCGGCGTGCACACCGGCCTCGCCATGGGGTCGATCTACCTGTGCGGCTCCGAGGAGCAGAAGGCGAAGTGGCTCCCGCCGATGCACCGCTTCGAGAAGATCGGCGCGTTCGGCCTGACCGAACCGGACGTCGGCTCGGCCGCCTCCCGCGGTCTCAAAACCACCGCGCGCCGCGAAGGCGACGAGTGGGTCCTGAACGGCGAGAAGAAGTGGATCGGCAACGCGACCTTCGCCGATGTGGTCGTCGTCTGGGCCAAGGACGTCGAAGACGGCCAGGTCAAGGGCTTCCTCCTGGAGCAGGGCACGCCGGGGTTCACCCCCACCAAGATCGAGGGCAAGATCGCGCTGCGGAGCGTGCAGAACGCGCACATCCTGCTCGAGGACTGCCGCGTGCCGGAGGCCAACCGGCTGCAGCACGCGAACACCTTCGCCGACACCGCCGCGGTGCTGCGGATGACGCGCACGTCCGTCGCCTGGCAGGCCGTCGGCTGCTCCATCGGCGCCTACCAGCGGGCTCTGGCCTACGCCAAGGAGCGTGAGCAGTTCGGCCGGCCGATCGGCGGGTTCCAGCTCGTGCAGGACCTGCTGGTGAAGATGCTCGGCAACATCACCGCGTCGCTCTGCCTGGTCGCGCAGCTGTCCCGGCTGCAGGACGCGCAGAAGATGACCGAGGAGCAGGCCTCGCTGGCGAAAGCCTTCTGCACCACCAAGATGCGCGAGACCGTCGGCATGGCCCGTGAGCTCATGGGCGGCAACGGAATCCTGCTCGAGTTCGACGTCGGCCGGTTCGTCGCCGACGCCGAAGCCATCCACTCCTACGAGGGCACGCGCGAAATGAACACCCTCATCGTCGGCCGGGCCCTCACCGGCCTGTCCGCCTTCGTCTGATCCGGAAGGAGAACCATGTCCACCCCCGAGGTTGCCGCCGAAGCGATCGGCGGACCCAACCCGATCGTCGGCTTCCGCCGCAAGGACCTGCTCGACTCGCTGCGCACGGTCGCCGCCGAGGCCGTCAAGCACCCGAAGCACACCACGGCGAGCCTGCGCCACCTGGCCAGGACCGCGGTCGCCGCCGCCCGCGGTCGCGGCGAGCTGGTGCCCGCCGCCAAGGACCGCCGGTTCCGCGACTCCGCCTGGACGCAGAACTTCCTCTACCGCCGGCTGCTCGGTGTCTACCTCGCCGCCGACGCCGAGCTCGACACCTGGCTCGGCGGCACTGGACTGTCCGAAGTGGACCGTGAGCGGGCGCGGTTCGTGCTCTCGCTGGCCCTCGACGCGCTCGCGCCGAGCAACCTGCCGCTCAACCCCGCCGCGGTCAAGCAGTTCATCGACACCGGCGGCGAGAGCGCGGTCGAGGGCGCCCGCCACTTCGTCGGCGACGTCCGCGACGGCACCTTCCCCCGCCAGGTCGACACGGAGAAATTCACCCTCGGCGAGAACCTCGCCACCACCGAGGGTGCCGTGGTGTTCCGCAACGAGGTCCTCGAACTGATCCAGTACACCCCGCGCACCGAGCAGGTGCACGCGCGGCCGCTCGTGATCGCCCCGCCGCAGATCAACAAGTTCTACGTCTTCGACCTCTCGCCGGAGAAGAGCCTGGTCCGTTACGCGCTGGACCACGGCTTCCAGGTGTTCGTCGTCAGCTGGCGCAACCCGACCGCCGAGCAGCGCGACTGGGAGCTCGTCACCTACCTCACCGCGCTGGAGGAGGCGATCGACGCGGCGTGCGCGATCACCGGCAGCCCGGACGTCAACCTGGGTGGCGCGTGCTCCGGCGGCATCACGTCGGTGTCGCTGGCCGCGTACCTCGCCGCGCGCGGCAAGCCGGTGATTCACGCGCTGACGCTGTTCGTGAGCGTCTTCGACATGGCCGAGGACAAGACGCTGCTCGGCGTGTTCGCCAGCGAGGAGACGCTGGCCGCCGCCAAGCGGAACTCGCACGTGCGCGGCGTGCTCGACGGCCGTGAGCTGGCGCGGGTGTTCAACCTGTTGCGCCCCAACGACCTCATCTGGTCGTACTGGGTGAACAACTACCTGCTCGGCAAGCGCCCGCCCGCGTTCGACGTCCTGTACTGGAACAACGACACCACCCGGCTGCCCGCCGCCTTCCACGGCCAGCTGATCGACATCTACCGCGACAACTCCCTGGCCCACCCCGGCGAGGTCGTCGTCGACGGCACTCCGCTGGACCTGGGCAAGATCACCGCTGACGCCTTCGTGATGGCCGGGACCACCGACCACATCACGCCGTGGGACGCCTGCTACCGCTCGGCCCGGCGGCTCGGCGGCGACGTCGAGTTCACCCTCAGCAGCTCCGGGCACATCCAGAGCATCCTGAACCCACCCGGCAACCCGAAGTCGAGCTACTACACGAACCCGGAACACCCGGAATCGGCGAAGGCGTGGAAAGACGGCGCGGCCAAGGTCGCCGGCAGCTGGTGGCCGCGGTGGGTCGAGTGGCTCGGCGAGCGCTCCGGCGAGCAGGTGGCGGCACCGTCCACTGTGGGCAGTGAACAGTACGTTCCGATCGAGGCTGCGCCCGGCAGCTACGTGCGCGCATGACCGGCACACGCCGGGTCGGCGGCGTCAGCCTTCGCGTCGACGTCAGCCCCGGTGAGGGCACGCCTCTGTTGTTGTGCAACGGGATCGGGGCGAACCTCGAACTGCTCCAGCCCCTCGTCGACGACCTGGCCGGCCGGCCGGGCCGGCGGGTCCCGGTGATCCGGTTCGACATGCCGGGCACCGGCGGCTCGCCGACCACCCGGCTCCCGCGGCGGATGCCTGGGCTGGCCCGGATGCTCGCCGGGCTCGTCACCGGCCTCGGCTACGACGAGGTGGACGTCCTGGGCATTTCGTGGGGCGGCGCGCTGGCGCAGGAGTTCGCGCACCGCAACCCACGGCTGTGCCGCCGGGTCGTGCTGTGCGCGACCAGCATGGGCATGGTGATGGTCCCCGCCAAGCCGTCGGTGCTGCTCACCCTGGCCAGTCCCCTCCGCTACTTCGGCCCGGCGCACATGCGCGAGACCGGCTCGCGGATCTACGGCGGCGGCTTCGGCGACGACGCCGCTGTCGCCGCGCACTTCGCCGCGGCCACCCGGGCACCGGACCCGATCGGCTACTACTGGCAGATCCTCGCCGGCGCCGGCTGGACCAGCGCGCCCTACCTGTGCCGGCTGCGGCAGCGCGTCCTGCTGATCGCCGGGGACGACGACCCGATCATCCCGGCCGTAAACGCCCGCCTGATGGCGAAGCTGCTGCGCCACGGCACCGTCCACATCGTCCGCGGCGGCGGCCACCTGGCCCTGCTGACCCACGCGGCCGAGCTCGTCCCCCTCATCCACGACTTCGTCACCGAAGGAGAACCGCCATGCTGAACCTCGCCATGATGCTCGAAGAGAGCGCGGCCACCCTGCCCGGCCGCGACGCACTCGTCGTGGACGGCACCCGGCTGACCTACGCCGAAGTGGACGCCGCCGCGAACCAGGTCGCGAACCTGCTCGCCGCGCGGGGCATCGGCCGCGGGGACACCGTCGCCCTCGCGTCGGTCAACATCCCGGCGTTCCCGATCGTCTACTACGGAATCCTCAAGGCGGGCGCGGCCGTCGTCCCGTTCAACGTCCTGCTCAAGAGCCGCGAGATCGCCTACCACCTCGGCGACTCCGGTGCGAAGGCGTTCTTCTGCTTCGCGGGCGGCCCCGGGCTCCCCCTCGGCGAAGAGGGCCGCGCCGGGTTCGACGCGACGCCCGGCTGCGAGCACTTCTTCCTGCTCGACGAGTCCTTCACCGACCTCCTGGACGGCTGGCCGACGACGTTCGAGACCGTCGCCACCGAGCCGGGCGATACCGCGGTCGTGCTCTACACCAGCGGGACGACCGGCACGCCGAAGGGTGCCGAGCTCACCCACGCCAACATGGTGCTCAACGCCCTGACCTGCCACCGGGTGTTCGGCACCGTCGAGCACGACGTCCACCTGGTCACGCTCCCGCTGTTCCATTCGTTCGGCCAGAGCGTCCAGCTCAACGCCGGGTTCGCCGCCGGCGCCACGCTGGTGCTGCTCCCGCGCTTCGACCCACGCACGGCCCTGGAGCTGATGCAGCGCGAAGGGGTGACGTTCTTCGCCGGCGTGCCGACGATGTACTGGGGCCTGGTCGGCGCCGACCCGGCGGAGTTCGACCTCGACGCCATCACCGGCACGCTGCGGATCGCCGTCTCCGGCGGCGCCGCGCTCCCGGTGGAGATCCTCGAGCAGGTGCACAAGATCTACGGCGTCCGGATCCGGGAAGGCTACGGGCTGTCCGAAACCAGCCCGGTCGCGACGTTCAACCACCCCGGCCGCGTCGCGAAGCCCGGGTCCATCGGCCAGCCGGTCTGGGGCGTGGAGCTCAAGCTGATCGACAAGGACGGGACCGAAGTCCCCGACGGCGAAGCCGGCGAAATCGCCATCCGCGGCCACAACGTGATGAAGGGCTACCTCGGCCGCCCCGACGCCACGGCCCAGGCGATCCGCGACGGCTGGTTCCGCACCGGCGACATCGGCACCCGCGACACCGACGGCTACTACTTCATCGTGGACCGCGCCAAGGACATGATCGTGCGCGGTGGCTTCAACGTCTACCCGCGCGAGCTCGAGGAAGTGATCATGACGCACCCGGCGGTGAGCCTGGTCGCGGTGGTCGGCGTGCCGCACCCCAGCCACGGCGAGGAGGTCAAGGCGTTCGTCATCCGCAAGCCGGACGCCACGCTCACCGAGCCCGAGCTGGTGTCGTGGTGCAAGCAGAACATGGCGGGCTACAAATACCCGCGCGTCGTCGAGTTCCGCGACGAATTCCCGATGACCTCGACCGGCAAGGTCCTCAAGCGCGAACTGCGCTGATGTCGGCTGCGAAGAAGTCGAGGTAGGCCTGGGCCAGGGCGGCGGGGTTCTCCCACGCGATGTTGTGGCCGGCCGCGGGAATGACGACGCCGCGGACGTCGCGGGCGACCTGCGCGAGCTGCTGGGACACCGCGTCCCCGAGATAGGCCTGCGCGCCGACGGCCAGGACCGGGCAGCTGATCGGGTCGGCGTAATGCGGGCGGTTCTGTTCTGCGTCGGTCTCGCGGGCGCGGTACATCTCCAAGATGGCGCTGGTGCCACCGGGCTGCTCGGCCGAGTGCACTATTTCGTCGATGTCCTCTTCGGACACTGCGCTGGGATCCCACATCTGACGTCTGGCGTACCAGGTCCAGAACGGCCGTTCCCGCCCGGCCAGCAGCAGCTCGGGCACGTGCGGAAGGCTGAAGAAGCTGAAGTGCCAGCCGGTGCGGACGTCGTCGGGGGCGAGCGAAGGATCGGGTTTGCCGCCCGGCAGTCCCGGGCCGGCCGGCAATCCCGGCAGGAGCGTTTCCTGGAACACCAGTTGCCGCACCCGGGGCCGGTGAAAGGCGGCGACGGCGTAGGCGATGGCCGCGCCCCAGTCTTCACCGACGACGCGGAACCGGTCGAAGCCCAGGTGGGTGGCCAGTTCGGCGACGTCCCCGGCCATCGTGGCGGTGTCGTAGCCGGTCGGGGGGCGCTGGGAGCCGCCGGCGCCCCGGTTGTCGACCGCGATGACGGTGTAGTGCGGGGTCAGCAGCGGCACGACGTGACGCCAGTACGACATGGTCTTCGGCACGCCGTGCAGCAGGAACACCGGCTCGCCGGCGCCGCCGATCGCGTAGTGGATCTCCACGCCGTTGACCTTGGGCTTGCCGTGGGTGAGCCGGACTCCGGCGTGGTCGGTGAGGTTCATCTCGGCGAACTCCTTCTTCTCTTCGGCTGGTAGGCGCCGGCCGGGGGGAGCTTTCGGAGCGGCATTTCCGCATCTGGCCCCAGGTTCCCGATCAGGATCGCGATCCGCTTCCAGCGGAGATCGAGGCGGGGCGGCTGGTGGTCACGGTCCAGGTCCACCGCCGGAGACCCGGTCACCGGCGTCCGCCCGCGACCTCACAGCGGTGACGGCGACCGGCCCGGCCCTGACCCGCGCCGACGCCTACGCGACGGCCGCGGTGGCCATGGGTACCTCATCACGATGGCGGCGAACGCGGCAACCCCGCACCACCGGGCGGTACATCCGGGGCGACCCCCGGCGACCGCATCGTCGCCGCCACCACGGCCGTCGCCACCGAACTCACCACGCCTCCCACCGCACCGCCGCCGAGTCGGTGGTCATCCCAGCGAGCGCAACCGGATGATCGCCGAGCTCTGCACCCGGTTCCTCGCCGCCCGCGGTCAGGGCGACCAGGGTCGCCGTGCTGGTGACGGTGATCGGCGCGGCCCGGCGCCGGGCAAGGATCCGGCGGTGACCGGTAAAGTCCTCGAGGTGTCCCCGTCGAGCGCACCCGATCCGAGCGGCAAGCCGCGGACGGGGCCGTCCCGGCGGGACGCGAAGGAAAACCTCGCGCGGATCCTGACCGCGGCGGCGGACGTCTTCGCCGAGCAGGGCTGCAACGCCACGCTGGCCGACGTCGCCAAGGCCGCGGACGTGGGCGTCGCCACGGTCTACCGGACGTTCGCGACCAAGGACGACCTCATCCACGAGGTCTACGCGCCGCAGTTCGCCCGGGCTGAGCAGCAGGCGCTCGACGCCGGACTCAACCCCGACCCGTGGGCCGGCATCGCCGGGTTCCTCGAAGACTGCAGCACGACCATCGCCCCCGACCGCGGCTTCCGGGAGCTGCTGAGCGGGTCCTACAGCGAGACGCTCGGCTGGTCGCGTCCCCGCACGCCGCACCGGCTGGCGAAGCTGGTGGAGGACAGCCACAACCGCACCGGCAAGCACCTGGAGAAGCTCGTCCGGCGAGCGCGGGAAGCCGGTCTCGTGCGTGACGACCTGGTGGCCGGGGATCTGCTGCTGCTGTCGATGGCGGTGCAGACCTCGGTCGAGTTCGGCGGGCCGAGCCACCCCCGCCTCTACCGGCGGATGATCGGGTTCCTCATGGACAGCCTGCAACCCGCGCGAGACGCTCCGACGCCGTTGCCGGAGCCGGGGCTGACCAACCGGCAGATCGCCGCCCTGGAGCGGCAACGGCGCAAGCGGATGTCCGGCTCCGCGGAAGCGTGACGTGGTCCCCGCCGCGGCGCGGCGGCAGGGACCACCGGGTCACACGGCCGACGCCGCCTGCTTGATCAGGTCGGCCACGGCCTGCGGCTGCGACTCGTAGATCGCGTGGCTGCCGGCGACCTCGCTCACCGTCGCACCCGCCCGCTCGGCCATGGCGCGCTGCGCGGGCGGCGGGATCATGTGGTCGTCGGTGGCGACGAGGTACCAGCTGGGCGTGAGCCGCCACGCGGGCTCGCTGACCACGCCGGCGAGGGCGTCGACACCCCACGGGACCTGCGAGTGGGCGAGGAACGCCGCCCGCTCCGCGGGCAAGTCACCGGCGAAGGACGCGTGGAACTTCTCCTGATCCAGGAACAGGAATCCGTCCTGCGGAGGCAGGATCGGCGGGACCGGCGCCCCGGGCGGCGGGTCGGCGATCAGCGTGTTCACCGACTCCCCCTTGTCCGGCGCGAAAGCGGCGATGTAGACGAGCGCGGCGACGCCGGAGTGGGTGCCGGCTTCGCTGATCACCGCGCCGCCGTAGGAGTGGCCGACCAGGACCGCGGGGCCGTCCTGCTGGTCGAGGATCTGCCGGGTTGCTGCCGCGTCCCCGTCCAGGGACAGGGTCGGGTTCTGCACGACGCTCACCGCGTAGCCGTCCCGGGTCAGCAGGTCGTGGACCGGCTGCCAGCCCGATCCGTCGACGAAACCACCGTGGACGAGGACGACGTTGCGCACACCTGTGCTCATGCGGATCTCCTGCTGCCGAAAGAGAATGCTGGGACGCGGGAACACTAGGACGGGAGGGCCGGGCGTCGATTCGGTCAAATGACTGTCAGCCGTCGTCCAGGGTCGTCAGTGCGTCTCGCAACGCCGCCCGGGACGTCACGCCGAGTTTGGGGAACAGCTGGTACAGGTGGGCGCCGACGGTCCGCGGCGAAAGGAAGAGCTGTTCGCCGATCTGCTTGTTGGTGAGCCCGCCCGCGGCCAGCGTCGCGATCTGCCGTTGCTGGGGCGTCAGGACGACGTCCCCGAGGTCGGCTTGCTCGGGCCGCGTCCCGACAGCACGGAGCTCGGTGCTCGCCCGGGCCGCCCACGGCTCGGCGCCCAGACGTTCGAACCGCTCCCAGGCGGCGGTAAGAGACGCGCGGGCCCGCGCGGTGGCCTTGGTGCGCCGCAGCCGTTCGCCGTAGTACAGCTCGGCCCTGGCCAGGTCGAACGGCCAGCGGTCCAGCCCCGGCGCGTCGAGCGCTTCGGCGAACAGGCGGCAGTCCTCCCCCTCCGGCGCGGCCAGGGCGGACGCGACGCGCGTGAGGAAGGCCAGGCGCGGCGAAAGCGTACCGACGCCGGTGTCGCGCGCGGCGGCCGCGTGCGCCCTCGCCTCGGCGAGCCGGCCGGTGCGGTCCGCGGCTTCGACCAGGTCCAGCAGCGTCGCCAGTGCTTGCGGAACGTGGGAGGCGAACTCGCCCGCCGGGGTGATCGACGTGGCGAAGCGGTACGCGGCGTCGAAGTCACCCCGGCCGAGAGCGTCGAGCGTCCCGACCTGGAGTGCGCAGTTCCGGACGAGTCCCGAGTTCCGCGGCTCGGCCCAGCCGGTCAGCTCCGCCACCGCCGCGCCTGCTCCCGCGTGGTCGCCCCGCGCGGCCCCGACCAGTGCGCGCAGGAACCGGCCGTGCCACGCCGGGAGCTGGTACCCGTGCCGCGCGCAGAGGTCGAGACCTTCGTCCACGCGGACGAGCACGTCGTCCCACTGTCCACTGTGGAAAGCAGCCGAGCCCAGCAGGAACAGTGCTTCGATGGCGGAGGCGATCGGCCCGCCGTCACGGCCGTAATCGACCACGCGGGCGAGCGCGTCCCGGCACGGTGCCAGCCGGTCCACAGAGGACGCTGCCATCCCGACCCGGACGATGCGGGCGGGACTGACTTCGTGCTGCAGCCCGGTGATGGCGGCGTCCAGCCGGTCCAATATCGACGCGGAGGCGCGAGCCGGATCGGCGAACGTCACCTGCATGATCGCCAGCAGTTCCGGCGGGCGGGGCCGCAGCCGCGCCAGCGCGGCGTGGAGCTCGTCCCACTGCTTCAGGTCTCCGCCGCCGAAAGCCGAGACCAGCAGGAGGTTGTACAGGGCTTCGAGGAGGGTCTTGTCGGAAGCGTCCGCCGGATCCGGCGCCGCCCGGACGGCGGCGGCGAGCCGCCGGTGCGCCTCGTCGATGGCGCCGTCGCGGTTGAGCAGGTGGTTCGCGCTCGCCAGGGCGAGGGCCAGGGACGGTTCGGTGGCGGCCTGCTGCGCGGATTCCAGCAGGCGTGCGGCGTCGCGCAGGTCACCGGTGACGACCGTGCCGAGGTACGCGGCTTCGGCCAGCCTCGTGCTGCGTCCGGCCGGCGTCGGGCTGAGCTCGGCGGCGCGCAGCAACTCGCTGACGGCGTGCACGGGCGAACCGCGCCGGAAGTTCGCATGCGCGGACTTCTGCAGCAGCGACGCGACGTGCTCGTCGGCCCCGGTCGCCGCCTCGGCGAGGTGCCAGGCGTGGCGTCCGGGGTGGTCGCGGTGCGCCTCGGCGAGCTGCCGGTGCACCCGGCGGCGGGCCGCCTCGGTCGCCTCGTGGACGACCGCGGCGCGGATGAGGGGGTGGCTGAAGGAGATCCGGTCGTGGTCGGCGTGGACCAGTCCGAGCCGCTCGGCGGCGGCGAGCGCGCCGGGCTCCGGCGCGACCGCCCGCAGCGTTCGCAGCTCGCCTGCCCCGTCGAGAGCCGCGACGAGCAGCAGCTCCCGGGCGCGGTCCGGGAGCCCGGCGATCCGCGTGGCGAACGCGTCGTGCAGCCGCTGGGTCAGCGGCAGGACGGCCGGAAGCGCGCCCGCGCCGGAACGCTGCCGCTTGCTGAGCGTGGTCGGCAGTTCCAGCAGGGCCAGGGGGTTGCCCTTCGCTTCGTCGGCGAGTCTTCGGCGCACGCGGGCGGGCATCGCGGGAAAGCGGTGCCCGAGCAACGCCATCGCCGCGTCGGCGTCGAGCGCCGGCACGTCGCGGCACGGAAGCCCGCCCGGGTCCGGGAGATCGCGGGTGCGGGCCGCGGCGAGGACGCCGATCCGGGTCCCGGTCAGCCGGCGCGCGACGAAGCCGAGGATCTGTGCGCTCGCCCGGTCGATCCACGGCAGGTCGTCCACGACCAGCAGCACCGGGCCCGTCGCGGCGGCCTCGGTGAGCAGGGTCAACGCGGCGTGGGACACCGCCAGCTGGCTGGCCGCGGCGGGACCGCCCATCCCGAGCGCCACCGTCAACGCCGTCGAGTGGACCGCAGGCAGCCTGCCGAGGTCGCCGGCGAACGGCTGCAGGAGCTTGCCGAGTGCGCCGAAGCTCACCTCGACGTCGAACTCCGCTCCAGCGATCCGCAGCACCGTGGCGCCGGCCGTGCGCGCGTGCGCCGCGGCCGCGTCCAGCAACGCGGTCTTGCCGACCCCGGGCTCGCCGCGCAGCACCAGCGCGTCCCCGGACTCGGCGGCGTTGTCCACGAAGCGCAGCACGTGCGCGAGGTCGCCGTCGCGCCCGAACAACTCCTCGCCGCTCACGTCTCGTCCTCGGGAAGCCGGCTCAGGGCATCCCGCAGCCCGGCCCTCGAAGTGACGCCGAGCTTCGGAAACGCCTGGTAGAGGTGCGTGCTCACGGTTCGCGCCGATAAGAACAGCCGCTGCGCGATCTGCTTGTTGGTCAACCCCTCCGCGGCCAGCCGGACGATCGTGCGCTGCTGGGCGGTGAGCAGCTCCGGGCGGTGCGGACCGGCCGGGCGCAGTTCGCGCTCGGCCCGGGCCCGCCAGGCTTCGGCCCCGAGCCCGGCGAAGATCTCGCGGGCGTGCTCCAGCTGCGTCCGCGCCTGCCGGTTCAGCCGGGCCCGCCGAAGCCGCTCGCCGTGGGCCAGCAGGACGCGCGCGCGCTCGTACGGCCACTGCCCCGAGTCCGGCTGCGCCAGCACGGCTTCGAACGCGGGCATGGCCTCCTCGTCCGGGGCGGCCATCGCCGCGGCGGCGTGGACGAGCAGGCGGTAGCGCGGGGAGATCGCGTCCAGCCGGGCTTCGCGCGCGGCGGCGACGTGCGCCGCCGCTTCGTCGGGCCGGCCCGTGCGCACCGCGGACTCGGTGAGGTCGAGGACGAACCACAGCGCGTGCGGAACGTGCGAGGCGAAGACGCCCGGCGGCGACACGGTGCTCGCGTGCCGGAACGCCGAGTCGTAGTCACCGCGGCCGAGCGCGGCCAGCGTGCGGGGCTGCGCGGCCAGCCGGGACACCAGCGTGACGCCGCGCGGGGCGGCCCAGCCGACCATGCGGTTGGTCAGCTCGACGACAGCGGCGTCGTCGCCCTGGCCGGCCGCGACCATCGCCTGCAGGTAGAGCCCGAGGCAGCGCAGGAGCTGGTAGCCGCCGTCGTCGGCCAGCCGGACGTGCTCGTCGGCGAGGACCTGGGCTTCGGCCCAGTCGCCGGCGTGGAAGCGTTCCAGCCCCAGCAAGGTCAGCGTGTGCAGCTCGACGGTGGCCGCCTGACCCGCGTCCGGCCGGTTTCGCAGCCGCCGCAACGGTTCGCGGCACGCGGCCAGCCGGTCGACGAAGATGCCGGCCAGGCTGGTGCGCACCACGTCGATCGGCGCCACCCGGTCGTCCAGCGCCGCGATGGCCTCATCCAGCTCGCCGAGCACGGGCAACGCCGCCCGGGCCGGGTCGCCGAAGAACGCGCGGACGAACGCGACCGGCGCGGGGACATCCGGGCCGAGCCGGGCCACGACGTGGTGGAACGCGTCCCACAGGTCGGCGCGGCCGCCGAAGTAGCACACCCAGCCGAGCGTGGTGACCGCCTCGACGACGACGGCGTCCCACGGGCCCTCCCGCAGCTCCAGCGCGCCCGTCAGCAGGCGGTGCGCGGTCTCGATGTCGCCTTCGCCGCTGAGCAGCAGGTAGTGGGCCGCGGCCACGGCGCTGCCCAGCGCGGGCGCGGGATCGGCGTCCCCACGCTGGGCGTCGTCGAGCAACCGGGGGACGCGGCGCAGCTGGCCGCCGGCCACCGCGCCGAGGTAGGCGGCCTCGACGAGCCGTCGGCTGCGGTCGGCGCCGGCGGGGCTCAGGTCCGCCGCCCGCAGGAGCGCGGCCACGGCCCCGGCCGTGTCGCCCCGCCGGTGCGTCCGCCCGGCGGCCTGCTCCAGCAGCCCGGCGATGTGCTCGTCCGGCTCGGCGGCGGTGTGCGCCAGGTGCCAGGCGTAGCGGTCGGGGCGGTCGCGCAGTCGCCGGGCGAGGACGGCGTGTGCCTGCCGGCGTTCGTCGCTGGTGGACAGTGCCACGACCGCCGACCGCGTCAACGGGTGCCGAAAAGTCACCCGGCCGCGGTCGACGTCGACCAGGCCGGCGCGGACCGCCTGCGCGAGGTCGCGCCCGGCCGCCTCGACCAGGTCGAGACGCACGCGATCTTCCAGCGCGGGCAGCAAAAGCGTGCGCCGGACCGAGGCGGGCAACGCGCTCACCCGGGCGGCGAACACGGCGCTCAGCCGGTCGGTCAAGGGCAGCGTCTCCGGCAACGCGCTGCTCCCCCGCTGCTGGTCGGACGTCAAGGAGACCGGCAGTTCGAGCAACGCCAACGGATTGCCCTGCGCTTCGCGCACCAACCGGCCGATCACGTGCCGCGCCATCGCCGGGAACTGCGTCCGCAAGATCGCCGTGGCCGCCTCGTCGGTGAGCGGCCGTACCTCGTGGACGTCGGCGCCGTCGAGACCGGCGTCGCCGGCTCGCACCGTGACGAGGAACCCGGCGCGGCGCGGCGACCGGCGCCGCACGACGTCGGTCAGCACCATGGCGCTGGGCCGGTCGAGCCAGTGCAGGTCGTCGACGGTCACCAGCACCGGCTGCGCCGCGGCGAGCACTTCCACGACGGCGTCGGTCACCTGCGCGCGGCTCGGTGGCGGCCCCTCGCGCATGCCCAACGCGACGGCCAGCGGCTTGGCCGCGCCGTCGTCCGGCACCAGCGGGCTCAGCAGCTGGTGCAGGCCGGCGAACGCGATCCCGGCCTCGAACTCGGCACCGGACGCGGACAGCACGCGCACGCCCCGAGCGCGGGCGTAACCGGCGGCCGCGTCCAGCAGCGCCGTCTTGCCGACGCCGGCGTCGCCGGACAGCGCCAGCGCCGCCGCGCTGTTCGTGGCGCGCTCGACGAAGGCGTCGAGGACGGCCAGATCGGCGTCACGGCCGATGATGCCGGACTCACCCATGGCCCTGTCCCTTCCCCGGAGCACGCGGGCGAGCCCGGGTCCAGCAAGTATGCGCCTCTCCGCCGCGCACCCGAGCGCCCCAATGTGGCCTTGGTTGCGTCTGACGCACCCAATGTGGCCTTCGGTGCGTCTGACGCACCGAAGGCCACATTGGGGCGCTTGGTTGTGCCGGGATGCTACTGTGCGGAATAGCTATTCCGGAACGGTGGTGCGGATGACTGTACAACGGCAGCGGTGGCGAGTCCTCGTCGTCGTCGCGCTCGCCCAGCTCATGGTGGTGCTGGACGCGACGATCGTGAACATCGCGCTGCCCGCGGCGCAGGCGGACCTCGGCTTCGGCGACGCGGACCGCCAGTGGGTGGTGACCGCCTACTCGCTGGCGTTCGGAAGCCTGCTGCTCGCCGGCGGACGGCTCAACGACCGCTTCGGCGCCCGCACCGGCTTCATCGTCGGGCTGACCGGGTTCGCCGCCGCCTCGGCCCTCGGCGGCTGGGCGCCGGGGTTCGCCGTGCTGGTCGCGGCCCGGGCCGCGCAAGGCGTGTTCGCCGCGCTGCTGGCACCGGCCGCGCTGTCGCTGCTGTCGACGACGTTCCGCGGCAACGGCGACGAGGGGCGCGCGTTCGGCGTCTACGGGGCCGTCGCGGGCGGCGGCGGAGCGATCGGGCTGCTCCTCGGAGGTGTCCTCACCGACGTGCTGTCCTGGCGGTGGTGCCTGTTCGTCAACGTCGTGCTCGCGGCCGCCGTCATCGCCGGCGCCCGGACCGCGCTGCCGGCCAACGTCCGCACGACTGCACAGCGAACCGACTGGTGGGGCACCGGCCTGGTCGTCGCCGGGCTCTTCGCGCTTGTGCTGGGCTTCGGCCGGTCCGAAGTGCTCGGCTGGACCAGCCCGGAGACGCTCGGGTCGCTCGCACTCGGCCTCGGGCTGCTCGTCGCGTTCGGGTTCGTCGAGGTCCGCACGGCCACGCCGTTGCTGCCGCCCTCGATCCTGCGTTCGCGCACGCGTGGCACGTCGTACCTGGTCATGCTGCTCGCCGCGGCCGGGATGTTCTCGATGTACCTGTTCCTGGCCTACTACCTGCAGCGGACGCTCGGCTTCTCGCCGGTGCTCGCGGGCGTGGCGTTCCTGCCGATGGCCGTGTCGGTCGCCGTCGGCTCCGCCGCGTCCGGCGCCGCGCTGGTCCCCCGGTTCGGCATCCGGCTGCCGGTCACCACGGGATCCGCGCTCGCCGCGGCCGGCTTCCTCTACCTCACCGGCATCGGTGCCGAGGCTGCGTACGCGTCGGCCGTCCTGCCGGGTCTGCTGATGGCCGGGCTGGGGCTGGGCGCGGTCTTCGGGTCGACGATGGGCTCGGCGGCCGCCGGGGTGCCCCCGGCGCAGGCGGGCATCGCGTCGGCGACGGTCAACACCACCCAGCAGATCGGCGGCTCGGTCGGGATCGCCCTGCTCACGAACCTTTCGCTGGCCGCATCCGGGGAGATCGCCGGGTACCACGCCGCCTTCTGGGGCGCGGCCGCGGCACTGACCGCCGCCGCGGTGGTCGCCGGCGTGCTCTACCCGCCGCCGAGCCGTACGACAACGGCGGAACGCCGGTACCAGGAGGAGAAGTCATGACGAAGCCGCGGCGCGCCGGCGTCATCGGCGCTGTGCACCGGAAGGTGTTCGGCCTGCCACCGGGTGGGATGCGCTACACGGTCGAGCGTGGACTGCGCGTTCCCACCGCGGACGGCGCGCACCTCCTCACCGACGTCTACGCGCCCGTCGGGGAACCCCACGGCACGGTGCTGATCCGGACGCCCTACGGCCGTGGCCTGCCGGAAAGCCTGTTCCACGGCCGCGCGTTCGCCGATCACGGCTACCAGGTCGTCGTGCAGAGCGTCCGGGGCACCGGCGGCTCCACCGGGGCGTTCCGCCCGATGGCGCAAGAGGCGTCGGACGCCCAGGACACCGTCGCCTGGCTCCGCACGCAGCCGTGGTTCACCGGCCGGCTCGCCACCCTCGGCGGCTCCTACCTCGGCTGGACGCAGTGGGCGCTGCTCCGGGACCCGCCGCCGGAACTGCGGGCGTCCGTCGTCGTGGTCGGTCCGCACGACTTCGCCCGCGCACTTCGCGGCACGGGGTCCTTCGCGCTCGCCGATTTCCTCGGCTGGAGCGCCACGATCCAGGCGCGAGGACTGCCCGCCCTGCTGGCCGCACGCCGCCGCGTCAAGGCCGCGCTGCGGGAACCGACCGCCGAAGCCGCCGCGCTGGGCATCGGTGCACCGTGGTTCACCGGCTGGGTCAGCCACACCGATCTCGACGATCCTTTTTGGACGGACTACGACGCGACGGCCGCCCTCGCCACGACCCGGACCCCGACGCTGCTCATCGGCGGCTGGCACGACGTCTTCGTCGACCAGACCATCGAACAGTTCCAGGCCCTCGAAGAGCGCGGCGTCGACGTGGCCATGACGATCGGTCCCTGGACCCACCTCGACACGACGTTCAAGGCGGCGCGCGTCACCGACTCCGAAGCACTGTCCTGGTTCGACCAGCACCTCGCCGGTACCGCGTCCACCCGCCCGGCGCCCGTCCACAGCTATCTCACCGGCGCCGGCGTCTGGCGGACGTTGTCGTCCTGGCCGCCGAAGACCGGCGAACACACCCTCGCCCTGCACGGAAGCGGCCAGCTCCGGGAAGAACCGGCCGAAGATCCGGGCACGGTGGAGTTCGCCTACGACCCGGCCGACCCCACGCCGGCTCTCGGCGGACGGCACATGTCCGCCAAAGCGGGGCGCCAGGACAACCGCCCGCTCGAAAGCCGCGACGACGTCGTCACCTTCACCTCGGCGCCGCTCGACGCCGACCTCGACGTGGTCGGCGCACCCCATCTCGAACTTCGGATGACCGTGGAATCGGCCGCACAGCCCAGTCTTTTCGTCCGGTTGTGCGATGTGGACGACCGCGGCCGTTCGTGGAACGTGACCGAAGTCTTCACCACGACCTCGGGATCGGTGAGCCTGCGGCTCGGCGCGTGTGCCCACCGCTTCCTGGCCGGGCACCGGGTGCGGCTCCAGATCTCGGGCGGCGCCTACCCGCGTTTCACCCGCAACTCCGCGCCCGCCCGATACACGCTCGTCTGCGCGGATTCGTCCCTGTCCTTGCCCGTGGAACCGGCGTCTACGAAGGAGTCCGCATGAAGAAAGCCCGCCGGCTGGCTGGTGCCGTGCTGCTCGCGCTGGCCGCGGTCACCGTCGTCCCGGCGCCGGCCGAGGCGGCCTGGCTGCCGAAGCCTGAGCCCGCGACCTACGGACACAGCCAGCCGACAGCCGCTTCGGTCACGATGGACGACGGCGTCGTGCTGTCCACGCAGGTCGTCTACCCGGCCGACCCGGTCACCGGCACGCGCGCCCAGGGCACCTTCCCGGTTCTGCTTTCCCAGACGCCGTACGGCATGGCGGGTCCCGATCCGCGCGCCGGCGGGACTTACTTCGTCGAACGCGGGTACATCTACGTCACGGCCTCGGTCCGGGGCACCGGCGCCTCGGGCGGGCAGCTGGACTGGTTCGGCGCGCGGCAAGGCCGCGACGGCGCCACTCTGGTCCGCTGGGCCGCGCACGATCTCCCGGGCTCCGACGGCAACGTCGGCCTGGACGGCTGTTCCTACCTCGGCGTCGATCAGTGGTACACCGCGGCCGAGGCCGGCCCGCACTCGGCGCTCAAGGCCATCGCGCCGTTCTGCACCGACTCCGCGATGTACGACGACCTCGCGACGGTGGGCGGCGTCCCGACCACCTTCATCCCGTCGATCGCCCACGCCTTCCCCCACGGGCCACAGGACGATCCGCTGACCGATCCCCTGTCGGTCACGGTCAACGACCTCACAAGCGGCGGCGCTCGCTCGTACGACAACGCTTACTGGCACAAGATCGACGTCCGGGAACTCATGCCGCGGATCGTCGCGAACGGGATCCCCGCGTTGAGCGAGGCGGGTTGGAAAGACCTGTTCCCCGGTGGCAACATCGGCGCGTACGTGGCCGCGCAGAACGCGTACCTCCACCGGCCCGTGACCGCGCCGATCGCCGCCGGAGAGCGGGTGACCGGCCGGTACCAGGCCATCGTGGGCCCGTGGACGCACGGCGAGCACGTGAACGAAGACCTGCTCTCCAACATCCGCAAGGAATGGTTCGACACGTGGTTGAAGGGCCGGCCGACCGGCATGGCGAACACCACGAAACCCTTGCACCTCTTCCAAAACGGCGGCGACCGTTGGGTCGACACCGCGGCCTGGCCGCCGTCGACCGGCACCGGTACGTACTACCTCGACGGCGGCAACGCTTTGACGACCACCCGGCCCACCGCCGCGGGGACCGACGAGCTTTCCTCCGCGCTCACCTACACCACCACGCCCTTGACCCGGGACGCGGTGCTGGACGGCCCGATCGACGTCAGCCTGTACCTGAAATCGACCACCCCTGACGCGTACGTCGCCGCGACTGTCAACCTCGTGTCGCCGACCGGCGTCGTGACCAAGGTGTCGGACGGCGGGCTCCTGGCGAGCATGCGCGAACTGGACGCCCGCCGGAGCTGGTACGGGGACGGTCACGCGCTGATCCAGCCGAGCCACCCGTTCACCCAGGCGAGCCAACGACTGCTCACCCCGAACGAGACCGTGAAGATGGACATCTCGGTCCTGCCGAACTTCACCGTGCTCCCCGCCGGCTACCGGCTCCAGGTCGTGCTGAACAGCCAGGCACCGGGCAACTTCCACCTTCAACTGGCCCCGACACCGCAACAGAAAGCCCACCTCGACTCGGGGCGGTTCGCCATCAGCCGGGCGCTGTCGTCGATCACGGTGCCGCTCGCCTCGCCCGCCTCCTTCACCACCAGCCCCGTCAACTGGGGCCCGTCCTCCTGAAAGTCCGCGTACCGCAAGGAAAGGACCACGATGGAACCCGCCGCCACCGCTCCCGCAGTCAGACCCGACGACCACGACCCCGCGCGCCGGCTGCGCCGGGTCGTCGCCGCCAGCCTCGTCGGTACCACCATCGAGTGGTACGACTTCTTCGTCTACGCCTCGGCCGCCGGGCTGGTGTTCAGCAAGCAGTTCTTCCCGGCACTGGACAGCACGGCCGCGCTGCTCGCCTCCTTCGCCACGTTCGGCGTCAGCTTCGCCGCCCGCCCGATCGGCGGCGTCATCGCCGGGCACCTCGGGGACCGCTTCGGCCGCAAGGGCGTCCTGGTCGCCACGCTCGTGCTGATGGGGATCTCCACCGTCGGCGTCGGCCTGCTTCCCGGCTACGACGCCATCGGCATCGCCGCGCCGGTCCTGCTCGTCCTGCTCCGGCTGCTGCAGGGCCTGTCCGCGGGCGGCGAGTGGGGCGGCGCCGCGCTGATGGCCGTCGAACACGCCCCACCGCGACGGCGCGGCTACTTCGGCTCGTTCCCGCAGATCGGCGTCCCGATCGGCCTGCTGCTGGCCAACCTCGCCTACTTCACGGTGTCGGCGTCGACCACGAAGGACCAGTTCCAGGCGTGGGGCTGGCGCATCCCGTTCCTGCTTTCGGTGGTGCTGATCGGGGTCGGGTTCCTCGTCCGCGCGCGGGTCGCCGAAAGCCCGGTGTTCACCGAGCTGCAAGCACGCCGCAGCCGCCGCTCGGCGCCGCTGAAACTGTTGTTCAAGACCAGCTCCCGGGAACTGATCATCGCGATCGGCCTGTTCATCGCGAACAACCTGATCGGCTACATCCTGATCGCCTTCATCACCTCCTACGGCACCCGGACACTCAAGCTGTCCAGCACCACGATGTTGTTCGTCGGCATGGTCGGCGCGGTGGCCTGGGGCGTGTTCACGCTGCTGGCCGGTCGCTGGTCGGACACCTGGGGCCGGCGGCGGACCTACCTCGTCGGCACGCTCGCCCTGGCCCTGTGGACGTTCCCGTTCTTCCTGCTGTTCGACACCCGCTCCGTGCCGCTGCTGCTCGTGGCCGTCGTCGTGCTCGCGTTCGGCCTCGGCTTGACGTACGGCCCGCAGGCCGCGGCCTACGCGGAGCTGTTCCCCACCGCGATCCGCTACAGCGGTGTCTCGTTCGCCTACGCCTTCGGTGCTGTCCTCGGCGGCGGTTTCGCGCCGCTGGTGGCGACCTGGCTGGTCGGGCTGACCGGCACGTCGCTGTCCGTGTCGGCCTACATGCTCGTCGCCTGCCTGGTCACGCTGGCCGCCGTGCTCGCGCTCCGGGAGGGTTCCGCAGCGGAGCGGGAAGCCTTCGTCGTCGCCACCGGCTGACGGCGCCAGCCGACTCGACCTCTCGGAAGAGAGTCGACTTTTGCCGTCTTCAGTACGTAAATTTCGGAAATCAGTTCGAAGCTTGCTACTTCTTGCCCGGACCCCTACAGTCCCTTCACCGGAAGACGTACTCGTGCAACGGTGCCGAGAGGAACGGGCATGGCGATCTCGCGTAGGACGTTCATCGGCTCAGCCGCGGTGGCTTCGGCATGGGGAGCGCTTTCCCTCGCCGGAGCCCGCACCGCCGCCGCGGCGAGCCCGCCCGGGGACGTCGTCGGCAAGATCACCGTCGGCTACCAGGGCTGGTTCGCCTGCGCCGGCGACGGCGCACCGATCAACGGCTGGTGGCACTGGAGCCAGGACTGGAGCCGGACCCCATCACCGGCCAACAACGTCATCAAGGCCTGGCCGGACATGCGGGAGTACACCCGCACCTACCCGACCGCCTACGCCAACCTCGGCAACGGGCAGCCGGCCACGCTGTTCTCGTCCTACGACCAGCAGACCGTGGACACGCACTTCCGGTGGATGCAGCAGAACGGCTGCGACACCGCCGCGTTGCAGCGCTTCAACCCCAACAGCAGCGAAGGCCCCACGCGCGACGCGATGGCCGCGAAGGTCCGCAGCGCCGCCGAGGCGCACGGCCGGAAGTTCTACATCATGTACGACGCCACCGGCTGGGCGAACATGCAGTCCGAGATGAAGGCCGACTGGACGGCGAAGATGTCCGCCCACACCGCGTCGCCCGCCTACGCCCGCCAGAACGGCAAACCGGTCGTCTGCATCTGGGGCTTCGGCTACAACGACGGCAATCACCCGTGGGACGCGAACACCTGCCTCGACGTCGTCAACTGGTTCAAAGGCCAGGGCTGCTACGTCATCGGCGGCGTGCCGCGGGAATGGCGAACCAGTGACGGCGGATCGCGGCCGGGCTTCGGCGACGTCTACCGCGCCTTCAACATGATTTCGCCGTGGATGGTGGGGGCCATCGGCACCGCGGCGGACTCCGACTGGATGTACCAGAACCTCACCGTGCCCGACCAGGCCGACTGCACCGCCCACGGCATCGACTACCAGCCGTGCGTACTCCCCGGAGACGTCTCGGGACGGCAACGCGCCCACGGCGACTTCATGTGGGGCCAGTTCTACAACATGGTGCGCGCCGGCGCGCAAGGCATCTACATCTCCATGTTCGACGAATACGGCGAAGGCAACCAAATCGCGAAGACCGCGGAAAACGCGTCCATGACGCCCGCCGGCTCCGGCCTGCTCGCCCTCGACGAAGACGGGACCGCGTGCTCGTCGGACTACTACCTGCGCCTGACCGCCGACGGCGGCCGCATGCTCAAGGGCGAGATCCCGCTCACCCCGGCCCGGCCGACCCCACCGACCATCGGCGGCTCGACCGACCTGGCCCGCGGCCGCGCCACCACCGAAAGCAGCCACACCCAGAACTACGCCTCAGGCAACGCAGTCGACGGAAGCGCCGCCAGCTACTGGGAAAGCGCGAACAACGCGTTCCCCCAATGGCTCCAGGTCGACCTCGGCGCGGCGACGGCGGTGACGCGGATCGTGCTGGCGGTGCCACCGTCGAGCGCGTGGGCCACCCGGACGCAGACCCTGGCCGTGTCCGGCTCCTCCGACGGCACCACGTTCGACACCCTCGTCCCCGCATCGGGATACGCGTTCGATCCGGCGCGAGGCAACAGCATCACGATCACCCTCCCCCGCGGGACCCGCCGTTTCCTGCGCCTGACCTGCACGGGCAACACCGGCTGGCCGGCGGCCCAGATCGCCCGGTTCGAGGTCTACAGCTGAGCCTGCCGACCGACGAAGGCCTGCCGGAGCAGGTGATCGCGACGATCGCCGGCGAACTGGCAGATCCACGAGTTGCCGGCCTGTGATCACCAGCCGCCGCCTTGCGACTCGACGTCGGCGGGGCGTCCGACGCCCGGGTCGCTCGGGTGTGGCGTGAAGGGCGTGACCGTGACAGTCATCCACCTGTGCAGCGGCATCGAGGCGAGCATTTGCCGCAACTCGTCCTCGTCGGCGGGGTTGAACAGGCCTTCGGGCACGGTGGTCACCATGTCGACAAGAAATTCCATGATCGTGTTTTTCCTCAGTCGAGCCGGGGGACCTGATAGTGGCTGATGAGCCAGGTGTCGCCGGTGCGGCGCAGGATGACGCCGAGATACACCGGCAGCACCGGCCGGTCGGTGATCGCCGCCAACCCCCTCGTCGCCCGCCGCCGGCAGCGCGAACGAGTTGGATGGGGAGGTAACTGAGAGCACCGAGGTCGACTGTGAGCTGAGCGTGGCGTCGGAGCAGGTCGGCGCAGTGAATGGTTGAACTGCCCACCGATGGGGCACTACCCGGCCGTGCCCGGCCCGGATCACGCTCCGGAACCGGGCAAGGCGTGTCACACCGCCGCGCGGGGGCACGCCTGACTCGCCGCCTCGTGGCGCACCGGCGGTTCAGACCGGCAGCCGCCCGCAGTACTTCGGCCTGCTCACACCAGGGCAGGCCTGCACCGCGGGAAGTTCGCGCCGATCCGGCTTCCCGTCGACGAGGAGGCCTCCGATGCTTGACGCCATCCGCACCCACAGCTTGCGCGAACCGGCTTCCAGACTCCCCTGCCCCCTCACCATCATGGTCACCGCTCGTCACAAGCACACCACGGTGGTCATCGCCGGCGAAGTCGACTTGGCCGTGACCGCGCGCGTACAGGACCGGCTGCACGACGAGCTGCGGCTGCGCCCCGAGGCACTGATCATCGACCTGACCCACGTCACGTTCTGCTCCTCGAGTGGCTTGTCCGCCCTCCTTGAGGCTGTCCATGACGCCCACGCCCGCGGACTGCCTTGCGCAGTCATCGCCGGCCAACGGGCCATCCTGCGACCCATCCAGGTGCTGCACCTCGACCGCGTCCTGCCGATCCACGCGAACCGGGCCGACGCGGAAGCCTGGCTGTCCCTGGTGGCGCGGCTGCGGTGATTCCCGGCCAGTGGTGGCCGGCGCATCTCCCGGGTCACGGCAGCTCATGCTGCTCAGCCCAAGCAGGTCGAGCTGGCGGGTCACCACGGGCGACGAGACGCCCCATCATCGCCGGGAAGGACAGTTCGCGGAGGCTCTGGACTGAACCCCGCCCGGGTCTGGGTTGAACCGGCAAGCCGCGAACCTGGACCATCGACACTCGGGGCGGGAACCCACTGTCGTGTGACTTGGTCCCGGCCTTCTCCTGCCAGGCTGACAGCGCCGGAGCCGCAGGCGGCCGATTTGCCGGACTGCCGGTGGCGGATGCCCCCCGTAGGCTGGCCGGGTGACTGATCCTCATCGCAGCCAGTTGCAGGTGGTCCGGATCCCGGGTCAGCGCGGGGTGAAGGTGATCGGCGACGTCGACCTGAGCACCCGCGACATCTGGCAGAGCGCATTGGAATCAGCGACCGCCGACGGCGCGTCCGCCCGGCTGGATCTGTCGCAGCTGGCGTTCATCGACGCCCGCGGCACCGCCATGCTGGTCGCCGCGGCACCGCTCACGCTCACCCGCCCACCGGCGATCCTCCGTAGGATGTTGACACTGCTCTACCCCGCCGAACCGGCGACGATCGTGATCGAAGAACTGGAAGTGTCATGAGCACGCCCGTCAAGACGCGCGGTCGCGAGCCGTTCGTCCATCCGGCCCTGTTCTACCGGGATGCCGACGAGTACCTCGCCGGCACCGTCCCGTTCATCCGGTCCGGACTCGCCGCGGGCGAACCGGTCGCCGTGTCGGTCCCCGCGGCCAACCTCGCCCTGCTGCGCGCCGAACTCGGCGCCGACGCCGACCGGATCACCCTGATGGACATGGGCATCGCCGGACGCAACCCCGGCCGGATCATCCCCGGTGTACTGCGCGCCTTCGCCGACACCCACCCCGACCGGCACGTCCGCATCATCGGCGAACCCATCTGGCCCGACCGCAGCGCCCACGAATACCCCGCCTGCGTCCAGCACGAAGCCCTGATCAACCTCGCGTTCACCGGCCGCGACGTCACCATCCTGTGCCCCTATGACACCCAGAACCTGACCCCGGCAGTACTGGCCGACGCCGAAGCCACCCATCCGCTGCTCATCGACACCGCCGGCCAACGCAACAGCACCGCCTACGACCCCGAGGCGATCATCGCCGGCTACAACCAGCCGCTACCCGAACCCACCGACGCCGCCGACCTCACCGTCGACGCCACCAATCTCGCCCACGCCCGGACCCTCGCCCGCACCCACGCCCGCCAGGCCGGCTTGTCCCAGGACAAAACCGCCGACGTGGAACTGGTCGTCACCGAACTGGTCACCAACAGCATCGACCACGGCGGCGGCACCGGCCGGCTGCGGATCTGGACCGCCGACGGGTACCTCCTGTGCCAGGTCCACGACCACGGCACCCTGACCGACCCCTTGGCCGGACGGCACCCCGTCCCACCGGACCAACACCGCAACCGCGGCCTCCTGCTGGTCAACCACATGGCCGACCTGGTCCGGCTCCACACCAACACCGACGGCACCACCTTCCGCGTCCACTTCCGGCTGTGACCACGGGCGGCAGGACGGCCGTGGCGAGGGAGACGTTTGCGCGGTGGCTTCGCCGGGGTATGCCCACCCGATGAGCAACATCACGGATCGCCCGCCCGATGCGTGGTGACCACGTCGACGGTTCGGCCGCGCCCTGGGCCCTCGACCTGCGCGGCACCGATCCCTCGGCCCTCGCGCGGATCCGCCGGTGGACGGCCCGGACCCTGCCCCACCTCGGCGACGACCACCTCCACGACGTGCTGCTCGTGATCGACGAACTGGCCGCCAACGCCTACCTCCACGGCGGCGGACCGATCCGGGCCCGGATCACCGCCCTGACGACGCCGTGCCGTGTGGTCGTCGAAGTCGACGACCTTTCGCCTGCTCACCCACTCCCGCACCGCTCACGACCGGGCCTCCACGACGCGTCCGGCTACGGCATGGCCGTGATCCAGGAGCTCGCCGACACCTGGAGCGTGCATGACAACCCGGACTCCGACGGAAAGACGGTCTGGGCGCGGCTCTCCTGCGGTAGCCGCACCCGAACACCGTGTCACTGACAACGCATGGGCATGTTCGCTCCGACCGGCCGCTTGCCCCTCACCGGCAGCGCCGCCCGGGCGCCCCCATCGAAGCAGGGACGATCGGCCGATCGACCAGCCTGGTCACGGCGTTCTGAATTCCCGGTGGCGAGCCTCGATAGCCGGAGCGCTCTCCGCGGCAAACGCGAACGCCACCATCGTGGCCACCAGCACCCGCTTGGCCGGCGCCTTGCCGTACCTCCCGTTGGTCGATGAACCGTGCACACATCCTCGCCATCGCGGTCAACGGTGCTCGATCGGCAACCGGGACCGGGTCAGCAGGCCGGCACCGGCCGGGATCGACGTCGCGAACCAGGAGACCGTCAACGCGCTCTACGGCCTTCTGCGCGGCTCGGCCGTCCACCCGGCCGACCGGAGCCGGCTGCCGGCCACGATGGCCCAGGTGCTGGCGCAGGTCCGCACCGCCGCGGAGGCCCTGTCCGCGACCGACGTGGCCGAACAGCTCGGCGTCAGCCGGGCCACGGCGCAGCGCTACCTCGCCGACCTGGTGCGCCGCGGGCTGCTGGACCTCAGCCTGAACTACGGCACCGCGGGTCGCCCGGAGCACCGCTACCACGTGCCCCGGCGGTGACGGTGCCCCGCTACCCGTAGTACCGCGGTACTACGGGCGGCGCCGGATTCCCTCCTCCGGTACCACGATCTTCCACCGTGCCGTCCCTAGCGTGGGGAAGCGAACGGATCGGGCTGTCCGGTCCGGGATCTCAGGGGATGAGCGATGATCGAGGCACACCAGCTGACGAAGCGGTACGGGGAAAAGACCGCCGTGGACTCTTTGGACTTCACCGTCCAGCCGGGCACTGTCACCGGATTTCTCGGGCCCAACGGCGCGGGCAAGTCGACCACGATGCGGATGATCGTCGGGCTCGACGCGCCGACCAGCGGTTCGGTCGTGGTCAACGGCCGCCGCTACGCCGAGCACCGCGCGCCGCTGCAGGAGGTCGGGGTCCTGCTCGAGGCCAAGTCGGTGCACCCGGGCCGGTCGGCGTTCGACCACCTGCTCGCGCAGGCCCAGACCCACGGCATTCCGCGGCGGCGGGTCGACGAAGTGATCGAGCTGACCGGGCTGCAGCCGGTCGCGAAAAAGCGCGCGGGGAACTTCTCGCTCGGGATGGGCCAGCGGCTGGGGATCGCCGCGGCCCTGCTGGGCGACCCGGCGACGGTCATCCTCGACGAACCGGTCAACGGCCTGGACCCCGAGGGCGTCCTCTGGATCCGCACCCTGCTCACCGACCTCGCCGCCGACGGCCGGACCGTCTTCATCTCCTCGCACCTGATGAGCGAAATGGCCCTCGTCGCCGAGCACCTCATCGTCGTCGGCCGGGGACGGCTGCTCGCCGACACCACCGTCCACGACCTCGTCCGGGACGCCGGCGGCGACACCGTGCACGTGGCCACGGCCGAGCCGGGCCGGCTGCGTGAGGTCCTGGCCGGACCGGGCGTCGAGATCGCCGGCCGCACCGGCTCCGAGGAACTCCGGGTCAGCGGCCTCTCGGCCCGCTCCATCGGGATCAAGGCCGCCGAGCACGGCATCGCCCTGTTCGAACTCTCCCCCCGGACCGTCTCCCTCGAGGACGCCTTCATGGACCTGACCCGCGACGCCGTCGAGTACCACGGCGCCACCACCGGCATCGACACGCTCGGGAGCGCGGCATGAGCACCTTGACCACGCCCGCGGCGCCCACCGCCCGGGCCGCCCGCCCGGCCTACCGCGTGACCGGACGCCACGTCCTGCGCTCGGAGTGGACGAAACTCTGGTCCCTGCGCTCCACCTGGATCACCCTCGGCCTCGGCCTGGTCTTCCTGGTGGCGTTCGGGCTGATCTCCGCCGCCCGGTACAACTCCAACATCAGCTCCGGCCAGCCACTCGACCCGGACTTCGCCGGCGCCACCGCGCTGAGCCTGTCGCTCTTCGGGACGAACTTCGCGCAACTGGCGCTGGGCGTGCTGGGAGTGCTGGTCACCGCCGGCGAGTACTCCACCGGCATGATCCGCTCGACGCTGACCGGAGTCCCGCGCCGGCTGCCCGTGCTGTGGTCCAAGTCGGCGGTGTTCGGCATCGTCGCCCTGCTCGTCGGCGTGATCGGCGCGTTCCTCGCCTTCGTGTTCGGCAGCGCCATCGTGGCCGGGACACCCGCGGCGATGACACTGTCGGACACCGGTGTCCTGCGCAGCCTGCTGGGCGCCGGTCTCTACCTGGGCCTGGTCGGCGTGATCGGCGTCGCGCTCGGGGCCCTGCTGCGTTCGGTCGCCGGCGGCATCTCGGTCCTGGTCGGGGCGCTCATGCTGATCCCCGGCCTGATTTCGCTGCTCCCGAAGTCCTGGCAGGGTGACCTCAGCCCGTACCTGCCGAGCAACGCGGGACAGTCGATGTTCGCCCTGACCCACGACGCCACCAGCCTGGCACCGGGTACCGGGCTGCTGGTCTTCCTCGGCTGGACCGTCCTGCTGCTGGCCGGAGCCGCCTACCGGCTGGCGCGGTCGGACGCTTGACCGAGCACCGCCGGTGCGGCACCCGGGTGCCGCACCGGCGGACTTCCTCCACGATGGACAGGTGAGGCACGTGCGCACCGACGACCGGACCGGATCCGAGGCGATACCCGGCCCGGCCCCGTTGTGGACCGCTCCCCTGCCGGCGCACCCGCTGGTCACCCGGCTGACGCGGCTCGGCCAGCAGATCCGGCAGGCGGACCGGCGGCGCCCGTGGGTGCTGGATCTGGCCGTCGTTGCCGCGCTGTTCGCGATGTTCTGCCTGCCGGATCTGATTCCGCATGTTGAAGACGGGGGCCCGGAGGAACTCCTCCTCACCTTCAGGCACCTACCGCCGGCAGGCACCCTGGCGCTGCAGGCCGGCCTGGTGCTGCCCTTGCTGTGGCGGCGGCGGGCGCCGTCGGTTGCGCTGGCCCTGACCGCGGCGGCATTCCTCCTCCAGTGGTCGCTCGGGGTCGTCCTGCGCGCCGACGTCGCGCTGCTCGTGGCGCTCTACAGCGTGACCCTGCACGGGCGTCTGCGGCACCTGCCGTGGGCCTGCGCGGCCGAGGTCGCGCTCCTGATTCCCGTGGCCGCGCGGGTTTCCGGGTTCGTGTCGTTCTGGGAGGCGCTGTTCTTCCTGCTCACCGCGGTCACCGCGGCCGTCGCACTGGGGCTGGCCGTCCGGATCCGCCGGGCCCAGCTCGCCAGCCTGCGCGACCGCGCGGCCCAGCTGGAGATCGAACGCGACCAGCGCAGCAGGCTGGCCGCCGCCACCGAACGCGTCCGGGTGGCCCGCGAGATGCACGACATCGTCGGCCACAACCTCTCGGTCATCATCACGCTGGCCGACGGCGGCGCCTACGCCGCCGACGTCGCCCCCGAACGCAGCAAGGAAGCACTCCGGCTGGTCGGCGACGCCGGCCGTCAAGCGCTGGGCGAGCTGCGACGCATGCTGGGCGTGCTGCGCGAGAAGGGCGAAACACCCGAGCTCGAGCCCCAACCGGGCATCGCCGACCTCGACGCGTTGTGCGCGCGGCTCCGCGCGGCCGGCCCGGAGGTGGTCTACCGGTCCGCCGGCGAACTGGACACGCTCGACCGGGGCGTGCAGCTGATGGCGTACCGCATCGTCCAGGAAGCACTCACGAACACGCTCAACCACGCCGGTCCCCACACCCGGATCGACGTCCTGATCGCCGCCGACGGCCGGGAGCTGCGCATTCGCGTCCGAGACAGCGGGCGCGATGACGGCCCGGCACAACCTGTCGCCCCGTCGGAGACGGGGAACGGGCTGGCGGGGATGCGGGAGCGTGCCGCACTGTACGGCGGCACGGTCGACGCGGGCCCCACGCCCACTGGCGGGTGGGTCGTCACGGCCGTTCTCGACCTCGCGCCGCTGCCCGCGGCACCTGGCGGGACACCGTGACGACCATCCTCATCGCCGACGACCAGCCGTTGCAGCGCTTAGGTTTCCGCATGCTGCTGGACGCGACCCCGGACACCGAAGTCGTCGGCGAAGCAGCCCACGGCGCGGAAGCCGTGCGCCGGACCGCGGAACTGCGGCCCGACGTCGTGCTCATGGACATCCGCATGCCCGGCATGGACGGCATCGAAGCCACCCGCCGGATCCTCGCCACCGGCGGCCGCTCCCGCGTCCTCGTCATGACCACCTTCGACCTGGACGAATACGCCTACGCCGCCCTCCGCGCGGGAGCCAGCGGGTTCCTCCTCAAAGACGCTCACCCCGAAGAACTGCTCGCCGGCATCAGAGCCGTCGCCGGCGGCGACGCCGTCATCGCCCCCGCCCTGACCCGGCGGCTTCTCGACACCTACGGCCACCGGCTCCCCGACGGCGGAGCCACGCCGACGCCACCCGCCGATCCTCGTTGGGAGTCGCTGACCGCCCGCGAACAGGACATCCTGGTGGCGATCGGGCAAGGATGGACCAACGGGGAGATCGCCGAGCGCCTCGTGCTGTCCGAATCGACGGTCAAGACCCATGTCGGGCGCGTGCTCGCGAAGATCGGTGCCCGCGACCGCATCCAGGCCGTCATCCTCGCCTACGACCTCGGCCTGACCCAACCGAACCCGCCCGCCTGAGCTGCACGGAGCGCCACGCCTCGACGGCGAACCCCAGCGCACAGACGATGGGCGACGCCACGGCGACCGCGCGGAGAAACCGCACCGGAACACCCGGCCGCGGGGTCACCGTCACGCCCGGCGGCAGGTCAGGCACCTGGAACCGCAACGACTTCGTCATGTGGCGCCAGACGAATATTTCCTTCCAGATGAGGTACCAGCTGATGGGCCAGGCCACCAACGCGACGGTCCGCAGCATCCGCATGACCGTCATTGTCCCCCAGCTTCGCGGGTTAACGCGCCTTTGCCTGACGCAAACCGGTCGCTGACCGCATTCGCCATAACTTGGCGCCGTGGCCTCCATGTCGTCGGAACAGGACACCGGACGTCGAGTCCGGAGACCGCTCCTGGCCACGGCACTCGGGGTCTTGGCGTTCCTGGTCCTGCTGGCCTCGGCGAGTGACGCACTGCCGTGGGCTTCGGGGTTCGATCTCGGCGTCCACTCCTGGGTGATCTCGCACCGGACGGCCGCGCTCACCTCCGTCGCCGCAACGGTCACGTCGAGCGCGTCCTCGACGTTCACCACCCCCTTGGTGTTCGTGGTCGCGGCGGCGCTCACCCCGGGAAACTTCCGTGCCCGGCTCGTCCGCGCCTGCCTCGTGCTCGCCGTGATGCTGTCCGCCGTGCTGTGCCGCTACGGGATTTCCGAACTGATCGCCCGCCCGCGTCCGTCCACTGCGGACTGGATGGTCCAGGCGGGTGGGTTGTCCTTCCCGTCGGGGCACACCTCCGACGGTGCCCTCGCCGCGGGCCTGATCGGGTGGCTCGTCGTCCGCCGGTTCGCCGGCCGGGTGACGCCGTGGGTGGTGTGGCTGATCGCGGCCGCGTACGCCCTCCTGATCGCCTGGACCCGGGTGTACCTCGGGGTGCACTGGCCCACCGACGTCCTCGGCAGCCTGGCGTTCGCCACCGCGTGGCTGTCCGGCCCCCTCGTCCTGCAGCGGCTCGACGAACACCCGCTGCCGGCGACCACGGCACAATCGGGCCCGCCACGGCGAGTACGAAGCCGCGCTTGCGCTCGGCTTCCTGCCGCGCCCGGCCGCACTGGAGATCTGCCGCCCGTCCGCCGGGCACGCGCTGATCCCGGCTCTGAACCAGACCCGCACGGTCGGGCTGGTGACCCTCCCCGGCGCTTACGTCGGCGTGCTGCTCGGTGGCGCCGGGCCGGCCACCACGCTCGCGTGGTCGAGATCCGGGCTGAGGAACGTCGTGTAATCGGCGGGCTGCCCGCCGGCCGCCCGGGCACCAGGCACCCAAACGCCTTCGCCGGGCAACGCGCCTGGCAAAGCCGCCAACCGGGCGGGCGAGTTCCCCGTGTCGCGGGTGGGATCGCGGGCGGTTTCCGCCGCACCCGGCGGGCCGGGTACCGGAACAGGCAGAGCGTCGGCACTCGGTGCGCTGTTGGCCGGCGGGTGCCTGGTGTAGTACCGGTTTTCGAGCGCGTTGACGATCGGGCCGGCACCCATCTGCCGCGCCCAGTCCGCGGTCCGCGCGGTGAAGGTGGCCGCTCCGGGAGCGGTGAGCGCCTGAACGTAGGTGATGGCGGGATAGGTGATGAGGAGAAGGAAGACCACGACCACCCGACGGAGGCGCCTTCGCGAACGCTTGACGGGTGGGCGGGACAGCTGCGGGTTCCGGGGCTGTGCGGCTGCGTCGACCATGTTTCACGGTGACGACGTCCGGGTTCGAACCAGTGAATCGTCTTGCTGGCGAACAGCTAAGAACGCCGGTCCGTTTCGGTGCGCCGCTTGCGGTCCCGGAGGAGTTCGAGACCGAGCGGGATGAGCGAGACGATGACGACGAGCGCGACGACGGGAAGCAGGTACTGGTCGATACCCGGAATGCTCGAGCCGAGCACGTACCCGGCGATCGTGACGCCGAGCGACCAGAGCAGCCCGCCGATGACCTGCCACATCGTGAAGGTCCGAGCGGGCGCTTCGAGGATGCCGGCGAGCGGGTTCAGGACCGTGCGGACCACCGGGACGAACCGGGCGAGGACGATGGCCTTGGCGTGGCCGTAGCGGCTGAAGAGTTCTTCGGCTCTGACCAGACCGCGGTGCAGGTGCGGATTCCGGGTCTTGGCGAGGAGCGCACGGCCACCGCGCCGGCCGATGAGGAAGCCCGTCTGCGCGCCGAGAAGCGCTCCGGCGACGGCGGCGATCAACACGGCGGGCAGCGACAGGTGGACGGCGGCGGTGGCGCTGGTGGTGCAGAACAGGCCGGCGGTGAACAGCAGGGAGTCGCCGGGCAGGAAGAATCCGATCAACAGGCCGGTCTCGGCGAAGAGGACGAGGAACACGCCCGCTGTGCCGAGGCTCGACAACCACGACGTCGCGCTCAACGGGTTCATCGGAGGGACCGCCTTCCGCCGGCGTGGGAGCCAGGCCATCACTTCTACAACTTAGTAGTAGTTCTACACCCGTGTTGTCTTCGGCATCCACCCGGCCGGTGCCGGCCGACGACACCGGACCGGCCCGTGCGCCATCGTGACTGCCCGCCCCACAACAGTCGACACGTCGGGCGACTCCCCACCGTCAACCGCAAAAGGCCGGTTTTACCTGTTTCCGAAGGAATTTTAGCCATTCGCCAACCTTGCCCGGAAAGAACTTCTCGGCATAATGAGGTTCGCCTCACCTATTTGAGGGACCGGCCGCGACGCCGGCCCGGTCCCGGAGCCGCGACGGTCGGCGAGCTGGACGCTTCCACGACGGCTGCACCCGCCGCACGGCTGGCGTTGACGATCGCCGCCGGAATCGGCCTGCACAACTTCGCCGAGGGCCTCGCCATCGGCAGTTCCGCCGCCGCAGGCGACCTGAGCCTGGCACTGCTGCTGGTGATCGGATTCGGATTGCACGACGCCACCGAAGGCTTCGGCATCGCCGCCGGCCAAGCCGCGGCGGTCTTGACCCAGCAGGAGGCCCTCCTCCCGTCCGGTAGTGTTTCTACATACACGTAGAACAAACCTCGGGAAGGCATCGTGCTGGACTACTTCGAAGCGATCGTCGTCGGCGCCTTCCAGGGCGTCACCGAGCTGTTCCCGGTCTCCAGCCTCGGCCACTCCGTGCTGATCCCCGCCGTCGTCGGGGGCCAGTGGGCGAAGGACCTGGACGTGTCGGCTCCCGAGTCGCCGTACCTGGCGTTCATCGTCGGGCTGCACGTGGCGACCGCCGCCGCGCTGCTGCTGTTCTTCCGCCGGGACTGGGTCCGGATCATCGGCGGGTTCTTCAGCTCGATCCGGCACCGCCGGGTCGACACACCGGCCGAGCGGCTCGCCTGGCTCATCGTGCTCGCGACCATCCCGGTCGGGGTCACCGGGCTCCTGCTGGAACACCTGTTCCGGACCACGCTGGGCAAGCCGATCCCGGCCGCGGCGTTCCTGATCGCCAACGGCGTGGTGCTCTACGGCGGCGAACTGCTGCGCCGCCGGGCGAACGCGACCCCTGTCCCGGCCGACGCACCCGGCGCGGCCGCCGACACGGACGCCGCGGCCGACGAACGGCTGTCCCGGATGTCGTTCGGCCGCGGCACGCTGATCGGCACCGCGCAGGTGCTGGCGCTGCTGCCCGGCATCAGCCGCTCCGGCGTCACGATGGTCGCCGGGCTGCTGCGCGGGCTGTCGCACGAAGACGCCGCCCGCTTCTCCTTCCTGCTGGCCACGCCCGTGATCCTCGCGGCCGGGGTGCTGAAGATCCCCGACCTCTTCGGCCCGCTCGGCACCGGCATCCACGGCCAAGTCCTCGCCGGCAGTGCCGCGTCGTTCATCAGCGCCTACCTCGCGGTCCGGTTCCTCACCCGCTACTTCCACACACGGACGCTGACGCCGTTCGCGATCTACTGCGTGCTCGCCGGAGCGGGTGCCCTGGCCGTGCTCACCCTCCGCTGATACGACAGCGGTGTAGATTCGGGACATGCGGAAGGAATCGGCGCGGCGCGCGCCCGGCGCCCTCGAGGCCGAGGTGCTGAGCGTGCTGTGGAGCGCGGACGAACCCCTGTCCCCCACCGACGTCCAAGCCCGCCTCGAGGACGAACTCGCCTACACGACGGTCGTGACGATCCTGACCCGGCTGCACGACAAGGGTGTCGCATCGCGCGAGAAGCACGGCCGGTCCTTCCGCTATCACGCCGTCGACGACGAAGCCGGGCTGGCCGCCCGGAAGATGACGAAGGTCCTCGACAACGAGCCCGACCGCGACAGCGTCCTGGCCCGGTTCGTGACGCAGCTGTCCGAATCGGATGAAGCGGTTCTGCGGGACCTGTTGCGGGGGAAAGGCCGCCCGAGGTGACCACGGACACGCTGATTCCGCTGCTGCTGCCCCTGCTGGCGTGGCCGGTGGCACGGCTGGTCGCTCCTCGCCTGCCGCCACAGGTGGCGAGCTGGTTGCTCACCGGCGCCGCCCTGGTGCTCGCCGCCGGCAGCACCGCGGCTCTCGCACTGCTGGCGTTCTCCGGGCTGTCGCTGCTTCCCGCCTTCGCCGACGCCGGCCACTGGTCGCCCGAGGCCTTGCGCGCGCATAGCGACATCGACGTGCCCGCCTCGATCGGTGGCGGCGTGGCGCTGGCCGTCCTCACCGTCCTGCTGGTGCGCACGACCGTCCGGTACGCGCGCTGGGCCCGGCGGCTGTCGCGAGAGCTCGACGAGCACAGCGCGGAGGGCGGGATGGTGATCCTGCCGGGCGAGGAAGCGGTGGCGTTCGCCGTGCCCGGCCGCGGGGGCCGCATCGCTGTCTCCAGCGGCATGCTCGCCGCGTTGAGCCCGCGCGAGCGGTGTGCGCTGCTCGCCCACGAACGCGCGCACCTGGCCTTCCGCCACCACGTCTTCCTCATCGCGCTGACCCTGTCCTCGACGCTCAACCCGCTGCTGCGGCCGCTGAGCGCGGCTGCCGGGTTCGCCCTCGAACGCTGGGCGGACGAAGCCGCGGCCCACCGGGTCGGCGATCGCACGGTGGTCGCGCACGCCGTGGCCAAAGCCGCGCTCGCCGCCCGCCCGCACCGCGGGTTCGCCCTCGCCGCGACCGGCGGCCCGGTCCCCCGGCGGGTGTCCGCGCTGCTCACCCCGCCCGCGACGCGAACTACGGGCCGGACGCCGGTGGCGCTGCTGTGCGCGCTGGTCCTCGGCGTCGCGGGTCTTTCGGCCCAGACGGCCCTCGACAGCGCAGCCGACCTGCACGACGGCATCGAACTGGCCCAGGCCGACCACGCGGGATCAGACCGCTAGAACCCGAGCGGCGTTCAGCGGATCCTTGCCATTTCCCGACTGTCGCCAACCTCGCGATAATCTTGTCCACAATGGATGCTGACATATTCGGCCGAATTCTCGACAAAGGTGAATCTGCCTGAACCCCTCAGGGTCATCCGCCGTGTGCCGTGGTGAGGTGGCGACCTGAGAGGAGGGGCTGATGCCCCACTTGCGTACGTCCGGACGGCACCGCAAACCGGCGACGATCGGACTCGTCGCCCTGCTGGGTATCGCAGGGGTGACCGCCACGGCGATCGCCCTGAGCAGCCCGGCGAGCAACGCGGCGACGGAGAGCTGCTCCGGTCTGGACACGGCGCTGCAGAACAACCTCGGTTTCATCGCGAGCCAGCAGATGGCGCCGGACGCGCAGTCCGCGGCCCGCATCGCCAACCGCAAGGCGGTGGTGGACCAGATCCAGCAGCGGCGCCAGGCCGCTGGCTGTCAGGGGAAGGTCGCGGCCGCCAAGGCGGCGGTCGAGTGCGCGGCGGTGGCCGGAGCGGCCGACGGCACCGTGGCGGCCGACCAGAAGAACGCAGCCCAGAACGGAATGGCGAACCAGAACGGCATGGCCAACGACAACGGCATGGCCAACCAGCAGGGGGCGATGGGCCAAGCCGAGGCAACGGACCAGAACGGCGCAGCGCAGAACGGCATGGCCGATCAGAATGGCGCCGCCGAGAACGGCATGGCTCACCAAAACAACATGAACGGCCAAAACGGCATGGCCGGCCAGCAGGACATGGCAGGCCAGGCCGGCGCAGCCGACCAGGCCGCGGCCGCAGACCAGGCCTGCGCGGTCGTCCAGCAGTGTCTGGCCCAAGAAGCCGGGGCGGCCGACGCCAACGGCATGGCGACCCAGAACGCAATGACCGGCCAAGCCGGCGCGACCGGCCAAAACGGCATGGGCAACCAGAGCAGCATGCAGAACGGCATGGCCCACCAGAACGGCATGGCCGACCCGAACGCGGCCACGCAGCAAAATATGGCGGCCCAGGACGCGGCCGCCGGCCAGGACTGCGCGGCCATCCTGCAGTGCGTCGCGCAGGCCGCCCCGAAGGCAGCGGCCGACCAGCAAGGCACGGCCACCGGCCAGAACGGCACCGCCGAGCAGAAGGGGAAAGCCAAGAACAAGGCGAAGGCCAAGAACAAGGCCGGCCAGCAGGCGGCTGATCAGGCGGCAGCCGTCGCGGCGGACTGCGTCGCCGCAGCTGCCACCGGCAACGCCCAAGCGACGGGCACTCAGGCCGCCGACACCCAGGCCACTGGCACCCAGGCCGCCGACGCCCAGGGCGCGGCAGCCGGTGACGTGGTCTGCCCCGGCTCGACCGTCACCCTCTCCGGCGAAGGTGGCTCGCCCGCGGCCTCCAGCGACCAGTTCCCGGTCGGCACCATGCTCAAGGTGACGAACCTGGACAACGCGAAGTCCGTCACGGTGCCGGTGACCTCGACGTCCGGCAGCTGCGTGCTGCTGAACAACTCCGCGTTCGCCAAGATCCACCAGGCGGGCAAGCAGCTCGTCCGCAACGCGAAGGTCGAAAAGGTCGGCTGACGATCTCGGCGGGGTGTGCGTCGACGACGTCGGCGCACACCCCCGGCCGTCAGCCGATGCCGGGCAGCACCCGCGTGCCTTCCTGGCGGACCGCCTGCAGCGCCCGGGGGTCCAGCCCGAGCAGACGCAGGATCGTCGGTGCGATCTGCGTTGTCGTCACCGGCCCGGTGACGGTCCGTGCGTCGCGGTCCGGGCCGCTCACGACGAGCGGGACCGCCCGGTCGTCCGGCGCGACGCCGCCGTGTTCGGCGATCTTCTTGGTACCACCGGTGTAGACGACGCCGTACTGGGTGACGCCGAACAGGTCCGGCACCCGCGTGTCACCGGGCCGCACGCCGAAGTACCGGGCCGCGTCCGCGCCCGCGTACACCGTTTGCAGGCCGGAGCGGGTGAACGCCTTGGCCGCGCCGGTGCTGTCGGTGCCGGTTCCGTTCTGCGCCAGCAGGTACTGCTTGGCGAAGGCCGCGGCCGCCGGCGAGCGGTCGGTCAGCCAGAGCAGCATCGCGTCGTCGTCGGCCGAGGCGGCCACCAGGTCGCCGGTGCCGGGGTGTCCGGCCTGCCAGGCGGCGTTCAGCCCGTCGAGCAGCTTGCCGTCGGCGACGCGGGTCAGCGCGCTCGGGTCGGTCGGCGACTGGCCGTGCTTGGCCGACAGGATGATCGTCGTGGAGCGGTCGAGGTGCTGCCGCCGCAGCTCGGCGACGAACGCGCCGATCCGGCCGTCGACGAAGTCCAGTGCCGAGGTCAGCACCGGTCCGGGCACCGTGCCGCCGGGCAGGTAGCCACCGGCCTGCCCGCCCGACTTCGGCAGCTTCTGCGCGGTGGACACCGACTGGAAGTTGAGCCCGAACACCGCCGGGGTACCGCTGCGGCGCGTGCGGCTGTGGTCGAAGCCGTCGATCTCGTTCAGGACAGCCTGTGCCTTGTAGCCGTCGTACTGCTGGGTGGCGGCGTTGTCGGTGGTCCAGTCGCCGGCGCCGGCCGGCCCGGTGCTGTTGATCTCGGGGGTGAACAGGTCCTGGACGCCGGTGCCGGACGGGCCGTTGAGGATTTCGTAGGCCGGGTGCTTGTCCGACCACGCCGTGCGCAGTCCGGCCTGGCGAGCCACCTCGAAAACGGTGTTGACCTTCAGGTATTCGTGCGGCTGCACCGGGCGGCAGGTGCGCGGGTCGACCGGCAGCCCGGCCTGGTTCAGCAGTGTCTGCGGCACACCGGTCATGCCGAGCACGGAACCGGGCAGCCCGGACAGGCCCTGCCCGGCGTCGAGCCGGGTCTGGTCGCGGTCGAGGTCCTCGGTGAGGTCGACCGGGGCTCCCGGCGTCACTCCGGCGCAGGACGTCGTCCCGGCCGGCAGCAGGCCGTGGTTGTAGGTGGCGTCGTAGTAGATGCCGGTGGCCGCCGGGTCGCCGCCGGTGAGCTGTCCGATCAGGCCGGGGAACGAATCGGAGGGCACCGGCGTGCGCGCGGCCGTGTACTCCGTTCCGCGGGCGACCACGCCGGCCAGCGCCGAGTGCGGGTGCCGGGCGACGTAGGCGGCGAGGTCGGTCTGGTGCAGACCGTCGACGGAGATGAGCAGGACGTGGCGGGTGCCGGGGTGGCCGTCCGACGCCGACGCGACGGGGACGGCGGTGAGCAGGCCCAGCGCGGCGAGCGCGGCCGGGATGCGGATCCGGTTCGGGGACAAGGTTTCCTCCTCGGCACGCCCCGGTCGGGGCGTCCCCGGCATCCCACGCCACCGATCCGGCCACGAGAAGGCGCCGACGCGAACAGCTGGTGAACACGTCCGCCACCGTTATCCACTGTGGACGGTCACATTGGCGCACAACGGCAGACCGGGTCGCCATTCGTCCATTTCGGACAAAGACCCGGCCATCTCGGCCGCGATGGGCAATTGCCTCGCGAGCCCGTTACCCCACCTTAAACTACGGAAGTGTAGAACTTCTACGGGCCTGTCGTAGAACGGAGTGGATAGATGACGCGCATCGTGATCGTCTCGGCGCGTGTCGGCGCCGGGCACGACGGAGCGGCGTACGCCCTGGCCGACCGGCTGACCGGCCACGACGTCGAAGTCCTCGACTTCCTGGACTTCCTGCCGGGTTCCCTCGGCCGGCGGCTGTGCGACTTCTACCACCGGCAGCTCGAAGTCCTGCCGCGCAGCTGGGACTGGACGCTGACCGCGCTCGGCACCGGCTGGGGCGCCGGCCTGGCCGCCCGCGCCGCGACGCTCGCCTGCGGGCGCCTGGAAACGGCCCTCGGGGGTGCCGAGCCCGGCTTGGTAAGCGTGAAGCAGCTTCTCGAGGTCAAGACGTTCTCCGCCGACGTCGCGCCTGTGCGACTTCCGGCGTACGCGCTACGCCGGAAGTCGCACACCAGTCGCGCACAGATCGTCCGTCAGGCAGTCGACCCGGTGCGCGGCCGGCCGTAGGGTTCGGCCACTCAACGCCGGAAGGACGAGTACGCCCATGATCGAAGCACGCGCGGTGTCCAAACGCTACGGTGGGAAGACCGCCGTCGACGACCTCACCTTCACGGTGAAACCCGGCGTGGTGACCGGGTTCCTCGGCCCGAACGGCGCCGGGAAGTCCACCACGATCCGGATGATCATGGGCTTGGACGCGCCCACGTCCGGCACGGTCACGGTCAACGGCAAGGCCTACCGCCGCCACGCCGCGCCGCTGCACGAGGTCGGCGCGCTGCTGGAGGCGAAAGCCGTCCACACCGGACGATCCGCCTACAACCACCTGCTGGCCCTCGCGCTGAGCACGGGCATCCCACGTCGGCGCGTCGACGAGGTCATCGAACTCGTCGGACTGAACGACGTCGCCCGCAAGCGCGTCGGCGGGTTCTCCCTCGGCATGGGCCAGCGCCTCGGCGTCGCCGCCGCCCTGCTCGGCGATCCGGCGACCCTGGTGCTCGACGAGCCGGTCAACGGGCTCGACCCGCAGGGCATCCTGTGGATCCGGAACCTGCTGCGCGGCCTGGCCGCCGAGGGCCGCACCGTGTTCGTCTCCTCCCACTTGATGAGCGAGATGGCCCTGACCGCCGAGCACCTGATCGTGATCGGCAAGGGCAAGCTCATCGCCGACACCTCGGTCGAGGAATTCATCCGCCGCGCGTCGAGCCGGGTGGTGCGGGTGCGCACCCCGGAGGCCACGCGGCTGCGGGACCTGCTCAGCGGGCCCGGGATCGGGGTCACCGACCTGGCACCGGGCCTGCTCGAGGTCAGCGGCCTCGACGGCGCCGAGATCGGCCGTGTCGCCTGCCGCGAAGCCGTCCCCCTCGAAGAGCTGACGCCGGTCCAGGCGTCGCTGGAAGAGGCGTTCATGGAGCTCACCGAAGACGCCCTCGAATACCGGGTCGCCCCGGCCGCTCAGGAAAGGTCCGCGTGATGACGACCACCACCGCCCCGGCCACGACCGGCGGCGCGCCGTCGCCCCAGGTGCCCCTGCCGGACGACCTCAAGGTCACCCCGGTCCGGGTCCTTCGTTCCGAATGGCTGAAGTTCCGCTCGGTCCGCTCGTCCCCGCTGGCGGTCGCCGTGACCGTGGTCGGGATGATCGCGCTCGGCTGGATCTTCTCCGCCGCCGACGCGAGCCGCTGGCCGGTCATGCGGCCCCAGGCCAAGCTGCGCTTCGACCCGACCGACGTCAGCATCCGCGGCTACGTCCTGGCCCAGCTGGTGATCGGCGTGCTGGGCGTGCTCGTCGTCTCCGGCGAGTACGGCACCGGGATGATCCGGGCGACCTTCTCCGCCGTCCCGACGCGGACCCCGGTGCTCTGGGCCAAGCTGGTCATCTTCGCGGTCGTGTCGTTCGTGGTGGGCACGGTCAGCTCGTTCGCCGCGTTCCTCGGCGGGCAGGCGTTCCTGAGCTCCCAGCACATCGAGACGACGCTGTCGGCGCCCGGGGTGTTCCGGGCGGTGTTCGGCGTGGGCCTCTACCTGACCGTGGTGGGCATGCTCGGCGTCGCGCTCGGCTGGCTGATCCGGCACACCGCCGGCGCCATCGCCACCCTCTTCGGCCTGCTGCTGGTGCTGCCGGGGATCGGCGAGGCGCTGCCGGACAGCTGGGCCCCGCACATCGTGCCGTACCTGCCGAGCAACGCCGGACAGGCCCTGATCACCGTCCACCCGGACTCGGCCATGCTCGCGCCGTGGACCGGCTTCGCGGTGTTCTGCGCCTACGTCGCCGTCGCCCTCGTGGCCGCGGTCGTCCTGCTCGAGCGCCGCGACGCCTGAGCGGTGGGGGATGATGGCGGGGTGAGTGACGCGGGCCCGTCGTGGCCGGTCTCCGAACACGGCCTGGTCAGCGGGTGGCCCGGCGCCGAACGGCTGCGCGCCTGGGCCCGCGCTCACCCCGCGGCGACCGACGTGCTGCTGGCGTGCGCGTTGCTGCCGCTGGCGCTGACCATCGAGCACCGCGGGGTGGCGCCGGCGGCTCGTCCGCTGCTGTTCGGGACGGGCGTCCTGCTGGTGTCCACGCTGGCCTTCCGTCGGCGCTACCCGCTGTCGACCCTGGCCGCGGCGTGTACGTTCGCCCTGGTCCAAGGGTCTTTCGGGCCGACGTTCCCGCCGACCGTGATCGCCGTGCTCGTCGCCGTCTACACCGTCGGGAGCTACTCCCGGCGGCGGCCGGCCTTGACCGCGCTGGCCGTGCTCGGCGTGTTCATCGCGGCCGTCGTCTTCCCGAACGACGAGTTCGCCGAGTCCCTCGCCCGGTTCGTGTTCACCGCCGCCATGGTCGTCGCCGCGTTCGTGCTCGGGGTGAACGTCCGGATGCGCCGGGTCTACCTGGCGTCGCTGCGGGACCGGGCCCTGCGAGCCGAACGCGACCGCGACCAGCAGGCCCAGATCGCGGCCGCGCGCGAGCGGGCGATCATCGCCCGGGAGATGCACGACATCGTCGCGCACAACCTCTCGGTGATGATCGCCCTGGCCGACGGCGCCGCCTACGCCGCACGGACCGACGCAGGCGCCGCCGAAACCGCGTCCCTGCACGTCTCCGCGACCGGCCGGCAGGCGCTCGACGAGATGCACCGGCTCCTCGGCGTGCTGCGCAACAACAACGGCGACGAAACTCCCCGCACCCCGCAGCCCGGTGTCGCCCAGATCGACGACCTCGTCACCCAGGTCCGCACGGCCGGCCTGCCGACCTCGTGGACGATCGCCGGCGAGCGGTTCCCGCTCTCCCCCACCGCCGGGCTCGCGCTCTACCGCGTCGCCCAGGAAGCCCTCACCAACGTGCTCAAACACGCCGTCCGGCCCTCGGGCGCGCACATCCGCCTGACCTACACCCATCCCGCCGTCACCCTTGAGATCGACGACGACGGCGCCAGCAGCGCGACCGGCCCAGCCGCCGGGCACGGGCTGAGCGGCATGCGCGAACGCGTCGCCGTCTTCGGCGGCGACGTCACCGCCGGCCCCCGCCCCGGCGGCGGCTGGCGAGTGACCGCCCGGCTCGAACCCGGACGCGTCCCCGGCGACACCGGCACGGCGGTCAGCGCGTGATCAGCATCCTCCTCGTCGACGACGAACCCCTGCTGCGGCTGGGTTTCCGGCTGGTCCTGGAGTCTCAGCCGGACTTCACCGTGGTAGGAGAAGCCGCCGACGGCGCGGCCGCGATCAGCCGCACCGCCGAGCTCGACCCGGACGTCGTCGTGATGGACGTCCGCATGCCCGGCATGGACGGGATCGAGGCCACCCGGGAAATCGTCCGTTCGCACCCCCGCTCGCGAGTGCTGATCCTGACCACCTTCGACATCGACGAATACGCCTTCCCCGGCCTCAAAGCAGGCGCGAGCGGCTTCCTGCTCAAGAACGTCCCACCCGAAGACCTGATCTCCGCAATCCGGGCCGTCGCCGGCGGCGACGCGGTCGTCGCCCCCAGCGTCACCCGCCGGCTCTTGGATGCCATGGCCGACCGGATCCCCGACACCACCCCGACCGGCAATACTCCGACGACCGGACACGGTCTGGAACGGCTCACCGAACGCGAACTCGAAGTCCTCACCAAACTCGCCCGCGGCCTCTCCAACGCCGAGATCGCCGAAGAACTCGTGCTGTCGGAAGGGACCGTGAAGACCCACGTCGGGCGCATCCTCAACAAACTCGAACTACGCGACCGGGTCCAAGCCGTCGTCCTGGCCTACGACATCGGCCTGGTCCGGCCCACCTGACAGCTCCGCCCGGCGGATGACGGACCGGAAAGGTCACCTCCGCCGTCCGGGCGCGCAGGCAAGCAAGCGGATCGCAAGATTCTCTGGGGCGAAAGGAAGATCGGACAGAGCAACCGCAGCACCATGGCCGGCGATCATGTCCTGCCCTTGAAGGTGCCCATCGCCGCAGGTCCGTGAACCGACCTCTGGAACCCCACAGCCCACACCACGGTCATCATGGATTCGACGGGATCCGCAGGACCGCCCAGACGACCTTGCCGCCGGACTGCCTGCGCGAACATCCGGATGCGTGTGCCAGCTGAGTAACGAGGTGCAGCCCGCCGCGGGGTTCGGCGAGGTCACCGGCCGGGTGAGGCAGCGCCACCGGTCGTGGGTCATCGTCGGCGACGGCGACCGTGAGGCGGCGGCGCCGCAGCTCCAGACGCAGGCGGGCGGGTGAGGTGGTGTGCCGGGCGGTGTTGGCCACGAGTTCGCTGGCCACCGCGACCGCGTGCGGAGTCAGCGTGTCGACCTTCCAGTTGTCACAGGTGTCGGTGACGAATCGTTGCGCTGCACGGACACTCAACGCCGAGGGCGGCAGCCACAGCTCGGTGCGCTGCCGCGGCGCCGGCTCTTCCAGCTGTTCCAGCGCGTCGAGCACCGTCGACCGCACGGTGAGGAACCGATGCGCCGGACCATGGTCGAACGCCGCTGCGTGCGCCGGACCGGGGACGACAACCAGGGATACCGCCGACCAGGCCGAGACACGCATCCACACCGTGACGAACACACTGATCAGATAATCATGCGTGATCTCGAGCGCGTCGAGGTCGACGATCACCGCGCGGGGCTGGTCGGCCGCACATTTGAGCATCGCGTCCCGCAGCAGCGGATAGGTCTGGATGCTCAGCACGCCCGCCGGGCGGATGATCGTGGCACCCTGCAACGCGGACAGGTCGCATCGGAGCGGGCTGTCGCCGTCCACGAGTGCTATTCACCTTTCGTCGTACATGTCATAGGCGCTCGGGATCCGGCCCGCGAGCTACCCGAGCACGGACTCGAACGTACGCCGAGGCGGGTCACGTTGGTTGCAGCACCACAGGGTTCACTCGATCTGATGATTCTCGAGCGAATATGACGCGTTGTGTAACGCTGCGATATCGAGATTTGTTGGCCTTTAGCCAACATCGGGGAATGATCGCCAATTCGGGCTGTCCATGGCGTGTGCGTCAACTCATGCCCGGTGATGAGAATCCACTCGCGGCCCGTCGGGTGCCTGACGGCTCGTAGCGGCGATCCGGGTTCGGCACCGCGTTCTGGTGATTCGCTTCACCACCAAGGCCGGACTCAGCGCAGGCCGCTTGGACACCGGGCGGAGGTTTCCGTGTTCCGGCCGCGCTGCGGTCCTCGCCGGTCGGGGCCATGCTGGGGGGAGTGCCCGCGTCGGCGACCGGCGAACGCGCCTACCCGGTGGATGTCGTCGCGATCGTCGCGTCCGCCGGCGGTATCGCCGCGGCCAGCCGGGTTCTGGGGCAGCTGCCGGCTGCGTTCCCGGTTCCGATCGTGTACGCCCAGCACCTCGGCCCGCGGCCCAGCCGGCCGGCGGCGATCCTCGGGCGCCACACCGAGCTACCGGTGGAATGGGCGGCCCAGGGTGGCCTGGCCGCCCCGGTCCTGGTGACGCTCTGCCCGCCCCGAACCCGCCTGAACGTCCGGCCCGACCTGTCGTGCGCGCTGCACCCGGCCGAGCGGACCGCCGCCGAGCACCCACTCGACGCACTGCCGCCTCGGTCGCCGACTCCTTCCGCGCGCAGGTGCTCGCCGTGGTGCTGAGCGGCGCGGGCCACGACGGCGCCGCGAGCACACACGCGGTCCACGAGGCCGGCGGCCTCGTGCTGGCCCACGACGAGGAAACCGCCGAACACCCGTGGCTGCCCCGGGGCGGTCGTCAGGGCGCGGGCCGCCGGCCGCGTGCTGCCGGTGGGCGCCCTCGGTCGCGCCCCGGTGCCGGCAGTCGGCGATGATGGAATCGCCGGGCGCGAAATCGAGGACGCCGACCTTGCCCGCGCTCACGTTGGTGCTGCTGTGGGCCCCTGCTTGCCGGCTTCGAATTCCGTCTTCGCCGCGTGCCGGTCGATCTCGTGTTGTGGCGTTCCCCGCCGTGGCTTCGGGTTTTCTCAGGACACGAGCTGGCGCAGCGGCCCGTTGTCATCGGCGAAGTTGCGGGTGCTCATGGCCTGCACTCCGGCGTTGTGTTCTCCGTTGAACGGCGTGACCGTGCCGGGACAGCCTGCCTTGACGGCGTCGGCGGGCGAGTTGAACCAGAAGCCGACGTGGAAGGTGTGGATCGGGGCGAACGCCGGATTGCTCGCCGCGTCCTGCGGGTGGACCACCGGCGCCGGTGCGGTGTTCGGTGCCACCGCGAAGGTTTCGACGTTGAACCGGCCGATCACGGTGACCGACGCGGTGCCGTCGTCACCGGATTGCAGGTCACTCTGGTACCACGACACGCCGAACGGCCCGTTCGGCACCTGGATGATGAACAGGTCGAACCCGGTGTCGGCCGGCAGACCGGTCGCCCGCAGGGTCATGGTTTCGTTCAGCCCGTGCGTCACCACCCGGACCTTCGCGGCGGCCGCCCCGAGACAGTTGGCGCCGGCGGCCACGCCGGAGCGAACCATGGGGAAGGTGATGCTGCTGTCCGCGGCGTCCGCCTGTGCGGTGGCCAAAACTCCGGCGCTGAGCAAGGTCACCGCGCCGACGGCAGCGGCTGCGGTGGGAAGTTTACGTAATCTCACGGGATCCTCCGAATCGTGGAATATTGCCCGGCGATGGTGAAATGCGGAGCGGCGCTGAGGAAGAGGTGCGTGCACGATGGCTCCCCCATGCCGGCTGTGCCGCTCATTCCGGTCACGGTGTCAGCCGCCGTCGACAATCCGTCGACAATCCGTCGACAGTGCTGGTACGCGGCCATTCCGGGGCACGATCGGGCGTGACGCACCGACGGCGTGGCGGCATGCGAACCCGGCGGCCGATCAGACGGGGACGACGCTCCGGCCTCAGCCCGGAAATGTCAAGGCCCGCAGCAGCGCCGAATTCGACCGGAACAGCAAGGGCGACGCGGGTATCCGGCCGAGCCGACCGGCATGAAACTGCTGATCCGCAACAACCAGCATGCGCATTTTCGTCAGGCTTGGGGATGTGTGGTGTGTTCGTGCTGGTGGAGGTGGATTAGCGCGGCGGTGGCCGTCGCCGTTGTCGGTGAGGCCGAGTTTCTGGAAGATCGTCCGGATGTGGGTCTCGATGGTTCGCTCGGCGACGATCAGGTGGTTCGCGATTCCGGCGTTGGTCCGGCCTTCAGCGACCCGCCGCACGGCGTCGAGGAAGTCCTCCACTCGCAGCACTCGGTCTTTGACCGTTTCCGGCCGCTGCCGTCATGGTGATGCCGGCGGTCGCGGCGCGGTGAGCCAGTGGTCGAGTTCGTCGAGGATGTTTTCGATGATCGGATACAGGCCGTCGGCGATCGCCTCTTGACTCTGGCCTTCGAGCGTGCGCCGGCCGGCTTCGCCGATGATGACCCGGAACACGCCGGCCAGCGCGATCCCCTGCAGTTTGGCGATCTCCGGCGGGACGGTGGTCGTGTCGGCGATGGCCTCGGCGATGGCTTCGGCCTGCCGGTCGGTCAGCTCCAGCGCCAGCCGGTGGACGGCCGGGCTGATGGCCGCCAGGTGGCCGAGCTCGCCTCGCCAGAGCTCCGGCGGAATCCGGCGGATCCCGGCGACGGAATCGAGGACGAAGGCGCGGATGGCGGCCGCCGGGCTCGTGCCGGCGGGCCGGTCTCGGACCAGATCGCACAGCCGTTGCCGGATCTGCTCCTCGCGGTCGGTGACCAGCTGTTCCTTGGTCCCGAAATAGTTGTAGACCGTCTGTTCGGCGACTTCGGCCTCGCGTGCCACGTCGCTGACGGACACGTGTTCGTAGCCGTGCTCGGCGAACAGGCGGGCCGCTGTGTCCGCGATGAGCCGGCGGGTGCGTGCCTTCTTGCGCTCACGAAGTCCCGGACTCGACACCTCCGCAGACTACCAGCAACGCTCCAAGTTTCGTGCGTATACTATTTTTAGAGTCAGCTACAAGTTTCTGAGGAGCATCATGATGATCTTGATCACGACCGCGGGCAAGGTGGGCGCGGAGGCGGCTCGACTGCTCGCCGATCGAGGAGAAAGAGTTCGGGTCCTGGCACGCAACCTCGAGAAGGCCGCCGCTCTGGCGCGGTCGGGGGTGGAGGTGGCCGCCGGTGACCTGGATGCTCCGGCGACCATCGACGCGGCGATGCGCGGAGTTTCGTCCGTCGTCCTGGTCAGCCCGGCGATACCCGCCCAGGAGCTGAACGTCGTCGACAGCGCGGTCCGGGCCGGCGTCCGGCACGTCGTGAAGGTCACCAGCAAGGCATCGGCGGACTCGCCGATCGCCCGGCGGCGCGGCCAAGCCGAGATCGAGAACGGGTTGATCGCCTCCGGGCTGGGCTACACGTTGCTGCGCAACAACGCCTACATGCAGAACTTCTTCATGTCGGCCCCGTCGATCGCCAAGGAGAGCAGCTTCGGCTCGGCAGCCGGCGACGGCCGTCTCGGCATGATCGACACGCGGGACGTCGCCGCCGTCGCCGCGGAAATCGCCCTCGCCCCGGCTTCGCACGCCGGGAAGACCTACTGGCCGACCGGCCCCGACTCACTGTCCTTCGCGGACGCCGCGGCGGTGCTTTCGAAAGTGCTCAGCCGGCCGATCGCGTTCGAACCGCTGACGATCGAAGAACAAACGCAGGCCATGATCGAGGCCGGCGTACCGGCGGCCCTGGCCGCGATGAACGCCCAAGCGGTGGGCTTGTTCGCCGAGGGCGACTGCGACTACGTCACCGGCGACGTGCCCTCGATCCTCGGCCGGCCGGCCCGCGACTTCGAACAGTTCGTCACCGACCACATCCCGGCCTTCTCGTGAAGCCCCGTAGCGGAGCCGGAACACCCGTCCGACAGCCCGTCCAGGAGGAGACCATGCCCATCTACGCGGTTACCGGAGCATCAGGCCGGCTGGGACGCTTCGCCGTCCTGGAACTGTTGAGCCGTGGAGTGCGGGCCTCTGACGTCGTCGCTGTCGTGCGCACGCCGGGCAAGGCCGCCGATCTCGCCGAGCGTGGAGTGCAAGTGCGTGAGGGGGACTACTCCCGCCCGTCGTCCCTGGCCGTCGCGCTGGCCGACGTCGACCGGCTGCTGCTGGTCTCCGGCAGCGAGCCGGGCCGGCGGGTCATCCACCACACCAACGTCATCGAGGCCGCCAGGTCGACGGGCACGTCGCGCGTCGTCTACACGAGCATGCTCAACGCCGATGACACGACCAACCCGCTGGCCGAAGAGCATCAGGAAACCGAGCGCGCGCTGCGCGACGCCGGTATCCCGTTCACGCTCTTGCGCAATGGCTGGTACACCGAGAACTACACCGGTCAACTCGGCGAATACCTGCGGCACGGCGAGATCCTCGGCGCCGCCGGCAGCGGCCGGATCTCCGCAGCGACACGCCGGGACTACGCCTGCGCCGCGGTGACGGCGTTGCTGCAGGACGAGCCGGGCAACCGGAGCTACGAACTCGGCGGACCGGCCTTCGACCTCTCCGAGCTGGCCCGGGTCATCAGCGAGGTCACCAGCACCGCGGTGGTCTACCGCGACCTGCCGGTCGAGGAGTACGAGTCCTCCCTGCGGCAAGCCGGCCTCGACCGAGGGAGCGCCGAGTTCGTCGCGGCGCTGGATGTTTCCATCGCCCACGGTGACCTGGCGACCGACAGCCAAGACCTCGCGCGGCTGCTGGACCGTCCCGCGACGCCTCTCGCCGAGGTCGTGCGCACGGCCGCACAGCGCACCACAACCCACTGACTTCCCACCGCAACCGACAGGAGCCGCGATGTCGTCACCCCACCCCGCCACCACGTTCCCACCCCGGGACGCCTTCGTCGCCGGCAAGGACGACGCGCCCGCCTACTGGTTCTACGACACCCTGTGGGTGATCTTGGCCGACGTCCACCAGACCGGCGGCTCGTTCTCGGTCCTCGAACAGTGGATGCGGGCCGGAGTCGGGCCGCCGCTGCACGTCCACAACGTCGATGAGTGGTTCTTCGTGTTCAGCGGCTCGATGGACATGCAGGTGGGCGCGCGCAAGCTCACCGCAACAGCGGGGGACTCCATCTGGATCCCCCGCGGCACCGATCACGGGTTCACGACCACCGAGGAGACGCACGTGCTCAACGGTTACGCACCCGGTGGCGTCGAGCAGATCATCGCCGGCATCGCGACACCGGCCGAGCGCCGCGAGTTGCCGCCGCAGGATCTCGAGCTGCCCGACCCGGACGCATTCGGCAGGCTGCTCGACAACTATTGGTCGTCCCTCAGCACCAATACCTGGGCCCGGACCGCACCCCAACGCTGAGGCGGGCCCGGCGTGGGCCCGACCCGTTCCCTCGCCGGCTTGTGGCCGGCCCAGCGATGTTCCCGCCTGGGCCGGCCGACGGGCGACAAGCGTGCCCCGGTACCCGCTCAGGCGGCCACCACGGGAGCGCCGGTGGTGCTCCAGACCGTGCCCCGGCGCTCGTGCCGGATCAGCTCGCCGACCGCGTGGGCCACCCGCGGCCCGACTTCGCGCTCGACCAGGTGCAGGGCCAGGTCGATGCCGGACGTGACGTTGCCGGAGCTGAGCAGGTTGCCGTCGTCGACCATCCGGGCCTCGACCGGAACCGCCTTCGTCCCCGTGAGGTCGCGGCCGCGTTCGTGGGTCACCAGCGGACGTCCGTCGGCCAGACCCGCGTGAGCGAGCAGGATCGAGCCCCCGCAGACGGTCGCGACGGCCGCGTCCGGCCCGGCCAGGGCCTCGCGCAGCCGGTTCGGCAGCTCGCTGCGTCCCGCCGCCGCGAGCAGCCGGCCGATGCCGCCCTCGATGGCCGGGTCCATGGACAGGCCGCCGGCTGCCCCAGGAACCACGATCACGCTCTTCTTCCGCGGATCCAGTGCCGCCGTGGCGGTCAGCGTGATGGACGCGAACCCGCTGGGCACCTCCCGCGCTCCTTCGGCGGCGACGAACTCGGTGGTCACCTGCCCGCCGGAAAACAGGCCGGCGGAGTGGAAGACCTCGAAGGGACCGAGGACGTCGAGGGGGTCGAATCCGTCGTAGAGCGCGATCTGCACGTGCATGGCACAACTCCTCATGTTTACCGGCAAAAAGCAATGTCCTCAAAGGACGGAAAGCGGAAAGCAGGTCAGTCCAGCATCCTTTGGAGCGCCTTGGCGCTCTCGGACACGGCCTCGCCGAAGCGGGGCCCCAGAAAGACGAACGGCAGGAAACCGTGCGGCAGGTCGGCTTCGCGCACCGCCTCGACCGGCACGCCTGCCGCCCGCAGCTTCTCCGCGTACCGCTCACCTTCGTCGCGCAGCGGGTCGAACCCGGCGGTGACCAGATGAGCCGGCGGGGTCGCCGCCGCGACCGTGCCGTAGAGCACCGACACGAGCGGATCGGTCCGGTCGGCCCCGGAGGGCACGTAGTGGTCCTGGAACCAGGCGATGTCCTCGTCGGTCAACAGGAACCCTTGGCCGAACCGGTCCCGCGAGGGATGCCGGGCTGCCAGGTCAGTGGCCGGATACAGCAGCCACTGTCCCGCCGGGACAGGGCCGTCGCCGCGGTCGGCGGCGCGACGGGCGGTCACCGCGGCGAGGGTGGCGCCCGCGCTGTCCCCGCCGACGACGATCCGGTCCGGGTCGACGCCGAACTCGCGAGCGCGCGCGACCGTGTCGTCGAAAGCCGCGAGCGCGTCGTCCACCGCCGCCGGGAACGGGTCTTCCGGCGCGAGCCGGTAGTCCACGGACAGCACCCGGTGGCCGGTCCGCTCGGCCAGGAACCGGCCCACGTGGTCGTAGCCGGCCCGGCTGCCGATCACCCAGCCGCCGCCGTGGAAGAACACCAGCGCACCCGAACGATCACGACCGGACGCCGGGACATACAGCGTCGCCTCCAGCAGCCCCTGCGCTCCGCGCAGACGCACGTCGGAAGCGGCCACCGCCCGCGACGGGCGCCGGCCGGCTCGCAGCATCGGCGCGGGGCGCGCGCGCGCCGCCCGGGACAGCTCCGGCGAGTCGCCGACCACGAGCGCCGACTTCCCGTCCCCCAGTGACCGGATCAGCAAGCGGGCGTCGACGGCCAGCCGCGTGTCGTCGACGACGACCTCCGGACCCGCCATCCGTGCCCGTACCGCGGCCGGCAACCGGCTCAGCAGCCCCACCGCGGCTTCCTGCGCCCGCACGGACAGCGGAACTCGGGTCGCGTTCACCATTTCACTCCACCCTGCGAGTTACAGCTTGACTGGAACGTAGTTTCAGGCAGACTGTAACTCATGATCACCGCACTCAGCCAGTGGACGAGGACGTGAACCGGAGCGCGGACAACGGCGCTCCGGCTCCCGGGCCGCACCGCGATGCTGCGCGTGACCGAGGAAGGCCGTCGGCTGCGGCTGACCGGACAGGCCGTGATCGACGAGGCCGATGCCGTCATCGCCGCCGCGGTGCCCGCCGGCACCGGCGATCGACCGGCCCCGGCCGTGCGCGCTGCCCTGGAGCACTTCCCATCGAACCGAAACAACCAGCACAAGGAGAAGGCGAGTGACCGTAGCCGTGGACGTCGAGATCGCGGCCGCCCTGGCCCCGGTCTACGAGGCGATGAAGGCCATCCCGCCACTGGCACCCGGCGACTGGCGCGGCCGGCGCGAGGTGTTCGGCGCGGCCATCGCCGCGCAGGCGGCCCTGCTGCCGGTCCCCGACGGCGTCGTCGTCACGTCGTGCGCGGCCACCGCCGAGGACGGTGCCACGATCCCGATGCGCCTGTACCGGCCCGCGGAGGTCCGGTCCCCGGCGCTGGCCGTCTACTTCCACGGTGGCGGCATGTTCCTCGGCAGCCTCGACACCCACGATGCGCGGTGCCGCACCTACGCCGAGCTCTCCGGGATCCCGCTGCTGTCGGTCGGGTACCGGCTGGCACCCGAGCACCCCCACCCGGTCCCCGTGGAGGACTGCTTTGCGGCCGTGCGCTGGGCCGCCGGCAACGCTGCCGGCCTTGGTGCCGACCCGAACCGCATCGCGGTCATGGGAGACAGCGCGGGTGGCGGGCTCGCTGCCGGCGTGGCGCTGCTCGCGCGCGATCGCGGCGCCCCCGCCGTGGCTGCCCAGATCCTGATCCACCCCATGCTCGACGACCGCACGATCGTCGCGCGGCCGGACCTCGAGGGCATCGCGACCTGGACCGTCGAGGACAACCGCACCGGCTGGAGGTGCCTGCTGGGCGAGGCGGCCGGCGGCCCCGACACTCCCGGCTACGCCGCTCCCGCACGGGCGACGGACCTGCGGGGCCTGCCGCCGGCGTACGTCGAAACCGGACAGCTCGACATCTTCCGCGACGAGAACATCACCTACGCCGACCGGCTCGGCCGGGCCGGCGTCCCGGTCGAGCTGATCCAGTACCCCGCGGTACCGCACGCGTTCGACACCTTCGACCCCGAAGCGGCCGTCAGCCGCCGCGCCACCGCCGGCCGCGTGCTGGCGTTGCAGGCCCTGTGATCCCCACGACCACGGACGTGAAGCCGCCCGATTCGCCTGAAGTCCACACCGGACCGCTGATCGGTGTACTGGTGGGCGCGGCGTTCGTGATGTTCCTCAACGAGACAGTGCTGAGCGTCGCTGTGCCGGCGCTCACCCGCGACCTGCACGCGACGGCCGCGACGGTGCAATGGGTGATCAGCGGGTACTTCGTGGCGATGGCGGTGGTTCTGCCGGTCACCGGTTTCCTGCTCGAGCGGTTCTCGGTGCGGCGCCTCTTCATCGGTTCCTTGACGGTGTTCATCGCCGGCGCGCTGATCGGTGCGCTCGCGCCGGGCTTCGCCTTCCTGCTGACAGCGCGGATCGTGCAGGCGGCCGGAACCGCGACGATGGTGCCCCTCCTGATGACCTCCGTGATGCGGCTGGTTCCCCCGCACCGGCGCGGTGCCACGATGGGAGCGACCACGATCGTGGTCGCCGTCGCACCGGCGCTCGGTCCCGCACTCGGCGGCGCGGTGGTCGACGGCCTCGGCTGGCGCTGGATCTTCTGGATCGTCCTCCCGCTCGCGCTCGCCGTACTCGCGGTGGGACTGCGGGTCGTGCGCGCACCAGCTCCCCTGCACAAGGCCCCTCTCGACATCTCCAGCCTCGCCCTGTCCGTCATCGGGTTCGGCGGCATCCTCTACGGCTTGTCGGTTCTCGGAGAAACGCGAGCGGCCGGGCCCGAAGTGTGGGCGCCGGCTGCGGCCGGAGCCTGCGCGGTGGCGCTGTTCGTGGCACGGCAACGGATCCTGCAACGCACGGACCAGGCTCTGCTGGACCTGCGCCCGCTCACCGACCGCGCGTTCACCGTCGCACTGGTGCTCGCGGCGCTCATGTTCCTGGTGCTGATCGTGACCGGGACCGTGCTGCTTCCGCTCTACCTCCAATCGGTGCTGGGCCGCAGCAGCTTCGCCGCCGGAATGGCGCTGCTGCCCGGCGGGCTGGTGCTGGGAATTCTCGGACGTCCCGCCGGCTCGCTGTTCGACCGGTTCGGCGCCCGCCGGGTCGTCGTCCCCGGCTCGATCGCGATCGCCGTCGCTCTGGCGTTGTACGCGTCGTTCGGTGGAGGGACCCCACTGGCCACCGCCATCGGCGCCCACGTTCTGTTCATGATCGGCGTGTCACTGTTGATGACGCCGCTGATCACCGAGGCGTTGTCGGCGCTGCCGGAACACCTGTACGGGCACGGGAGCGCGGTCCTCAACACGATGCAGCAGGTCGCGGCCGGACTCGGCACGGCCGCGTCGGTCACGATCGCCACACTCGCCTCAGCCGGTGACACGCCGGACGCGAAGGGGTTGCGCGTCGCCTTCCTCTGCGCCACGGCCATCGGCGTGGTTCTGGTGGCACTGGCTCCGTTCGTCCGAGGGCACCCAACGCGCGAAACCGCGAAAATCGCTCATCCCCAGGAAGCCCCATGATCTCTCTTCGGAACAAGACCATCGTCGTCACCGGCGCCTCGTCCGGCATCGGTGCCCAAGCCGCGAGACAGCTCGCCGAACGAGGTGCCCGCGTCGTCATAGTGGGGCGCAACCGGGCTCGTACCGACGGACTCGCCGACGCACTCGCGACAACCGGCCGTCCCGTCGCCCGCCATGTGGCCGACTTCGCCGACCTCGAACAGGTTCGCCGGCTCGCCGTCGATCTCGCCGCGGACCTGGAGAAGATCGATGTGCTGCTCAGCAACGCCGGGGGTGCGTTCGCGGACACCTCGCCGACCGCGGACGGCAACGAGCTCAACTACCAGGTCAACGCGCTGTCCCCGTTCCTGCTCATCCGGGAGCTCACCGCCGCCTTGACCGGCGGGCGGATCGTCGCCACCAGCTCCCGCTCGCACCGAGGAGCGGTCCTGCACCACCAGGACGTGGGCAGCCAGCTCGATCGCGTGACCGGGCTCGGACCGCACCAGCGCTATGCCCGGGCGAAACTGGCAAGCCTCCTGCTGCACCGGGAGCACCAGCGCCGGCATCCCGACATCGAGATCGCCGACGTCCACCCCGGGCTCGTGGCCAGCGACTTCGGCCGCTACCTCGGCCGGACGGGCACGATCCTGAAACACGTCGCGAGCCCGCTCCTGCGCTCGCCCCGCGCGGCAGCCAAGACGCTCGTCGCGCTCGCCGAATCGGCGGAGTTCCCGAATGCGGCGTACTTCGTCCGTGACCGCCCAGGTACGCCCTCGGCGCTCGCAGACGATCCGCAACTGGCGTCGGCGGTCTATCGCGACGCCTGCCGTCGCCTCGAGCAAAGCACCCGGGAGAACTGACGATGCGAATCTTCGTGGCGGGCGCGAATGGACGGCTCGGCCGTATTGTGGTGGCGCGAGCGCTCGAAGAGGGCCACCAAGTCACCGCCTTCGTCCGAAACGCGGGCTCTCTGCCCGACAACCCCGCATTGTCGATCCGGATCGGCAGCATCGCCGAACAACCCGATCTGGTCCGCCAGGTGGTGCAAGGCCACGACGCCGTGCTGTCGGCCCTGGGTAACCCGTTGTGGCTGAAGGGAATGCGTGGCCCGGCCATCCTCGCCGCCGCGGCGGCGAACCTGGTCACGGCCATGCACGCCACCGGTGTCCCCCGCCTCGTCCTGCCCCTGGCGTGGGGAACCGGCCTCAGCCGCACCGCCGCCTCGCCGCTGGTGCGCGCCATCGCCGCCACCCTGATCCGTCGCGACTTCCGCGACTTCGACGCCGCGGAGAAACTGGTCACCACCTCGGATCTCAAGTGGACAATCGCCTATTTCGGTGCGCTGACCGACGACGAACCCACCACCCGGTGGAACGCATCCACCCACATCCGCACGCCGAACCCACTTGCCATCGCGCGCGCGGACGTCGCCCGGTTCCTGATCTCCTCCCTCGATGACGAAGCCCTCGTCAAACAGCACGTCGTCCTCAGCGGAGCCGCCAACGGCAACACTTCGTCGCGGTCACCGGGGAACTGCATTTCGGACGGGCCGCCCGGCCGCCGCTGTTCAAGGCGATCCGCGACTTGAACCGCAACTCGGCTTGCAGCTGCTGAGGCGCACCACCCGCCAGGCCACTACTGGAGTTCCGCCGCCCGGCGGGCGAAGAACGGGTCGTCGATGGCGTAGAGCCAGCGGCCATCGGCCTGGCGACGTGCGACTTCCGTGCTGTCCACGACCGTAGAGGTGCCGTCGGGGGCGGTAAGCGTCACCACGTGCGAGAGCAGCGCCAGCCCGGGCCCGGACACCGCCGAACGCGGGACGGATTCGATCGCGACTCCGTCGTCGAGCAGCGCACCCAGTTCGGCCCGGATCGCCTCGTGCCCGGCCACCGGATCACCGCCACGGCGGCCGATGACACCGCCGGGCTCGTACAGTGCGATGAGGCCGTCGAGGTCTCCGGCTCGGAACCGTTGGAGGAAAAGGGAAGCGAGTTGCCCGGGAGTTTCCGCGGCCGCCGGTGCCCCTGATCGCCGGTACGGCGGGCGGTCACCCCAGCCCGAGCCCTCGATCATGTCGTACCACGTCGGGGCCTGTCCAGGCGGCACAGTGAGCGCTGCCACGTGACCGGGAAAGTTGATGGGGGAAGCTTTTCCCGGCGTCCCGGCGATCTGAGCGGAATGGTGTTCGACGAAGGCGTAGCCGAGGTCCTCTCGCGGCCACGCCTCGACCGCGCCGGCGATGAGATCTTCGGGCAGGGCGTCGCGGGCGAGACCGGCGATGTCGGTCGCGATGCCCACCTGGGCGACGCGAGCTTCGGGAGAGAACCGTTCGGCGATGCCGTCCGAGGTGTGCAGCACGATCCCCTCCCACACCGCGTCGGCGCGTTCCTGCTCGACGCCCGCGTCGAGCAGGAACGCGCGGGCCATGTCCGCGCCGTCGACCTCGAAGCGCTGGGAGCCGTTCCCGGCCTCACTGAGGCCGAGGTCGTGGAGCAGGCAGATCAGGAACACCAGCTCTTCGTCGTAGTCGCGCCCGGGCTCGAGCCCTTGCGCCGCAGCAGTGGGCCGGACGAACAGAAAGCTGCGCGCGCAGTGACCCACCAGGAATTCGGGCAAGTGTTTCCCGACGTAGGACATCGCTTCGTCGGCCACGGCGCTCGGGCTGGAAAGCCCCAGATCACGGGAGCTCGGCTTCATGGGAATGTCCCTTTCAGACGGTGGGTTCAGGACGGTTCGAACGACGCGCGAAGAGCGTTGCCGAGAGCATCGATGAAGCATTGGTGGAGCTCTGGCGGGACCTCGGCCAGAAGCTCGGCCTCGGCTTGGGCGAGGATGCTTTGGCCCTGCTCGCGTAGCCGGTGTCCTTCGGCGGTCAGGTGCAGGGTGGCGGTTCTGCCGCGTCCGGGGTCCGAGGATCGCTTCACCGCGTCCCTCTCCTCGAGATTGCGAAGCGTCGCCATCATGCTCTGCGGTGTGACGTGGGCGCGGCGCGCGAGCTCGCTGTAGGAGATCCCCGGCCGGCGGTGCAGGTGCCCGAGGGCCGAGAGGTGACGCAGTGAGATGCGGTGCGCACGCAGGTCACGGTCGACACGATCACGGATCCGCTGTCCCAGCGTCATCAGCAAGAAGGCCGCATTGGACGGAGGGACGGAGGGGACACCCGGGGCCGGCTGATCGGCCGGCCCTTCCCTGTCCGCGTGTTTGCTCGTGCCATCGCTCATGTCGAACACTCTGTCAGGCCCTCTCCGGCGTGAGTTACAGTCTCACTGTAACTCACCGGAGGAGCTGAACGTGGCCGATCGGCGGCGTGTCCCCGCATCGGTTCGTGTCCAAGAGCTCGCGGTGGCTCTGCCGGTACGCGCGCCGGGGCGGTTGAGGGAGACGTTGGCACTCACTCACGGCCGGTACCCGGCACTGACGTGTCCGATGCGGACACTGGGGTGGTCCGGCGGCGGGAAAGCCGCCGCAGGGCGAACATTCCGCCGATACCGGGAGCCAGGTTCACCACCAGGACGATGAGCGAGACCAGTTCGACGGTGCCGCGATGCGCAGCGGCGACCAGGCTGTCACGGGGGTTGAACCAGGCAGCACGGGCAAATCAGTCCTTCTGTGGTCGATTCGGCCCCACGCTACCCAGCACATCCCGGAGCCGGAATCGGCGCGATTGCCATCTTCCCCCAGGTTTTCGCCAAACCCGGGTTCACCGACTGCGTGGGACCGGGTACCGCATTCCGAATTCACGGAAAAGGGGATGGCCGCACCCGGTAGCGCTGTGTCAGCGGGTGAACGTGCGCCGGTAGGCGGTGGGCGTGGTGTTCAGCGTCCGGCGGAAGTGCAGCCGCAGGTTGGCGGCGGTGCCCAGCCCGCACTCCCTGGCCACCCGGTCCACCGAGTGGCCGGTGGTCTCCAGCAGTTCCCTGGCCAGGCCGAGGCGGGCCTTCGCCAGCCACTGCAACGGCGTCGTGCCCGTCTCCTCGGCGAACCGGCGCATGAACGAACGCTGGGACATCCCCGCGTGCCGCGCGAGCACGGCCAGCGTGAGCGGCTGGTCCAGCCGCTCCAGGACCCAGGCCCGGGTCGCCGCCAGGGACGCGTCACCGGCCACCGCGACCGGCGCCGGCACGAACTGCGCCTGGCCACCGTCGCGATGCGGAGCGGCCACCAGCCCGCGAGCGAGCTGGTTGGCCACCACGGCGCCGAGGTCACGGCGCACGATGTGCAGACACAGGTCGATCCCGCAGCACACCCCGGCCGAAGTGAGCACGTTCCCCTCGTCGACGTAGAGAACGTCGCGGTCCACCCGCACCGCCGGAAACTCCCGTTCGAGGTCTTCGATGTGCTGCCAATGGGTGGTGGCGTGCAGCCCGTCCAGCACCCCGGCCGCGGCCAGCGCGAACGCGCCCGTGCAGATGGACACCACCCGGCGGCCCCGGTCGCGGGCCTCGGCCAGCGCGTCGAGCACGGGGGCCGGTGGCGGCACGAGAGGCGGCTCGAATCCGGGCACGATCACGGTGTCGGCGGCCCGTACCTGCTCCAGGCCGCCGCTGACGACCAGATCGAGGCCCACCGTGGTGGTGACCCGAGGCGTCAGCGAGCACACCGTCATGGCGTAGGGAGTCTCGGCGCGCGTGGCGAAGACCTGCGTCGGGATCGCCAGATCGAGCGGGGTCACCCCCTCCAGGACCAGCACCGCGACTCTGTGCACCGCCATGGCAAGATTCTAACGAAAGGCGGCAATCCTGCCACTCGCCAGGTCAGGCCCGCGCCCGCCACTGTGGACCACATGACACGCCATCTCCTCACCGATCCGATCGCGCTGCCGGACACACCCCTGGCCCGTGCGGCCACGCACCTCGCCCGGAACGCGGAACCGCCGTCCCTGTTCAACCACAGCGTCCGCAGTTACCTGTTCGCGCGCCTGACCGCCCATCGCCTCGGCTGCCAGGACTACGACGACCAGCTGCTGTTCGCCGCCTGTGCCCTCCACGATCTCGGCCTGGCCGCCGACGGACCGCACCGGCAGAGGTTCGAGGTGGAAGGCGCCGACCGCGCTGCCGAATTCCTCACCGCACAAGGACTCCCCGCGGCCGACGTCGACGCCGTGTGGGAGGCGATCGCCCTGCACACCTCGGCGGGCATCGCGGAACGCCGCGGCACGCTGTGCGTGCTCGTCCGCGAAGGCATCGGCCTGGACTTCGGCGGCGTCCTCGGCTCGGGCCAGGCCGGCACGGTCACCGACGAGCAGGCCGAGGCCATCCACGCCGCCTACCCCCGCCTGGCCATGGTCCGCTCACTCGTCGACGCCATCGTCACGCAGGCCGCGGCCGACCCGGCCAACGCGCCCCGCTACTCGGTGCCCGGCGAACTGCTCCGCGAACGCCGCACGGCCGGCGAGAGCCGCATGGAACAGGCCGCCCGCTCCTCCCGGTGGGGCGACTGACCGGTCCGGCACGTGGCAAGAAACTTGCGAAAGGCGGCAATCTTGCCACTCGCCGATCAGGCGCACCCAAACCACACTGGACCACGACCCCGCCTGCTCGCCTCAGCCAGGCGCACCAGGAACTTCCGAGAAAGGCTCCACCGCGATGACGACCTACCCCGTCGAGATCCCTTCGGACTCGGCCGTTTTCGGGCAGACGACCGGGGGCTTCGAACGTTTCGGCTACTCCCCCGCCGTCCGCGCGCACAACCACCTCTTCATCGCCGGACAGATCGGCAGCCGCCCCGACGGAACGGTCCCCGACACGATCGAAGAACAAACCGAACGAGCGCTCCTGCGGATCGAGGAAATCCTCCGGCTGGAAAAGCTCGAGCTCACCAGCCTGGTGGACATCACCAGTTACCACGTCGACATCCACCAGCACCTCCCCGGCTTCCTCGACGTGAAAAAGCGTTTCGTCAACGCCCCTTACCCCGCCTGGTCCATGATCGGCATCAGCGGCCTGGCCCGGCCGGAATTCCTCATCGAAATCAAGGCCACCGCCGCCTACCCCCGCTGAAGCCGCGGCATCGTGCCAACGGCTTTCGCGCCCGGGCCGGCTCCCGGCACCGGGTTCGGCGTGCCGGCCACCGTGGCCGGCACGGTCGGCAGCCAACTCGAGGCCGGCGACGGCGTACGGGAGCGGTAGCCGGCCGGAGGTCGTCTCACGGCCCGGTGTTCCCTGAGTGATGCGTGGGGCGCCATGGAGTACTGCACCTCTTCTACGAGTCGTCCCAGCCGTACCACGTCGGCGCCGGCCGACGACCGCCTGTCCTTATCCGACGGCGCTTCACGCGAAGGTCGCGGCGTGGTCGGTGACGAATTCCCGGAAGGTCCGCGCCGGCCGGCCGAGCAGCGACGGCACGTCCTCGGTGGCCCAGTCGGCGTCGCCCTCGGCGAACAGGCCGAGCGCTTCAGCGTTCATTTCGGCGACGGCCGCGGGGAGGCCGGCGTCGATCATGGCCTGCCGTTGCTCTTCGAAGGTAAGGGGGTGGAAGGTGCTCGGCCGGCCGAGCACCTTCGAGAGCACTCCTGCAGCGTCCGGATAGGACAGTAGCCGAGCCCGGAGGCGATCAGCCCGTTCGCTATTCCGGTCTGGCCGCGCCGCCGGGCGATGGGTGAGTCTGCCGAAGCCTTGCTGGTGATCTTCACGACGTGGTCCACGCCCGCGCGGACGGCGCTGCCGACCACGTTCAGCTCCTGCGCGGGTATCGCCGGGCTGACGAGCACCACGGAGGTGACTCCTTTCGTCGACGCGTCGATGGTGGCAGGCACTCCGAGGTCACCCTCCGTGATTTCCGCGCCCGCCCGCGCCAGCGTCGTGGCCTTCTCCGGGTACGGGCGCCCTCAGCCATGCCGCCTCCCCCGAACGAGTGACGAAGGTCCGCCAGGACTCCTGGCCCTGGCCTCGCGAGGGCCGTAGGTGGAGACTGGCGCCAAGTCACGGGCGAGTGCGCTTCGGCCCGGGTGCCGGTGGCCCAGGTCCGCGGTCCGGTTCAGCCAAGAGCCCGCCGCGAACCGCCCTCTCCCTTCACCTGGCCCCGCAGTGGGGTCGTGCCTTCCCGGCTAGCCGCTCGCAGGTTTGGTTTGTCGTGCGGTGGGGCAGTTCAGGGCTGTTTCGGGGTGTCGATCAGTGGGTTGAGAAGGGACGACAGCGATGTCCACTGGTGGCAGAGGCCAAAACAGGCAGGAACTGGCGACGGTGCTGAGCGAGGTAGCGCGGACCTGGCGAGCCGCGCCGGATGTGACCGCCACGGTCGAGGCGATCACGCGTGCCGCCGTGAGTCACCTTCAGGGCACCGAGTACGCCGGGGTCGCCCTGTGCAGCAAAGGAAAGATCACCACCGTCGCCGCGACCGACGACCTGGTGACCGAGATCGACCAGTTGCAATACAAGGTCGGTGAAGGCCCCTGCGTGGACGCCATCACCCACCACCGGACCTACCGCACCGGCGACCTGGCCACCGAAGGCCGCTGGCCGAACTTCGCACTCGCCGCGTCCGCCGCCGGCGTCCGCTCGATGCTGTCCTACCGGCTGTTCGACTCGAGCACCACGATCGGCGCCCTGACCCTGTACTCCACCGAACCCGACGCGTTCAGCGACGACACGGTGGCCGACGGTGCGCTGTTCGCCGGCCACGCCGCCATCGCCCTCGCCACCGCGCAGACCGAAGCCCAGCTGGTCACCGCGCTGGAAAGCCGCGACCAGATCGCCACCGCCAAGGGCATCCTCATGGAACGCCACCGCCTCGATCCGGCCCAGGCGTTCGCCATGCTGGTCGACGCCTCCCAGAACTCCAACGTGAAACTCCACGACGTCGCCGCATGGCTGATCGACGACACCGACCAGCTGCGGCGCGAGTTCCCCGAGCCCGTCGCCGGGTAGGAGGCTCGGGAAGGATCCGGCCTGGTCAGGGGTGATGGCGCCGTCGTGCCGGTAGACCGTCGGCGGGTGGTCGAGAGCGTCGAACACGGCCACCCGCGACCCCAGTTCGCCCCAAGCGAGCGCGCGGGAGAACACCAGCTCGCGCTGGGGTTTCGCCAGATCCTGGGCGCGCCGACACTGACGCACTGGCGATCGTCTTGGCGGAGACGAGTTCCACGTTCTCCGGGACCGTGCCCGCGGGCAGCTCGACGATCGCCGTCATCCGCTACCCGCGGCCAGGTTCTGCCGGCTGAACCGCGTCAGCCCGGCATGGTCGATCCGCGCCGAGGCATGGCGATGGCTGGCTCTCAAGGAGATCAGGAAGGAGATCAGGAAGGACCTGCGCTGCGCCGTCCAGTCGTTCGGCCAGGTTCAGCATCGCCGAAACGGACCCGATCAAGGGCCGCCCATCCGACGCGTTCCTCAAACAGGTCGCCGACGTCGCGGATGTCCTCCCGCCGCCGTGACGACGTGGGCTGGACGGTTCAGGTTCGGGACGACCAGCCCACGCCGATCCGCGAGCGCGATGATGAAACACTTCGCGCCGCAAGCCGCCGGTGTCACGAGCGGGGTTCGAGCAGTGGCTGCGCCGCGGCTGTTCCCCGAAACCTGGTGAGGCGCAGGCTGTTCGAGACCACGAGGCAGCTCGACGCCGCCATCGCCGCCCCGGCGATCATCGGGTTCAGCAGCCCCGCCGCCGCCAGCGGCAACGCGGCCACGTTGTAGGCCAACGCCCAGAACAGGTTCGCCTTGATCGTCGCCAACGTCCGGCGCGACAACCGGATCGCGTCGACCGCGGCCATCAGATCGCCGCGGACCAGCGTCAGGTCCGCCGCCTCGATCGCCGCGTCCGTGCCGGTGCCGATCGCCAGCCCCAGATCCGCGGTGGCCAGCGCGGCTGCGTCGTTCACGCCGTCGCCGATCATCGCCACCACCCGGCCCTGGGCCTTCAGATCCGCGATCACCTCGACCTTCTGTTCCGGTGAGACCCCGGCGATCACTTCGGTGATCCCGGCCTCTTGCCCGATCGACTGGGCCACGGCTTCGTTGTCGCCCGTGAGCAGCACCGGGGTGAGGCCGAGCCGGCGCAGCTGGAAGACCGCCGGAGCCGACGTCGGCTTCACCGTGTCGGCCACGACCAGCACCGCGTGCGCGAAACCGTCCCAAGCCAGGAGGACCGCGGTGTTCCCGGCCCGTTCGGCCTGCTGCTTCACCTTGAACAGCGCCGACGGCACCCGGACCGACATCTTCTGCAGCAGTTCGGGCCGGCCGACGACGACGCGGTGGCCGTCCACCCGGCCGAGCACGCCGTAGCCCGCGACGGCCCGGAACTCCCGCACCTGCCCGACGTCGCCGAAGCGGCGGCGCGCCGCGTCGGTGACCGCGACCGCGATCGGGTGCTCGGACGCGCTTTCCAGCGCCCCGGCCAGCTGCAACGCCAGGTCCGGGGGCACGCCGTCGACGGTCTTGACCCCGGCCAGCGTCATCTTCCCGGTGGTCACCGTGCCGGTCTTGTCGAGCACGACGGTGTCGACCCGCCGCGTCGACTCCAGCATCTCCGGTCCTTTGACCAGCACACCGAGCTGGGCGCCGCGGCCGGTGCCCACCAGCAGGGCGGTCGGTGTGGCCAGCCCCAAAGCACACGGGCACGCGATGATCAGCACGGCGACCGCGGCGGTGAACGCCATCCCGGCCCCCGCGCCCGAGAAGAGCCAGAACCCCAGTGTCACCACGGAAAGCGCTATCACGATCGGCACGAACACCGCGGACACGCGGTCGGCGAGCCGCTGCACATCGGCCTTGCCGCTCTGGGCGCGTTCGACCATCGCCGCGATGCGCGCCAGCCGGGTCTCGGTGCCGACGCGGGTCGCGCGCACGACGAGCCGCCCGCTCATGCTGACCGTCGCGCCGACCACCTCGGCGCCGACACCGGCTTCGACCGGCACGGCTTCCCCGGTGACCAGGCTGAGGTCGACCGCGGAGGCGCCGTCGACGACCACGCCGTCGGTGGCGATCTTCTCCCCCGGCCGGACCACGAACAGGTCGCCGGTCCTCAGCTGGTCGATCGGGATCCGCTCTTCGCGGCCGTCCCGAAGCACGGCGACGGACTTCGCGCCGAGGTCGAGCAGTGCCCGCAACGCCGCACCGGCCCGGCGGCGCGACCGGGACTCGAAGTAGCGGCCGGCCAGGATGAACAGCGTGACGCCGGTGGCGACCTCGAAGTAGATCCCGTCGACGTTGTGGTCGGCGTAGAGGGTGAACTCGAACTCGTGTCGCATGCCGATGACCCCGGCCCCGCCGAAGAACAACGCGTAGAGCGACCAGAGGTAGGCCGCGGCCACGCCCATCGACACCAGGGTGTCCATGGTCGCGGTGGCGTGGCGGAGGTTGGTCCAGGCGGCGCGGTGCAAGGGCCACGCGCCCCACACCACCACGGGCGTGGCCAGGACCAGGGAAACCCACTGCCAGGCGGGGAACTGCAGCACCGGCACCATGGCCGCCAGGATCACCGGGGCACCGAACAGCGCTGACAGCTGCAAGCGGCGGCGCAGCGCGTCGGACGGCAACGGCTCGGAGGCCGTCTCCGCGGACCGCGGTGGTGCGGGTGGCGCGGCCGTGTAGCCGGCCGCCTCCACCGCGCGGATGACGTCGTCGGTCGTCATCGACGGCGGGACCCGCACGTGGGCCTTCTCCGTGGCGTAGTTGACGCTGGCCTCGACGCCGTCGAGCCGGTTGAGCTTGCGTTCGATCCGCGCGGCGCACGACCCGCAGGTCATGCCGCCGATCACCAGCTCGATCGCCGGCCCGGTCGGCGCGGGCGGGGTTACCGCGTCCCGGATATCGACCCGGCGGGGATCGATGGCCTGGATGGGGTCGGTGACGGGGTCGGGCCGACGAGGCCGCCCGCCGGGCCGAACACCCGTCCCAGCACGGCGGTCACCTTGAGCGAAGCCGGCGTGACGGCCTCCGGTGGTGGTCATCGGACGAGCTGGTAGCCCGCGGTGCGGATCGCCTGCTCGACCTGCCCGAAGCCGAGGGCGCTCTCGCTGGTCACCTGGACGGCGCCACTACCGAGGTCGACGTCGATCTGACGGACGCCGGGCAGCTCACCGAGCTCTTCGCGCACCGAACTGGCGCAGTGCCCGCAGGTCATTCCGGTCACCGCGTAGGTCGTCTGGATCATCGTCATCCACCTTCCCGGCCGTAGCCGTGTCGTGACGGGGCAGTGCCCTCGCCGTGACATGGTCGGCCGCGCGCGCCGGATGGTTCCCGCGACTTTCGGTCAAGATCGTTTTCAACCGGATCGGCGTGGGCGACGTAGTAGCGGGTGTGACGCCAGAACGCGCGGACGACGCCGACATCACGCGGTGGGCCCTGCTCGCCGGCCGCGGCGACGGCCCGGCCCTCGAGCAGTTCCTCCGCTCCACCCAGCCGTATGTCTGGCGGTTCGTCGCCGGGCTCGCCGACGCGCAGTCCGCGGACGACCTGACCCAGGAGACCTACCTGCGGGCGCTGGGCAGCCTGCCCCGGTTCAAGGGCGATTCGTCGGCCCGGACCTGGCTGCTGTCGATCGCCCGGCGCACGGTCGCCGACCACATCCGCGCCCTTCAGGCCCGCCCGCGGCAGGCGTCGGTGACCGACTGGGAAGCCGCCGCCGAACGCGCCGAACCATCCCGCGCCGAGCGGATCGACGAGCAGGTCGTCCTCGACCAGCTCGTCAAGGCCCTCGACCCTGACCGCCGGGTCGCGTTCGTGCTCACCCAGACCCTCGGGCTGTCCTATGTGGATGCCGCGCAGGTGTGCGGCTGCCCGGTCGGCACCATCCGCTCCCGTGTCGCCCGGGCGCGGGAAGACCTGCTGGCGGCGATGGCCGGGACCCGGCCGGGTTATCCGGCGGTCGGCTGACCCAGCGTCACACGACGTTGCCACGCTCGTCGCGCGCGGCCAGCAGGTCTTCGCGAGCCCGGGCCACGCGGGAGCGCACCGTCCCGACCGGGCAGCCGCAGATCTCGGCGGCCTCGGCATAGGTGTGGCCGAGCAGCTGGGTCAGTACGAGTGCCTCGCGGCGCTCTTCGTCCAAGTCTCGCAGCAACACGCCGACCTCGACGACCTCTTCGAACCCCGAGGCGGCCGCGCGGCTGCGGGCGGACTGCTCCTCGGCGGCCGCCGTCCAGTCCTGACCGGAGAGCTGCGGGCGTGCCGAGCGCGCCCGGAAGTGGTCGACCACGGCCCGGCGGGCGATCGAGAGCAGCCAGGTGCGCGAGGACGACCGGCCGGCGAACCGGCTGAGCGAGGTCACCGCGCGGGCGTAGGTCTCCTGCGTCAGGTCGTCGGCGACGACCGGGTCGGTCAAATGGGCGACGAACCGCCAGACGTCGGCCTGCGTGGACCGCACCCAGTCCGCGTAGGCGCGCTGGTCACCGCGCGCTGCGGCGAGGGCGAGCGCGGTGATCCGTTCGTCGTCACGATCCCGGCAGGAGTTCACGGAACGACACCGTAACCCACACCGGCGGGAACTCGGAGGGGTCCGCGCGCGACTATGTGGAGGTGAACTGCTCCGACTTCCGTGAAGCGCTCTCGGCCCGGATCGACGGTGAAACGGGTTCTCTGCCGGACTCGGTGGTGGACCGCCATCTCGCGGGCTGCCCGCAGTGCCGGGCCTGGCACGAGGACGCCGTCCGGTTGCGGCGGCTGATGCTGGTGCGCGAAGCGCCGCGGGTGCCGGACCTGACCGAGCGCATCCTGACCGAGGTTCCGGCGCCGTCGGCGCAGCGCTGGGGCCTGCGGATCGCCCTGGCCCTCGTCGCGCTCGTCCAGAGCGGTCTCGGGCTCGCCGAGCTGCTCGGTGCGGACGTGGGCCACGCCGAGCACGGCGGGATGATGGCGATGGCCGTGCACCTCGGCAACGAAAGCGCGGCCTGGAACCTCGCGATCGGCTTCGGCCTCCTCTGGGCAGCACTGCGCCCCGCGACGGCGTCGGGGCTCCTGCCCGCCCTGGCCGGTTTCGTCGCCGTCCTCGGCCTCATGTCGGGCATCGATCTCTTCGACGGCCAGGTCACCGTGTCCCGGGTGCTGTCCCACGGCCTGCTCGTGGCCGGGGTCGGGCTCCTCTACGGCGTCCGCCGCCAACATCGCCGGACGTCGACGCCGGGCCCGAGCACCCGCGTTGAGCCGGCCGCGCACGACGAGGTCACGCTCGGCTGGGAGCCCCGGGCCGAGGACGGCGGCCGAGGACGGCGCCGCCGGTTCCCGCACCTGCCGGCGAGCCGTCGTCGCGCGGCGTGATGATCGCGGGGAACCAACCCGGCTCGCCGGACGACTACCGAGAGGCTGTCACAATGGGAAAGCGGTGCGTCAGCGTCATCCTGTTCGGCGGTTTCCAGTTGCTGGACGTGTTCGGCCCGGTCGACCTGCTGAGCGTGGTCCCGGACGGGTTCGACGTCCGGTTCGTCGGCCCGGGTCGTGAACCGGTGGCGAGTTCGCAGGGGATCAGCGTCTCGGTGACCGACACCCGGGACGACGCCCCCGAGCCCGACATCATCCTGGTCCCCGGCGGCCGGGGCACGAGGACTCTCGTGCGGCAGCAACCGTTCCTCACCTGGCTGGCCGGTTACGCGCGCTCGGCGCCGCTCGTCACCTCCGTGTGCACGGGCTCGGCGGTGCTCGCGGCCGCGGGCCTGCTCGACGGCTACCGCGCGACGTCCAACAAGCGCGCGTTCGACTGGGTCACGACCCAGGGCGAGCACGTCGGCTGGGTGCGGCAGGCCCGGTGGGTCGAGGACCGGAACCGGTGGCCCTCCTCCGGAGTGGCCGCCGGAATGGACATGACGGCGGCGCTCATCCGGCACCTGCACGGTGCCGAGGTGGCCAAGGCTGCCACCGACTTCATCGAGTTCGAAGCGCACCCCGACCCGGCACGGGATCCGTTCGCAGGTCTCGCCGGATCCTGAATCAGCCGGACAGTTCGCGGAGCAGCACGCGGGGCCGCCCGTCGACCGGGTCGGGAATCACGCTCCCGTCCACCGCGAAAACCTCGCGGAAGATTTCGCGCGTGAGCACTTCGGCCGGTGGCCCGGCCGCGGCGATCGTGCCCGCCTTCAGGGCGACGATCGTCGTGGCGTGCCGGGCGGCGAGGTCCAGCGTGTGCAGGGCCGCCACGACGGTGACGCCGAGCGAGGCGACCAGGCCCAGTGCGGAGATCTGGTGCGCGGGGTCGAGGTGGTTGGTGGGTTCGTCCAGCACCAGCACTTCGGGTTGCTGTGCCAGGGCTCTGGCCAGCAGCACCCGCTGCCGTTCTCCGCCGGACAATGTGGACAGTGGCCGGTCCGCGAACTCGCCGGCGCCGGTGCGTTCCAGCGCTTCGGTGACGACCTTCTCGTCCGCCGCCGAAAGCCGGTCGAACGCGCCGAGGTGCGGGTACCGCCCGAGCCGGACCGCCTCCCGCGCGGTGAAGTCGTACCCGCCGGCCTGGTCCTGGCCCAGCACGCCGACGCGGCGGGCGACCTGGCGGTGCTTGACCGTCCAGACGTCCTCGGCACCGAGCAGCACCGCGCCCGTCCGTGGGCGCAGCGCCCGGTAGACCGTCTTGAGCAGAGTGGACTTCCCGCTGCCGTTCGGGCCGACCACCGCCACGAACTCGCCCTTCGCGATCGTCAGGGTCACGTCGTGCACCGCGGGTACGTCCGCATAGCCGGCGGTGACGCCGTCGAAGACGAGTTTCACGACAGGCCCACCGTTCCCGCCGCGCTGCGGCGCAGGATCACCAGGAACAGCGGAACGCCGATCACGGCGGTGAGGATGCCGATCGGCAGCTCGGTCGGGGCGAGCAGCAGCCGGGCGGCGGTGTCGGCCCAGACGATCAGCAAAGCGCCGAGCAACGCGGTCACCGGCAGTGCCCGGCGATGGTCCGCGCCGACGAGCAGGCGGGTCAGGTTGGGCACGATCAGGCCGATGAATCCGATGCTGCCGGACACCGCGACGACCGTGCCCGTCAGCAGCGCCACCACGACGAGCAGCACGCCCCGGGCGCGAGCCGCGTCGAGCCCCAGTGACGCGGCACCGTCGTCGCCCAGCACCAGCAGGTTCAGCCGGCCCCCGCCCGCGGCCGAAACGACGACCAGCACCAGCACGACGGCCGCGCACGTCAGCGCCAGCGGCCACTGGGCGCCGGCGAGACTGCCGAGGATCCAGAACAGGATCTGCTGTTGCCCGTCGACGTCCTCGGTGCGCAGCAACAGGAACGAGATCACCCCGGCCAGCAGCTGGCCGACCGCGATGCCGGTCATCACCATCCGGCCGGCCTGGATCCGGCCCGCGGTGCGCGAGAACCCGAACACCACCAGCGCTGCCACGACGGCCCCGCCGAACGCCGCCAGCGGCAGCGTGAGCAGCCCCGCGAGGCCGGCGCCGACGGTGGTCAGCACGAGCACCGCACCGACACCGGCGCCGGAGGTGAGCCCGAGGATGAAGGGCTCGCCCAAGGGGTTGCGGACCATCGCCTGGGTCAGCAGCCCGGCCACCGCGAGCCCGGCGCCGACGGACACGCCCTGCAGAACCCGCGGCACGCGCAGGTTCCACACGATGAAGTCGGACGGTCCCGGCGCACCACCGCCGGTCAGATGGGCGCCCACGACGGACGTCACCTCGCCGGGCGCGATCGACACCGGGCCGAGGCCCACGGCGACGAGTGCCGAGACCACCAGCGCGGCGGTGAACACGGCGAGGACCACCCCGATCGGGATCCCGCCGAGCAGGCCGCTGCCCCGGGACCGGTGTGCCAGGCGCGCGGTCACTTGTGGAGGGCTTCGGCGATCTTCGCGACCGCGTCGCCGTTGAGGACGCTCGGCGAGAGCAGGATGCTCTGCGGCACCACGGCGAACCGGTTCTCCTTCACCGCCGTCGTGCCGGCGAGCACCGGGCTGCTGCGGATCGCGTTCAGCAGGCCGTCGTCGCTGCCGGGAGCGAATCCCGAGATGACGACGATCGCCTGCGGGTCCCGCTTGACGACCTCTTCGGCGCTGAGGCTGGCGAAGTCCTGCGTCGCGTCCTCGGTGATGTTCTGGCCGCCGGCCAGGGTGATCACCCCGTTGGCCAGGCCCGTGCCGCCCTGGGCCCGCACCGGCTGCCCGGCCGCGGGCGGGGTCGACAAGGCGAGGACCCGCTTGCCCGAGGTGCTTCTCGCCTTGTCGACCGACGCGGTGATCTGCGCGACCAGTTCGGCGCCGCGCTGCTCGACACCGAACAGCTTCGCGGCCTGCTGGATGAACGTCGTCGTCGCGGACAGGTCCTTCACCGCGGCGCCCTTCGCGGTGTCGCACGCGACCAGTGACTTCGCCCCGGCCTTCGCCAGCTGGTCGACCGACGGCGTCCCGTCGAACCCGCCGAAGCTGAAGCTCGAGATGCCCACGACGAGATCGGGCTTCGCCGCGATCACCGCTTCGGCGTTGCCCTGGCCCTTGTCGAGCACCGGGATCGCCGAGAGCTTCACCAGTTCATCGCCGGTGAAGGCCTTGAAGAAGTCCGGCGCGGCCGTGCCGACGATCTTGTCGGCGGCACCGAGGCGTTCCAGGATCGCCGCCGCGCCGCCGTCCATCGTCACCACCCGCTTCGGCGGTGAGGCGAGCTGCGGCGGCCCAGGGCAGCCCACCTCTGTGGAGCTGGGCGGCGACGAGGGTGCCGCGGCAGGCTGGGCCGGGCCGGCCGTCCCGCACGCCGACAGTCCGAAAAGGACCGCCACAGCCGCTGTCCACCGCAGTGCTCTCACCGGAATCCTCCTCGGCGTCGTCGATGCTCCACCAGCAGTAGTCGCACCACGAGCCGAGTTGGTTCCCGGACATCCGCGCCGACCTACTGCCGGGACCGCCGCAGCCGCAGCCCGACCACCACCGCGGCCACGATGACCACGACCGCGATCAGAATCCACACCCACGCCGGAATGCCACCGCTGGTGTCGCTCGACGCGGCGGGGGTCGGGGACGCCGTCGTGGCGGGCGCCGAGGACGACGTCGGTGCGGCGGAGCTGGACGTGGCGGGCGGTGAAGCGGGCGCGGTGAGGGTGAAGTGCACCGCGCTGGTCACCTTGTCACCGTCGTCCGAGACGACCTTGTACGTCAGCGTGTACGCCCCGGCCGGGCCGGTGGGGACCACCGCGGCCGTGATCGTCGCGTCGGTCACCGTCGGCGGCGAGACCGTCCACTTCGCACCGTCCGGACCGGTCACCGAAATCGGGTCCGGCTGCAGCGTCACGGCTTCCTCGAAAGTCAGCTCGACCTTCTGGGGAGCGGCCGCGAGACTCGCGCCCTCGGCCGGTGAGCTCGACTTCAGCGCGGCATGGGCGGACGCGGGTCCGGCGAAAGCCAGCAGCCCGGCCAACGCGAGCAGGGCGGCGGCGAACAACCTGACGATCTTCATCGGGTTTCCTCGATTTCGTAACTGATACCGGTGCCGGCGAAGTTTCGCAGGCGAAGGCTGTTGGACACCACGAGCACGGACGACAGCGACATGGCGGCGCCGGCGATGAGCGGGTTGAGCAGGCCGAGCGCGGCGATCGGGATGGCGGCGAGGTTGTAGCCGAACGCCCAGGCGAGGTTGCCGCGGATCGTACCGAGGGTGCGGTGCGCCAGGCTCAGCGCGTCCGGCACCACGCGCAGGTCGTCGCGCACGAGGATCAGGCCGGCGGCACGCAGGGCGATGTCGGTGCCCCTGGCGATCCCCAGGCCGAGGTCGGCGGTCGCCGGCGCCGGGGCGTCGTTGATGCCGTCGCCGACCATCGCCACCCGGTGGCCACTGGCCCGCAGTTGCTCGATGACCTCGGCCTTCTCCGCAGGCAGGACTCCGGCGCGGACGTCCTCGATGCCGACCTCGGCGGCCACCGCCCGCGCGGTCACCTCGTTGTCGCCGGTCAGCAGCACCGTCTTCAGGCCCATCGCGTGCAGCGCCCGGACCGCCTCGGCGGCCGACGGCTTGACCTCGTCGCGCACCAGCAACAGCCCGGCCACCTCGCCGTCGCAGGCGACGAGCACGACCGTGACGCCCTCGCTCTCGGCGGCGGCGACGTCCGCCTCGACCTGGGGCGGAACAGGGACGCCCTCCTCGGTGAGCAGCCGCGCCCGCCCCACGAACACGCGCACGCCGTCGACGGCACCGGCCGCGCCGAGCCCCGGCAGCGCCCGGAAGTCCGTCACCTCGGGCAGCTCGCCGGAGATCCGGGCGACCACGGCGACGGCGATCGGGTGCTCGGACGCCGCCTCGACCGCCGCGGCGGCGCGCAGCACCTCCTCGGCGGTCCGCCCGCCCACGGGCCGGACGCCGGTCACGGTCATCCGCCCGCTGGTCACGGTGCCGGTCTTGTCCAGGACCACGGTGTCGACGCGGCGGCTGGCCTCCAGCGCGTCCGGGCCCTTGACGAGGATCCCCAGCTGCGCGCCGCGGCCGACGCCGACCATCAACGCCGTCGGCGTGGCCAGTCCGAGCGCGCACGGACAGGCGATGATCAGCACCGACACCGCCGCGCCGAACCCGGCCCGCACCGGCTGCCCGGCCAGCAGCCAGCCGGTGAGCGTCACCACGGCGATACCCAGCACGACCGGCACGAACACCGCGCAGATCCGGTCCACGAGCCGCTGCACGTTCGCCTTGCGTTCCTGGGCCCGCTCGGCCAGCGCGCTCATCTGCGCCAGCTGCGTGTTCGCCCCGACCTCGGTGGCCCGCACGACCAGGCGGCCGCTGCGGTTCACGCTCCCGCCGATCACCCGGCTGCCGACGGCGACTTCCGCCGGAACGGGCTCACCGGTCACCGCAGCGACATCCACAGTGGACATTCCGAGGACGACCTCGCCGTCCGCCGCGACCTTCTCCCCCGGTCGCACGACGAACTCGTCACCGCGGGCCAGGTCGGCCACCGGAACCGTGACCTCGGTGCCGTCGCGCAGGACGCGGACGTCCTTGGCCGCCAGCGCGTCCAGCGCCCGCAGCAGATCGCCCGCACTGCGCCGCGCCCGGGTCTCGAAGTAGCGGCCGGCGAGCAGGAACGTCGTGACCCCGGCGGCGACGTCGAGGTAGACCGAGTCGGCGCCGGCGGCCGTCGTGCCGAACCCCAGCCAGTACCCGGCCGCACCGGATCCGCCGGTCAGCACCGACCACGTGGACCAGCCGTAGGAAGCGAACACCCCCAATGACACCAAAGTGTCCATACTGGACGAACCGTGCCGAAGGTTCCGCCACGCCGCCCGGTGGAACGGCGCCGCGGCCCAGAAGACGATCGGGGTGGCCAGCGCGAGGCACAGCAGCTCCCACCAGGGGAACCGCAGCGACGGCACCAACGCCGAGGTGATCGACAGGTTCCCCAGCGGCACCGACAGCAACATCGCCTGTCCGAGGCGACGCCGCAGATCACGGACCCGTGCGGCGTGCGCGTCCTCCTGGCGGGCGTCGTGCGCGGCGCCCTTGCGGACTTCGGCGGTGTAGCCGGCCTTCGCGACCGCGCTCGTGAGCACGGCCGGATCAAGGTCGTCCGGGCAGCGGACGGCCGCGCGTTCGGTCGCGAAGTTGACCGTCGCGCGGACACCGTCGAGCTTGTTGAGGGTGCGTTCCACCCGTGCCGCGCAGGCGGCGCACGTCATACCGCGCACCGCGAGCTCGACGCTCTGCGCGGCGGGTGTGGTCGTCTCGGAAGACATGGGTTCTCCGTGGTCGCTGTCGATGTTCGGTGGCAGCGACAGGGTGTGACCGGCGCCGAGAATACGCAGCGGCTCGCTACGGCTCTTCCTCCGGGTTGCCGTCACCTGGTCGGCTGGCCCGGGGAACCATTCCGCGACCCTGTCCGACTACTGGACCGGTGGCAGCGACAGAAGTGCCCTCCGAGCCGAGGAGAACGACCAGGGCCTGACCTCACAGCATCGCCAGCAGCATCACGGAGGTGCCGAGGCCCATCAAGGCGTCGGCGCCCCACCCCGCCGTGCGCACCGACGGCGGCGCGACCCGCGCGCCGTCGATGACCCGGGCCAGGAACGCGATCCCCGCCAGGCAGAACGCGATCGCCAGCGTCAGCGCGACGATCACCACGTCGGCGGGCACTCCCCCGCCGGCCGACGGGAGCGCCATCGCCATGCCCTCCATCCCCGGCATGTCCATGGTCGTCGCCGTGCCGCTGCCCACCATGGCGCGGGGCATGGCGAACGCCATCCACACCATCGCCAGCATCATCACCGCGTGATAGCCCGGGTGCCACCGGCTCTCGGGCGCGCCGCCTCGCACCGCGGCCACGGCGAACCACGCCGCGGCGAACCCGAACAGCACCACCTGCGGCAAGCCGGCCACGCCCATCGTGGCGGGCCACACCATCGCGACCATGGCCACACACATCGCCGCGTGCAGCACGTCACCGACTCGGCTGGTCACCGTGCCCTGTCGGAAACAGCGGTAGGCACAGAACGCCCCGGCCGCCACGAACACCGCCGTCAAGATCCACCGCAAGCCAGTTGCTTCGATCACGCCTTCGCCTCCTGATGACGCGCGCCGACGATCAGGTCCACGACCAGGAAAGCCAGCAGCGACAGACCGAACACCGGCAGGTAGTAACCCACCACGGCGGTCACCACCAGGAACGGCGCGAGCACCCGGCCCGGAATCCGGCGCCACGCCCCTCGCACCGGCGGACGCCCGACGCGCGCCTCACCCCGGGTCGGCCGACGCAGCCACCACATCCGATAACCCCAGAAGATCACCGCGATCAACCCGACCGCCAACCCGGTGAGCACGATCTGGTTCGCCACCCCGAACAGCAGCCCCATATGGGCGTCGATCCCCCACCGGGACAGCTTGGCGGCCAACGAGTACCCGGAGAACGGCAGCGTGTCGGTGAGCCGGCCGGTGGCCGGGTCGACGGCCATCGAGTCGGCCTTCGTCGGCCAGGACCGGCCGACCTGCGCCACGACGTACGCCTTGCCCGGCCCGGACGGCGGCCGGATCTCCACCGGGTCCGACAGGCCGGCCTGCAGCGTCGTCGCACGCACGGCGTCGATGCCGACGTCGGCGCCCTGGGGAGCGACCGCGGGCAGCGCGGTCGACACCGACGGCGTCGTCCAGTCCAGCTGTGCGCGCAGCCCACTGATGTTGTCGCCCGCATGCTCCGACCAGGTCAGGCCCGTGGCCGAGAGGAACAGCAGCCCGGCCGCGATCACCAAGCCGGTCATGCGGTGCCACGACAGCAGCCGTCCCCGCGCGCTCTGCGGCTTCTTCCGCTTCCGGCTCCCGATCCAGAGCGCGATCCCGGCCAGCACGACCACCCACAGCCAGCTGGCCGCGAGTTCGCTGTACCAGCGGCCGAAATCACCCAGCTGCAGGTTGGCGTGCAGCCCGTCGATCCAGCTGCGCAACGGCAGCGCCTGGCCCGAGCCGTAGGTCTCCAGCTGCCCGCGGATCTGGCCGGTGTGCGGATCGACGAACACCGTGTGGTGAAAGCTCGGCTCCAATCCCGGCCGATTGAAGATCACCTGCGTCGAGTCGGTCGCGGCCGGCCCGGGCCGGATCCCGGTGATCGTCCCGTCCGGCACCGCGGCCTTGGCGACGGCAGTCTGCTGCGCCAGGGGCACGACCCCGGGCGCGGCAGGGACGTGCAGTTCGTGGTCGTAGACGGCCTGCTCGACCTGCGGAGTCCAGATGTAGGTCAGCCCGGTCAGCGCGGCGACGAGGAGGAACGGGCCGACGAACACCCCGGCGTAGAAGTGCAGCCGCACCAGCAGCGGGCGAACCGCCGCCCAGGTGAACCGGGGCTCGGGCGGTGCCTCAGCCGTACGCTCTTCGCTCTGGTCGATCGACATCGAGCTCCTTTCGCCTGCCTCGGAGGAATCAGTCGGCTGCCGGCCGCGCCCAGTTCCCGGCAGTTCGGTGACGCGGCCACCCTGCGCGATTGCAGGTCGCATCGTGTTGCGACGCCGTGACGAACGGGGGACGTCCGGTCGACGGGTGCGGGACCACAGCGCTGAGCACTCCGCAACTTTCGACGGCCGGGTGAGCGCCCGCTCAGAGTGCGACTCTCACTTCACTCGATCGCCACGAGCCGGCGGCGAGCAGGACCGCACCTGCCGGTCTTCGCGTTGAAGGGCGCGCGTTCTTCGCCCTCGTCACCGGCATCCTCGCCCTGATGTCCGGGCTGTTCCAGATCAACCCGGTGTGGAAGTTCGGGCCCTGCGACCCGTCCAAGGTCTCCGCCGGCTCCCAGCCCGACTGGCACTTGGGCTTCGCCGACGGCCTCCTGCGCGTGTACCCGCCGTGGGAACCGTTCCCCGGCAACCACACATTCCCCAGCCCCTTCTTCGCCGGCGTCCTCGGCATGACCGTGCTCTTCACCGCCCTGTTCGCCTGCCCCTGGATCGAACGCCGCCTCTCCGGCGACACCGCCCACCACAACCTCGGCCAACGCCCCCGCGACGTTCCCGTCCGCACCAGGATCGGCATGATGGCGCTCGCCCTCTACGGCGTGCTGGCGCTGTCGTCGTTCAACGACATCATCGCGCTGCAGTTCGACATCTCGCTCAACGCCACCACCTGGGCCGGGCGCATCGGGCTGCTGCTCGCCCCGCCCGTCGCCTACCTGATCACCTACCGCGTCTGCCTCGCCCTGCAGCGGTCGGACCGCGAGGTGCTCGACCACGGCATCGAAACCGGGATCATCACCCGGTCTCCGGCCGGCACCTACCTCGAGATCCACCAGCCGCTCGACGGTAAGGCGCGCACCTACCAAGGCGCACCGGTGCCGACGAAACCGAACAAGCTCGGCGCCGCCGGGCACGCCGGCGGCCGCAGCCTCACCGTCGGCTTCGAACCGGCGGACCCGCCACTGGGTGGACCTGCGCCGCACGCCACCAGCGTCAGGTGCCGTTCATCCTCCTCCCGCCGCAGCCCGGCACGGCGACGACGACCTGATCATCGACGACCTCGGCACCCTGGGCCGGAACACGGCACGGCGGACCAGCCTGGCGGCCGGCATCCCGTTCGGCTGAGCCTCCGGCGCCGGCGGTACGAACACACCCGTTCGGGGGTACCGTTGAAGGCGCGTGAGGTTGAGCCCGAGCCCTGCGTGAGCCCCTCCGCTCGCTTTCGGATCCAGGATCGATGCGGTGGCGAGTTCACCTCCGCGTCCACTGCGCAGGCTCGCTTGTCGCCCGTGTCGCCCGCTTCCCCCGGGAGACGATCGCCATGCCGCAACCACCGTCCGTCCACGTTCACCCGTCCGCCCCGATCCTGCGGGTGCTGCGGACTTGCCGACGAAACGACTTGCTGGTCATCACCGCCGACGGCGAAATCGACCTCGCCAGCGCTGGGCTGCTGCGCCGCGCGCTGTGGCAGGACCTGCCTCGGCACACCGTCCTGGACCTCAGCGGCGTGTCCTTCATGGCCGCGGCCGGACTACGGGTTCTCGAAGAAGCGGCCGAGCGAGCACACCTGGAGCGCCGGAAGGTCGCCGTCGTGGCCCGGACGCACCCGGCGGCACGCGTCCTGCGGCTGGCCGGGTTCGACCGGATGCCGATCTACCCCCGGCTGGCGGACGCGGTCCGCGAACTGCCGGCCTGGCCGACCGCGGGACCGCTCCTCTGGCGTTCCGCCGATGAACGTGGGAAGTTGGCTCCACGAGGGGTGGATCAAGGTTCCGCGGAGGGCGTGACGATGCACGACCGGGCGCACGACGTTTCCGCGGCCCTGCTCGAGCTGACGGAGTCGTTGCGGGCCGGCGAGTCCCGCGATGAGACCCTGGCGCGGATGGCCGCCCGGGCGGTGGCGTTGCTGCCTGGTGCCGACGCCGCGAGCGTGACGTTGTTCGACGGAGGCGTGCCACGCACCGTCGCCGCGACCGAGGAGAGCGTGCTCGTCCTCGACAAGGCCCAGTACTCCCTCGATGACGGCCCCTGCCTCGAAGCGACGCGCACCGAGACGGTCGTCCGCACCGACACGGCACTGGCCCACCGGAGATGGCCCGCGTTCGGTGAGGCCGCGGCCGGGGCCGGTGTCGAAACCATGCTGTCCTGTCCGTTGTTCGTCGGCGTCGACGACGCGGTGACCGGAGATGCGGCCCGCCAGCACCACCTGTCGGGTGCGCTGAACGTGTGGAGCCGGCAGCAGAGCGTCTTCGATCCGATGGACGCCGCGCTGATCGCGTTGTTCACCAGCGCGATGTCCGGGGTCATCCTGACCGCGGCCCGGTGGGGCCACGCCCAGCGCCAAGCCCGGCAGCTGCGTACCGCTCTGGAGTCCCGCGACGCGATCGCCACGGCCAAGGGCATCGTGATGGCCCGCCGCGGGCTGACCGCCGACGAGGCCTTCGCCTGGCTCACCGAGCTCTCCCAGCGGACGAACCGCAAGGTCCGCGACATCGCCACGATCATCCTGGCCCAGCCCGCGATCGTCGAACCGGCCCAGCGCGGAAGCACGGCGGGCTCGTACTGACCGCCTGATCCATGGGGCTCGGCTCGTCCAGATCGGCCCGGAGCACCTGCAGCTCACGCCCGCGCTGAACCCGAGCGGGCCGGCGGCTGCCGAAACCGCGGTGACCGCACGAACCGGAGTTCGGCGCACGGCCACTGCGCCGGGCGATCCAGCGGCACGTCGACAACCGGCTCTCGAGCCTGCCGCTCGGCGGGGAGCTCCTCCCGCGCGGCTCCGTCCGCGTTGGACGTGGCCCCGGCGGGCCGGCGTTCGACGTCGCCGTTTCCGCGGGTGAACCGGTGTGCGCTCTCATCGTGGCTCCGGGTCGGCAACCTCGGCCGGCTGGAGCTGCCTGGTCACGATGTCGGAGGCGACGTCGAGCAGGGACCGGCCGCACGCGAACGCGTAAGCCCGGATCCGGGCCAGGGCCGCTGCGGGCGGCAGATCCAGCACGGCCATCACCATTCCGGTGGCCTGGGACACCTGCCGGTACCGCATTCCCGAACCCGACATCCTCGACCCGTCCCCGTCGAGCCAGCGGCCGGCGTTCGCCGACAGGCCGGACAACGCGAGCGCCGCGAGGTCGGCCAGCCGCCCGGCCGTGACCAGATCGCCGTTGCTCAGCGAGCCGGGCGTACCTCGGTAGGCGTCCAGGGTCGCGACCGCGATCCCTCCAAGGTGGACGGGAAAGCTGAACAAAGCCGCCACCGGGTGCGTTGCGGCTTCGACGGCGAAGATCGGCCAGGCCGGCGCGAAATCGGCGCCGAGGTCGGGCACGAGCACCGCGTCGCCACTGGTGTACGCCTCGAAACCGGGGCCTTCGCCCAGCGCGAACTGCAGATCCGCCAGGGCTGTGCTGACCACGTCGGTGGCATGCACCAGCTCGCGCTGGCCCGCGTGGGCCATGACGGCGATCGCGGCGCCGTCCAGCGACAACAGCCGCACGCACTCCCGGCACACGCGGCCGAGCAGGTCGATCCCGCCGTCGGCAGCATTCCGGCCCAACGCGGCCAGCACGCTCGTGTGCAGTCCCTCGAGCTCGGTCATCACCGACCACCGCGAATCGGTCCATTCCGGCGGGAACACGAACGGCTGAACGACGAATTGACCGTCAAATGCGCAATGATCGGGAGGTCCCTTCAAGAAAGCCCGGCGCGCCTCCCGAGGTCCGGCGGTGCAGGTGCCGGGCACGCGGAACTGTGCCGCGTGCGGAAGCTTGCAGCCGGGCGCTTCGACGGTGAGCTGGAGGAATCCACGCGGCCTGAGTTCGGGTCTGTCAGGCTTCGGCGACGTGCCTCGGGCTGGGTGCCTTCGGGTTGCCGGGGGCGACGTGGATCGCGCTAAAGAGGCCTGGCGGCTGCGGAAGTCACGATGGTCGTGTGCGGGTCCGACGTCATGTCGGTGCTCCCGTTCTCGACCTCTGACACCGGCCGAACTGGGTCGTCCGGGAACGACGTGGGTTTGACCACTCACGTGCGAGGTGCCCACGGACTACGCCCACCGTACCCCACCAAGACCGCAGAGCCCGTCTGGCGGGCATTCTCCGCGGCTCGTCCGCGCTTCCGGTGCCGCCCCGCCCGGCGCGAACCGGAGACCCGGTGTGGCGTTCGACCGCCACGGAGAGGACCGTGGGAGACATGACCCGACCGGATCCTGATACCGGCTCGCTCGCCGCGGCGGGCCGTCGCCTGCTGGATTCGCTCGCGAGACGGGTCGCGGTCGACGAAGCGGTCGGCGTCCTGCAGGGCTGGCAAGGCTGCGACGCCGCGCAAGCCCGCGGCGAGCTCACCGAGGACGCCGGTGACGTCGGGCTCGGCGCAGAAGCGGCGCGGGTCGCAGCGGCTGTCGATGCCCAAGCCGACGGAACGGCCGACCCCGACTACGGCGGCTGGACCTGACCCTCGTCACCCGGTCAGGTCGGCCGGCGCGAGGGTGCCCTCGGTGACCGCGCGGGTCACCTCCCTCAGCACGAGGCCGTGCTCGGCGGCGTAGCCGGTCACCAGGGCGCGGGCCGCGGCGGGGACGATGCCCAGGGTGCCGGCGACCAGGCCGACGGCGTGGTCGAGCTGGACCCGGTCGTTCAGAGCCGTGACCGTGGCCTCGACCAGCCGGTCCGCGCGGCGCTCGCCACGTTCCTGGACCAGGGCGAGCACCGCCAGGTCCGACACCACCTGCGCCAGGTCCAGCTGCCACTGCGGCGCCGTGAACGCGGTGTCGTAGAGCAGGTTGAACCCGCCGACAGCGGTTCCGTCCAACCGCAGCGGGACCGCGACCACCGAGTGATACCCGGCCTCCAGGGCGGCCGGCACGAACTCCGGCCACCGGTCCCGCTCAGCCGCCAAATCCGATGCGGTGATCACGGCGGCCGCCGCGATGCAGTCGACGCACGGCCCCTGGTCGATGTGGGTCTGCAGCAACTCGACGAACCGGGCCGTCTCGTCCGAGGCCGCCACCACCTCCAGACCGCGGACACCGGTCAGCATCACGCCGGTGGCGGTCGCGCCCAGCAGTCCGGTGCCGACCTCGGTGATCAGGCGCAGCACGGTGGCGTTGTCCGGGCTGCCGACCAGGCGCGAAGTGATGGTGACCAGCGCACTGGCCAGCTCGGGTGGGGCCGTGCCGGACTCCCCGTCAAGGCGGTTGTTCATGGTGCCTCCTGCAGAGGGGTCATTCGGCCAGCTCGTCCAGAGAGATGCGCCGCTCCAGGACGTCCCGGGCGACGTCCAGAACCGACCGGTCCCGGCCGAAAGCGTGGGCGCGCAGCCGGGCGAACGCGTCGTCGAGGGTGATCTGCAGCTGCGCGGCAAGCATGCCGGTGGCCACGTTGACGTCCTGGAACGAAGCGACGGGACGGGGCGCGAAGTCGTGGCCCGCCCGCTCGGCCTCGCGGGTGTGCCGCAGCAGTGCCGCCGTGGCCAGGTCGGCCGCCAGCGCGGCGTCCCGCCGCTGCGCGCTGGGCAGCCCTCCGGGACGGTGGCGGATCAGCTCCAGGGTGCCGAACTGGATCGCGCCGTACCGGAGCGGGAACGCGAACACCGCCGCCGCACCCACCGCGAGCGCCGCGTCGGCGAAGCCCGGCCAGCGCACCTGTTCGACGCTCAGGTCGGGCACCAGCACGGGGCTGCCGCTGCCGAACGCCTCCACGCCCGGTCCCTCGCCGACGGTGTACTGCAGCTCCGCCAGTTTCGCCGCCCACTGGTCGCTGGCACCGAGCACCTCCTCGGAACGGGTACCGCCCCGCAACGCCAGGATCGCGGCGTCGACCTGGTCCAGCGTTTCCACGCAGGCCAGGCAGACCGTTTGCGCCCAGCTGTCGCGGCGCCCCGGTACCTCGGCGGCCGCGGCGATCGCCCGCCACAACCGCTCCCGAGGCTGTCCATCCACCGTTGCGCCCTCTCCACGCTGCGGGCCCGCCGAGTTGATACCCGGAACCGCCAGCCTACGAGACACCGCCGCAGCGGGCACCTGGGCCGGGTGACAACGCGCGGCGCCGGCCGCCGGGGCGGTACGGTGGGCTCGCCGAGGGTTCATCGTGCGCGCCGGTCCGGTGGCGCGTCGCCTTCGCGGCACACCGAACTTGGGCGGACGCCGAAGGACCTCGCCGTGGAACGGAGTGCAGCGCCTCCTCCTCGTCCAGCAGCGGGCCCGGAAGCACGTCACACGAGTCTCCTCGAGTGACGCAGTTTTGGCCGCTTGCTCTCGCCCGTTCCACGGTGGTCGCTTCCGCGTCGGCGCAGCGGCAGGAGAAGACGAGCATGCCCCCCACTCATGACAGGTCCTGGCCCACGGTGCTCGACGAGGTCACCAGCGCCCTGGAGTCCTTGACCGCGACGCTGGCCACCGAAGACGACTTCGCCGTCCTGCTGCACCAGATGTGCGCGCAAGTCGTCAACGCCGTGCCCGGCGTCGACGAAGCCACCATCACCCTGCTGACCGACCACCAGCCCGCGACCATCGCCAGCACCAGCGACGTCGTCACCAGACTCGACACCGACCAGTACGCCGCCGGCCACGGACCCTGCGTCGAGGCCGCGGGCTCCGGGAAGCTGGTGCGGGTCTCGGTCGCCGAGGCGGCCGGGCAGTGGCCGGACTTCGCGCGTGACGCGGCCGCCGCCGGGTTCGGCAGCTTCCTGTCCGCGCCCCTGGTCATCACCGGGGAATACGGCGGCGGGGTGAACTGCTACAGCCGGCAGGACGGCGGCTTCGCCGAACTGGACGAGAAGCTGCTGGAGCTGTACACCAGCGCGGCCACCCCGGCCTTACGGGTCTACTCGCGCTACCAGCAGGCCCGGGACACCGTCGAGCACCTGCGCACCGCGCTGACCTCGCGCGCCGTCATCGACCAGGCCAAGGGCATCCTCATGGCCGTCCGCCAGATCAGCGCCGATGAAGCCTTCACGCTGCTGGTCGAGCAGTCCCAGCGCGAGAACCGGAAACTTCGTGACCTGGCGGTCCAGCTCGTCAGCCAGGCCACCGGCATCACTGCGACCTGACCCCCGAGCGGCCCTGCAGGCCCTTCAGGCGTTCAGCACGTCGGCGACGAACCACTCGGCGACCTCGCGCAGCTTCACGTTCTGCTCCTGCGACCGCTTGACCAGCAAATCGAACGCCTGGTCGGCGGACACGCGGTGCATGGCCATCAGCATGCCCTTCGCCTGGTCGATGACGGCCCTCGAAGTCAGCGCGGTGCGCAGCCGGCCCACGGTTTCCCGGGCGCTCACGTAGCGGCGGGCGCCACGCAAGGCTGCTTCGGCCGCGGTGGTGTACAGCTCCAGCAGAGCCGCGTCCAGGGCACCGAACCCGTCGCCACCGGCGCCGTAGAGGTTGAGCGAACCCTGGTATTCGGTGTCGATGAACAACGGCGCGGACAGGTAACTGACCACCGCGGCCGCACCGGCCGCGGCGGTGAACTCCGGCCACCGGCGAGCCACCTCACTCACCTCGACCCGTTGCACCGTCCCGGTACGGGCGGCCTCCAGGCACGGGCCCTGACCGGCGTCGTACTGCGCCTGATCGATCCGGTTCGCCGCATCACCGGTCGAGGTCGCCGTGTAGTGCCCACCGTCACGCACCAGAGTGATGCTGGCCAGGTCCGCGTCCGGAACCGCCTGCACCGCCTGCAGGCACGCCCGCCGCAGCACCACCGACAGGTCCTCCTCCTGCCCCAGGACGGTGACCAGACCCTCCAGCGCGCTGGTGACGTCGTCGACCCGCCGGACGTTGTCCTGTTCGGCAAGGTGATCCTGCGGCCGGTTCATCCCTGGCCTCCCGCTCGCTGTCGCCTGGCCGTCCTCTTCCCCGTCACGCACGCCCATGATCCGGTAGCGCCGGCCAGCACACCACGCGACCCCTCCAGGCGGAGCTCCTGGATCCGTGGGACCAGTGGCTCGACGACGAAGGCGTGCGCGAGCCCCACGGGTCCGTGCACGCCTGGCGGATCGGGACCAATCAGACGCTGTGCGGCATCCCGCGGCACAAGGCCGGATTGCGGCGCTTCCCGCACGTGCTGTGGCTCGACGCCCACTGGCTCGCCGAGACCGCGGACGAACGGCTGGCGCTGTGCCACCGGTGTGCCGCGGCAACAGGCGAGCGCCCAGACCGCAGGCGGTGGACGCGCCGGCGACCACGGCCGTGAGAGCCCGGCTTGCTCGACCCGGGTGGTGAGCGCCTAGCGTGCGGAACGGCTGCGCGGCCGGTAGTCGCGCTCGCTTTCGACGCCTCCGTCGGGTGTGTGGACCACATGCGCCACTCGTCGCTTCTTCGCGGTCTGCCGGCCGGCGATCACCGCGTCGACGCGGTGCGGCGACGTGTTCGACGCCCGCGCGCCACCCTCGATCCGGTTCTTCCACAAACCGTCTTCCAGAACGGTGTGGACGTCGCCTTCAGCCATGGTGATCCTCGCTGCACACACAAGGTGAACCGGGATCGGGACGGACGAGCATGAGGAGCCTTTCGACACGCGCGGTGGAACTTCGCACCTTCGAGAACGTGTCGGCCGCGGTTTCGACCGGGAAGAGATGCTGCTTGACCAAGCAGCGAGCACCGTTGGTGTACCACGCAGGGTGGTGGCCAAACTCCCCTGCGAATCACTTCTTCGCGACGAACGCCTGCGTCCCGGCCTCGCGCCGGAAGGGCTCCAGGGTCTGCCGCTGGCGGGCAGCGCGGTCGAGCAGCTCGTCGAAGTCCGTACCCGGCAACCGTTCACGCAACCCGGCCAGCTCACCCAGCGTGTGCCAGAGAATCTTCTTGCCCTCGATGCCCATCGCGAGACCCTCCAGCTCCAGGAAACGGCTCAGCGGCGAGTACGACACCCACCGGCCGTTGCGCTTGAGCCGCCCGAACCGCTCCCCGGCCGCCGCCAAGGCGACCTTCGCCGGATTGGGCCGGACGCCGAGGGCCCTCGTGATGGCCTCGAACGTCCGCACGTCCTCCGCGATCCCGTCCGCGACCTGCGCCAGCGCCTCGCCGAGTTCGGTGCCTTGGTTGTTGTCGCGGGCGCGGCGGGCGAGGGCCCGCCAGGTGACACCCAGGGCAAGCTGGTCGCGCAGGTAGATCGCCAGGTAGTCCGTCATCGCGGATCATCTCCGTGCGCGGATCGCCGGTCCGCCCTCGACCGGGTTGCCCATCATGAGTCGCGACTACCCGCGCAGACTGCGGTCAATCCCGAACGAAGGCGGCGAACAGGCGTAAAACACTGCCGCCCGGGTAAGCCGCCGCAACGAACCTTCTCCAGCCGCTGAGACGAGGGACAACGGTGACTGCCGACCTGCCACTGGCCGACGAACTGGCCGTCGTCGTGGCGCGGATGTCGGGGCTGCTCCTGACGTGGGACAGCGTCGAGCCGGCCATCGAGATCATCGCCACCTCGGCCGGGGAAGCCATCCCGGCGTCGGCGGGAGCCGGGGTGAGCCTGCTCGAGGGCGGACGGCGGACCACCGCGGTGGCCTCGGACGAGGTGGTGCGCAAGGCCGACGACCTGCAGTACGCGCTGGACGAAGGGCCCTGTTTGTCGGCGTTCTCCGCGTGCGCGACGCACCGCGTCGACGACGTGCGGACCGATCCGCGCTGGCCGCGATGGGGCCCGGCTGCTGCGGAGCTCGGGATGCTCGCGGCCCTCAGCGCACCTCTGCTGGTCCAAGACACCTGCGTGGGCGCGGTGAAGGTCTACGCCCGCGAAGCGGGCGCCTTCTCGGCGCGGGACGAACGGCTGCTCACCTTGTTCGCCGCCCAAGCGGGCGTACTGCTCGGGTATGTGCGACGTGCCGAGGACGGCCGCCGGACGAGTGAAGCCTTCAGAGAGGCCTTACGCAGCCGGGACGTGCTCAACATGGCGAAGGGGGCGTTGATGGAACGGGAAGGCGTCAGCGAAGAGGTGGCGTTCGGCTTGCTGCTGAGCATGGCTCGGGCGCGGCGACAGGACGTCGCCCAGGTGGCCGCCTCCGTCGTCGAGGGCTACCCGGGCAGCTGACGGACATGACAGGTACGGAAGACGAACAGCGGCACCGGCTCGTCCGGTGTTTCGCGCGCGCCGATCTCACCATGGAACAGCTCTGGATGCGCTACTTCGCCCTGGGCGGCGCGGTCGACCTGTTCGAGCTCGACGCCTACCTCAACGGAGCCATGCCGCTGCCCGGAGTGCAGCGCGACATGCTGGCCCACGCGGTCAACGAACGCCTGGACGAGCTCTTCGGCCGCGACCGGGTCCCCTACAGCCGGCCCGTCCGCCAGACGCAGCCCGTCAGCGGGCCGTTGGCGGCGCTGGTCGAGCTGCTCGAAGGCGCCCACCGCGCGCCCCCGGAACGGCTGCCGTTCCTCATGGACGCCGCCGGGCGAGCTGTCGGTCTGCGGGTCGGGGTCTACCTCGCCGACTACGCCCAACGCACCCTCGTACCGGTGCCCGGCGGCCGCGAGCCCCTCGAGATCGACTCCACCCCGGCCGGCGAAGCGTTCCGGCGCGGCGACGTCGTCGTCACCGCCGAGGCGGGCGAACCCCGCCTGTGGGCGCCGTTGCTGGACGGGGTGGAACGGCTCGGGGTGCTCGAGGCCGAACCCACCGACGGCACGGATCCGCACGACCCCGTCCTGCGCGACCAGTGCCGGTGGCTGGCCTACCTGTTCGGTCACCTGGTCACCATCACCACGCAGTACGGCGACGGTCTCGACCGCGTCCGGCGACGCGAACACCGCGGTCCGGCCACCGAGCTGCTCTGGACGGCGTTGCCCCCGCTGACCGCCGCCACGCAGACGGTGACCGTGGCCGCGGCGACCGAACCGGCCTACGGCACCACCAGCGACGTGTTCGACTACGCCCTGTCGGAGACGACGGTGTCGTTCGCGATCTTCGACGCCGGCACCCGCGAACGCGCGGGCGCGCCGGCCGCGGCGGTCGCGCTGGCGGCCTACCGCGCCGCCCGCCGCGACGGGCAGGGCCTGCCGGAGCAGGCCCACGCCGTGGACGAAGCGATCAGCTCGTCCGGCGGCCACGGCGTCTCCGGGGTGATCGGCCGGTTCGACGTCGCGACCGGGTGGCTCGCCCACGTGACCGCCGGCCACCCCGGCCCGGCGCTGCTGCGGGACGGCACGGTGACCGAACTCCGGACCGGCGATCCCGCCCCGCCGTTCGGGTCGCGGACGGATCGGGTCCCCGCCGAAGAGCAGTTGCGACGCGGGGACGTCGTGGCGCTCTACACCGACGGCGTCACCGGCGCCTGCGACCACGAAGGGCGCGCCTTCGGGTTCTCCGGGCTGGCGCGGGTGCTCGAACACGACGTGCCCGCCCGGCTGCTGCCCGAAGCCGCCCGGCGGATCACCCAGGCGGTGCTCGCCCACGCGAACGGCCGGCTGGCCGACGACGCCAGTGTTCTGCTGCTGCGTCCCTTCGGCGACAGAACGTCATCCGGATGGTTCTGAGCGGCTCCCTCAGCATCGCCGGGACCCGGCCGGACCCGCACGGCAGAACGGAACCGCACCCTCGTCGTCGGGCACCGCGGCACACGCTGGGCCGTTCGGGTGTTGTCCGTCGAAGCCGGTGTGTCCCCCGGTCTCGCTCGGAACATGTCGTACCGAACCCACGACTTGTTCCGGACCGGGGACGTCGGCGGAGATCCGGTGTCCTCGGCGTAATGCTGATCGGTCGCGTCCTCTTCGGACGGCTCGGCGTCGAAGACCACCTCCGCGGTCGCGTCGGCTGTCCGAACAGGACGGATAGTCCGGCGATCAGTTCTGCCCGGGGTCGGCGGGACCGCTGTGGTGCTGGAACTCACGGTCGAGGATGACGGCGATCCGGCTCCCGACGAGCGGGCACAACCGCAGTGCCTCACGGGTGACGGCGTCGTACAGCGAGTCGGTGCTCGCGCCCGGCAGGTGGACACGGACCACCGCACGCAACTCGTAACCGCCGTCACCACGGGCGGTCAGGGTGACCTCCGCGGTCACCACGCTTTCGCCCGGCTCCACGTCCAGCGACGTCGCGGCGATCGTCAGCGACTGGTGCAGGCAAGTGGCCAGCGCCGCGGCGTAGAGCCGTTCCGGGTTCAGCGGGTCCGCCGTGCCGTCACCGCCGGGCTCACCCACTGGGTAGGCGAGATCGCCTCGCCCGTCGATGCGGACACTGCCGCGGCTCGACGTCGCCTCCGCCGTGTAGATGTCCTGCGCCATCGCACCCTCCGGTGGTCATGCCGGCGACGCGCACGTCGGACACGTAGCTGCCGTCGCCGGACGTGAGCAGCAGTTGCACCGGGGGCCGAGTGCCTCGTTGAAACGGGAACCGTTTCCTGGTACCCGGGCACCGCCTGCTCACACCTACGTCTCGATGTTCAGCCATCTGCGCGCCGGCAAGCACGGAACCCGTGGTCATCGAACTTTGCCGGCCTATCTGCACTGTTTTCCACTTCGCGACACAGCCATGTATCGATCGACGTGTGCCGGGTACTCCACGCGAGCGGTGACAACCGGCCGCAGTCAGCCAGCAGCGCAGCGATGGGAGATACTCGTGGCTACCGGAGAAACCGGATTCGACGACGTCACCTTCGACCTTGTGTCGGTGCAGTACCACTCACTGAAGGCAGGCCACGACTACGGCCAGTACGTGCGCGACGCCGACAACGCGGGCCGGCAGGACATCGCCGACTTCTTCCGCAAGGTGATGGAGGACGACTCGGCGCGAGCCAAGCAGTGCCACGAATTCCTGAAGGAACTGTCCGGTAGTTCAGAATCCGGCCCGGCAGTGTCGTGAATCGATGGTTTCGTCGTCCCCGCCCGGCCGGCGGGGACGACGAGACTTGACTCCGGCTTTCGGTGAGTCCCGTGAGTCGACGTCGGCTTCAGCCGGACTCGTCGGTGACGCCATGCGGAGCACCGACCGGCTTCGATTCCGGCGAACCCCGTTGCCGGAGGTACACGCTCAACACCGCCATCGAACCGATGGCCAGAAACTCCGATTGCCAGTTCTGCAGCGTCCGGTTCCAGAAGTCCGACGACACCAGATACTCCGGCCACGACACCGGGTCCCCGAAGTCGCTCAGCTGCTCGGCGTTGTACGCCGCGACTCCGGCGACCGACTGCGCCAGCCACGACAGCAGAAAGATGCCCCCCATCACCAAAGCCAAAGAGCGCGCGAACACCGCAGTCCGCCACCCGCCGGCCTTCGCCCACTTCGGCGAACCGGGCTGCACGTGCCGCCCGAGGAGCTGATCCTCGTCGCTTTCGGTGCCGATCCGGCTCAGCGGCTTCGATTCCGGCGAGCCGCGCTGCACCAGCCACACGGTCGCGAAGACGTACAAGAAGAACTGCAGGTACTCCGACTGCCAGTTCTCCGCAACGTCCACGGCAAACGACGAGGACGTCAGGTAGCTGCCGAGTCCGACCGGGTCGACGCCGTGCGCGAGCTGCCGGTCGTTGAAATCGGCCATCCCGGACAATGCCTGGCCGGCGAGGCTCAGCAGGAACAGCCCGCCGAAGCCGAGGGAAAGGCCGTTGTGCCGGACGAAGGTGCGCAAGCCGCTCATCGTCCGAGCACCCCGATGACGACGAAGTACACGAGACCGGCGATCACGAGCACCAGATACCCGGCGAACATCGCGCGGGCCCTCATCGCCCACCGACCAGGCAGTCGTAAACCTGCTCGTTCCGAGGCCGGCACCCGGCGCCGGTGACTCGCCAGCCGTCCGGGAACTCGTGCAGGAACAGCGTGTCGGCTGCCGAGCGAGCTTGGGCTTCGTCGCCCCAGACAACCGTGGCGGTGACCTCGCCGCGTGGGACCTGATCAACCGGTGAGCCCGGGCCGCAACCGGCAGCACCGAGGCCGTCGCGCGCACGCGGTGCCAGCAGGGCACACGCTGACGTACCGCCGTCGGCCACCGCGGTGATGAACTTCTGCGCTGCTTGGCCGGCCGACGAGCTGTCCGCGGCGGAACAGCCGGTCACTGCCGCCAGCGCACCGAGGGTCGCGACGAGCTTGATCATGATGGCGGATACCCGGAATTCGAAGGCTGACACTCGATCAAGATGTCGTATTCACCATCAGCTGGCCAGCACCTGCGGAGACAGGATCTTCAGCATCGCGTTGGTCCATTTCAGCTGCCTGAGCGTCTGCGGGTGACAACGGCCGGCGAGGGCCAGCAGGTCCGGATCCTTGATGGCCTGCGCACCTTGGGCGAGCAGTTCCCAGTCGAGGGAGACACCGGCTGCCTTGCGGTGCAGCCGCCGCAGATCGGCGAGCAGGAGCACGCCGGTTTCCGGCCGGCGTCCGCTCAGCTCGGCCACCGTCGCTCGGATCGCCTCCACCGGCTTCGACGGCGTCGGGGCATCGCCCGAGAGGTGGACGTCGTACGCGCGGGCAGCGTCGGCCAGATCACGGACATGGGCCTGCGACCACCGGGCCAGATCGTGTGCGACGTGATGCACCTCGTGCTCGGCGACGTGCCGGTCAGCGACCTTGAGCAGGTCTTTCGCCAGCGACGTCTCCGACCGGTGCAGTTCGCGGATCGCCAGACCGAGTTTCACCGGTTCCCTCCTGGCTCGAGGTCTTCCTCGACACGAGTGTGACCGCCGGGCGCCTTCACGGTGTCGAGGCTGGAGCCGGCGCGGCGGATCGCGGCCGCGGCCGTCTTGAACAACGGCTGTTTGGACACCGGGTCCCAGTCGGTCCGCGTGAGTTCGTTCGCGGCGCGGTCACCGTCGCGGCCGGTGGGGTCGTCGGTGTCGAAGTAGCCGTAGTGGAACGGGAGGAACAGCACTCCTTCGCGGATGCCGCCGACCCGAACGCGGGCCTGGGCCCGTCCGCGCGGCGTGGTGATCTCCGCCCAGTCGCCCTCGTGCAGGTCGAGCCGCTTCGCGTCCACATCGGACACCTCAACCCACGACTCCGGAGCCGCCGCCTGCAGCTGCGGCGCGCGAGCGGTCTTGGTCCGGGTGTGGAAGTGATGGATCGTCCGCCCGGTGATCAACGCGAACGGGTGCTCGTCGCTCGGAGCCTCTTGCGGTTCCAGGTACTCGGCCGCCTTGATCATGGCCTTGCCGTCCGGGTTCATCGCCCGGTATTCATCGGGCTCCATCGGCGCGCCGGTGACCAGGTCACGCCCGTAGCTCTCGCAGTAGCCGGGCTGGGCGAAGAACTTCCCGTCGGTGTAGAGCCGTTCGGTGCCGTCGGGATGCTCGTCGGTGCAGGGCCACTGCACGCCGCTGGTCGTCCGCAGCTTCGCGTAGCTGAGCCCGGAGTAGCCGCACGGCCGCCCGGCCGACGCGCGTTTCCATGCTTCGAACGCGGACTCGGCGTCGTGCCACCGCGGCAGCGGCGCGCCGTCCTTGTCGCGGAAGTCCATCCGGCGGGCGTAATCGAGCAAAATGTCCAGGTCCGGCCGAGCCTGCCCGGGCGGCTCGACAGCCTTCTCCGACAGGTGCACCGTGCGGTCGGCGTTGGTGAACGTGCCGGTCTTCTCGCCCCAGATCGCCGCCGGCAGCACAACGTCGGCGAGCTCAGCGGTCTCGGTGCGGAAAGCATCCTGCACGACGAGGAAAAGCCGCTCCTGGGTCGTCGAATGACCTTCAGGCACCCTTCCGGCCGCGAGCCGCCGAGGGCGCGCCCGCGTTTGCTTCATTCGCGTCCCAGGACGATGGTGGGTTCCAGTTCCGCGGCGCCATCCTCGATCACGGCCTCCGTCGTGCCCACCGGTCGCGGTGCGTCCTCCGGCACGGACTCGATCTGCTTGACGTCCATGACTGACCTCCGTTCACCAGCGCGCGGCACACGCTCGCCGGCGAGCTGTCGTTCGCCCGCACGAGCACCGGTGACTTCCCCACCGGCAGCCGATCGCGAACGGCGGCTACCCGGCTGAACCACGCGCAAACATCGGCAGGCCGCCCCAGAAGTGTCGAACATGCCATCCAACCAGGTCGCGACCACCGAGGCCGGCGCTCACGACTTGTTGCCGGGCTCTTCGGTACGGCTGCCGAATTCGGTGTGTCCATGGGGACACTTGGGGATCTTGTGTCCCTGCTTGACCGAGACTTTCTCACCGCACTTCGCGCAGTGGAACTCCCCGGTCTTCTGTGCCTTCTCCCCGGCTTTCGCGGTCATCGCGATTCCCTTTCTCCAGTTGGGCTTCGAGTCACGGTCGCAACAGGACCTTGGTCCAGCCGTCGTCGCGGTGGTCGAACTTCTCGTAGCCCTCCGCGGCCTGATCCAGCGGCAGCTCGTGCGAGACCAGGAACGACGGGTTCGCCTTCCCGGTGATGATGAGGTCGCGCAGCTGCCGGTTGTAGCGCTTGACCGGGGCCTGGCCGGTGCCCATGTGCTGGCCCTTCATGAAGAGGCTGCCGTAGTCGAAGGCGATCCGGCCGTGCTTGGCCAGTTCGTTCGCCGCGCCCGGGTCGTCCGGCAGGGACACCCCGACCACGCCGATGCCGCCGGTCGAACGCACCGTCTTGACCAGGTTGTCCAGCACCAGCTCCGGGTGCTCTTCGCCGGTGTGGTCGTGCGCCTGGTAGCCCACCGCCTCGACGCCGCAGTCGGCGCCCGCGCCGCCGGTCGCGGCCATGATCTGCTCGACGGGGTCGGCCTCGGACAGGTCGATCGGGATGGTGCCGATCTTCTCGGCCATGGCCAGCCGGTCACGTTCCTTGTCCACGACGTAGACCTCGGCCGCACCCCGGATCACCGCGCTGTGCGCGGCCAGCAGCCCGACCGGCCCGGCGCCGAACACCACGACCCGGTCACCGGGACGCATCCCGGCCAGCTCGGTGCCGTGCCAGCCGGTCGGGAAGATGTCCGACAACATGGTGAAGTCGTTCTCGTGCTCGGTGCCCCCGGGCAGCTCCAGCAGGTTGAAATCCGCCCACGGCACGCGCAGGTACTCCGCCTGACCACCGTCATATGGGCCCATGTTCGCGTAGCCGTAGGCGGCACCGTCGACTCCCTCGGTGGGGTTGGCGCGCAGGCAGAACGACGTCCAGCCCTCGAGGCAGTTGCGACAGGTCCCGCAGGCGATGTTGAACGGCACCGACACCCGGTCACCGACCTTGATCCGGGTGACCCCGGACCCGATTTCGGCGACGAAGCCCATGTTTTCGTGGCCGAGGATCTTGCCTTCTTCGACGTTCGTGCGGCCTTCGTACATGTGCAGGTCCGACCCGCAGATGTTCGTCGTGGTGATCTTGACGATCGCGTCGGCCGGCTGCTCGATCTTCGGTTCCGGGACTTCACGCACCTCGACGCTGCGCGGTCCTTGGTACACCACTGCCTTCATCTCGGCTCCTCGCTCACGAGTAGGTCTCGGCCCGCGGCTACCCGTCGCCGGGGAGCGGTAACCCCGGACAGCCGCTCGACGCTCGGCCATGCGACACATATCGCGATCACCCGACGCGGGGGACGAAAAGGCAGCTGTACCTCTTTTGGCGGAGTGGCGACGCGCCGACGTGTAGCCAGGCCGAAGCCGGGTATCGGTCTCTCGAGCTTCCGGAGCCGGTCCGCAGCAGGGCGGCAACGCTTCGGTTCCCGGCCGGGTGGTGACTGTCCCGGGTCACCACCCGGCCCGCGTGCTCCAAACCGCCGGCGCCGCCTCCGCAACGGCGGTGTCCTGCGCGCCATGCTCGGGTCCACGCCGACGCCGGGCAACGGCCGGGCAGCTGCGGTGCCCGGCCCGCCGCACGTGACCAGGACGGTCCGCGGCGCGGCCTTGAGCAGACAGGGCCACCTTCCCGGCCGCCGTTCACGCACGTGGCGGAGGTCGCGCGGTGCGGTCAAGGTGACTCGGACGCCGATCGGGACGGCACTCCGTGATCCGCGATACGATCCGGTCGCCGGGGTTCCTCGCGCGTGCCGATCCGGTGGCACGTCACCTCCGCAGCACAACGGCATCGCGCGACCGCCGAAGGATCTCGCCCTCCTCGTCCAGCAGTGGGCCCGTCATGGGGCACCTTCAGCTCCAACCCACCGAGGAAGGCGAAGCACACCATGCAATCCCTCCATGACCAGCGATGGCCCGCGGTACTCGACGAGGTCACCGGCGCGCTCGATTCCCTGACCACCACCCTGGCGACCGAGGACGACTTCGCGGTCCTCCTGCACCGGATGTGCGAGCAGGTCGTCAAGGCCGTGCCCGGGGTCGACGAGGCCACCGTCACCCTGCTGACCGACCACCACCCCTCGACCGTCGCCAGCACCAGCGACGTCGTCACCGCGCTCGATCACGACCAGTACGCCACCGGCGACGGACCCTGCATCCGGGCCGCGGAAACGGGCAAGCTCGTGCGCGTCTCGGTCGCGGAAGCCGCCGGCACCTGGCCTGTTTTCGCCCGCGACGCGGGCGCCGCCGGGTTCGGGAGTTTTCTCTCCGCGCCGCTGGTCGTCGTCGACGGGCACTCCGGTGCGGTGAACTGCTACAGCGGTCACCACGACGGCTTCGCCGAGCTCGACGAGAAACTGCTCGACCTCTACACCAGCGCCGCCACCGCCACGTTGCGTGTCTTCTCCCGCTATCTGCAGGCCCGGCGCACCGCCGAGCACTTGCGTACCGCCCTGCAGACCCGCGCCGTGATCGACCAGGCCAAGGGCATCCTCATGGCGATCCGGCAGATCAGCGCCGACGAGGCCTTCACCCTGCTGGTCGAACAGTCCCAGCGGGAGAACCGCAAACTCCGCGACGTGGCCGCCGAATTCGTCAACCACGCCACCGGCACGCCCTGAGCAGCCGCTACCCGGCCGCCGTTTCCCCGGCACCCGGCCCCGCACTGAACGCGTCACCTACGTCGATCTGGAAACGAACACTCCGGCATCCGCCGCGCCGCCTTTCCCCCGCCCGGCGCTTGCGGGGCCAAGCGCGCGACCACAATGGACCAGGCCTCAACGCATCCCGCGACAATCCCGCCACTCAGGTGAGGTCGAGGATCGTCTTTCCCCGGCCGTGCCCGGAATCGAGCCGTTCGTGCGCTTTGCGCACCTGCTCGAGCGGCAGCACCTCTTCGACGACGGGACGCGCCTGACGTCGCTCGAACACCGGCGTCAGCTCCTCCAGCCGCCGACGTTCCCGGGTGAGCAAGATTCCGTGCAGCTGCTGGTTCCGCTGGTACAGCGGGCCCAGCTCGCCCTTGGGCGGCAGCACCGTCGCGATCCGGCCGAACGCGCGGGTCGCCGCGCAGCTCTTCACGAGGTTCTCCCCACCGACGAGGTCGAGCACCGCGTCCACCTCGGTGCCACCGGTGTGCTCCAGCGCCACCTCGACCGGATCGGCCTCGTGGTAATCGACCGGCACCGCACCGAGCTCGCGCAGCAGGTCCTGGTTGTCCGGACCGGCCGTGGCCAGCACCCGCGCCCCGGCGGCGATCGCGAACTGCACGGCGAACGTACCGACCCCGCCCGCGCCGGCGTGCACCAGCACCGTCTCGCCGGGACGCACCGCCAGCCGGCGAACGACCGCCTCCCACGCCGTGCCACCGGCCAGCGGGATCGCCGCCGCCTCCACGTGGCTCAGCCCACCGGGCTTGGGCGCCACGATGGCCGCCGCGACGACGTTCAGCTCGGCGTAGCTGCCCGAGCGCGACGCCATCTCCGGCGTGTAGAACACCTCGTCGCCCTCGGCGAATTCCTTCACGCCGGGGCCCACCGCCTCCACGACGCCCGAGACGTCACCGCCCAGGACCGCGGGCAGCTCGAGGTCCGGGATCGCCACCCCCTGCCGGATCTTCGCCTCCACCGGGTTCGTCCCCGACGCGAGGACCCGGACGAGGATCTCGCCCGGTCCCGGTTCGGGCCGATCGACCTCGCGCAGCGTCAGGACGTCCGGGCCGCCGAACTCCGCCATCACCACAGCTTGCACAGACATCTTCCCCACGTACCCGGTGCGGGCCCGGAGAAACGAGCGCCACCCGTTGGCGGCGGTTTGCGGCCCGGTCGTCCGGGTAGCCGCTCAGAGCGGCGTAGCGCGCGCCGTCCCGCTTGGAAGGAGTCGCTGTGCCCGCACGTACCGCGGACGGCCCGGAACTGATGGCCGAAACCGAGGAACTGGCCACCGGAAAGAACTTCGCGGCGGTCACGACCGTGCTGCCCAGCGGACGGCTGCAGACCCAGATGATCTGGGTGCACGTCGAAGACGGCGAGATCGTGCTCAACACCGAAACCCACCGTGCGAAGGCCCACAACGTCGCACGCGACCCCCGGATCACCGTGCTGATCCGCGACGAGGAAAACCCCTACCGCTACGCCGAGGTCCGCGGGAAGGTGACCGGCGTCGAGAACGGCGAACGGGCCCGCCGCCAGGTCGATCAGCTCTCCCGCAAGTACACCGGCGAGGACTACCCACCGGACAACATCAAGTCCGAGCGGGTCATCCTGCGCGTGACCCCGGAACGGCAGACCTACATCGACCAGGGCAAGGGCATCGCCGACTGACGGGCACCACCCGGTCGGGTCTCCACCCTCGGGGAGCCCGGAACTCGTTCGATCCGGCCATCGGAGGACGCCATGACCGAACGGCCGTCCGGCGAACCGTGACCCGGCCGAGCGGACAAGCCGGACCGCCCCGCCCGGAAGTGTGACCGCGCCTCACCCGGGTAAGCGGTCCGCATGTCCCTTCCCGAAAGCACCTCGGACCTGGCCACCGACCTGCCTGCCGGCTCCCTGGAGGTCGTGCACCGGTTCACCGGAGCCATGCCGACCGGGGTGAGTGTGTCCCACCGCGGCCGGATCTTCGTCAACTTCCCCAAGTGGGGTGACGACGTCCGCTTCACGGTCGCGGAAATCCGCGAGGGCGAACTGGTGCCCTACCCGAGCCAGGCGGTCAACGACAACGACGGCGACGCCGACCCGGACGCGCTGGTTTCGGTGCAGAGCATCGTCGTCGACCCCGCCGACCGGCTGTGGATCCTCGACACCGGCAGTCCACTGTTCCGCCCCACCGCCCACGGCGGACCCAAGCTCGTCTGCGTCGACCTCGACCGCGACGAGGTCGTCCAGACGATCCTGTTCCCCGAGGACGTCGCGCTGCCCTCGACGTACCTCAACGACGTCCGGTTCGACCTGCGCCGCGGGGACGGCGGTGCCGCGTACATCACCGATTCCTCCGATCAGGGCCCGAACGGGATCATCGTGGTCGACCTGGCCACCGGCGAGTCCTGGCGTCGCCTGCACGACCACCCCAGCACCAAGGCGCTCACCCCACCCGCCCTCCGCATGGTCGTCGAAGGCCAGGAGTTCCTCGAACGCGGCGAAGACGGCTCGACGAGTCCGGTGAAGATGGGCGCCGACGGCATCGCCATCTCCGCCGACGGCGACCGGCTGTACTACTGCTGCCTGGCGTCCCGGCGCTGGTGGAGCGTCTCGACCGACGCCCTCTGGGACGCCGGGCTCGACGACGACGCCATCGGCGCCACCGTCCGCGACGAAGGCGACAAGGGCGCGGCCGGCGACGGCATGGAAACCGACGACCGGGGCCGCCTCTACGTCACCGATGGCGAGCACAACGCGATCCACCGCCGGCACCCCGACGGTCACTGGGAAACCGTTGTCCACGACCCGCGGCTGCTGTGGCCCGACACGATGTCCGTCGCCGCCGACGGCCACCTCTACGTCACCGCCAACCAGCTGCACCGCCAGGACAAGTACCGCGGCGGCAAGGACGAACGGCAGCCGCCCTACGTGCTGTTCCGGACCCCGATCGACGCCGGGCCGGTCACCTTGCGGTGAGCCGGGCGCCCGCGTTTGCCGGTCCGGCGCCCGGGTAGCCGACCCGACATACCCGCCAGGAGAGGACAGGACGTGGGACTGCTCGACGAACGGGACCGCTGGTCCGGCAAGGTGTTCACCGGCGAGTGGACGCGCACCGGCGGGGCGGCGGCCTCGACCGAACCCGCCACCGGCGACGAACTCGGCCAGGTCGGCACGGCCACCGCCGACGATCTTGCTCGCTCCGCGGCCGCGGCGGCCGGGAAAGCGCAGGACTGGGCCCACGCCGGCTACCGGGAACGCGCCGCCGTTCTCCGCCGCGCCGCGGCCCTGTTCGAACAGCACCGCGACGAGATCGCCGGCTGGCTCACCCGCGAAGCCGGGAAGACGACCACCGCCGTCGAACTCGAACTGAACCTCACCCTCGACGAGCTGCACGAGGCCGCGTCGCTGGCGAGCGCGCCGTGGGGCACGCTGCTCCCCACCACCCAGCCCGACCGCACGAGCATCGCCCGGCGCGTTCCCTTCGGCGTGGTCGCGGTGATCGCGCCGTGGAACTTCCCGCTGATCCTCGCCATGCGGTCCGTCGCCCCGGCCCTGGCGACCGGGAACGCCGTCGTGCTCAAGCCGGCCAGCGACACCGCGATCTGCTGCGGTGTGGTCATCGCCAGGCTGTTCGAGGAGGCCGGCCTGCCCCCGGGCGTGCTGCACATGCTGCCCGGCAAGGGCAGCGAGCTGGGCAACGCCGTGGCCGAGGACCCGCACATCGACATGATCTCCTTCACCGGCTCGACCCCGGTCGGGCGTGAGCTGGCCAAGGCCGCGGCCGGCGGGTTCAAGAAGTTCGTCTCCGAACTCGGCGGCAACAACGCCTTCGTCGTGCTCGCCGACGCCGACGTCCCGGCCGCCGCGGCCGCGGGCGCGTTCGGCAGCTTCGTCCACCAGGGCCAGGTCTGCATGGCGGTGGGCCGGCACCTGGTCGCCGAGAAGATCGCCGACGCCTACGTCGAAGAACTGACGCGCATCGCCGACGGCCTGCGGGTCGGCGATCCCCGCGAAGACGTCGACCTCGGGCCGGTCATCAACTCCAGCCAGGCCGAGCACATCGAGTCCGTCGTCGAGCGGTCCGCCAAGGCCGGCGCGAAGGTCGTGGCCGGCGGTCGCCGGGACGACCTGTTCGTCCGCCCGACGGTCCTCGCCGGCGTCACCCCGGACATGCCCGCGTTCACCGAAGAGATCTTCGGACCAGTCGCGGTCGTCACCACCTTCACCGACGACGACGAAGCGGTCCGCCTGGCCAACGCCACGCCCTACGGGCTCGTCGCCGGTGTCCACAGTGGATCTGCCGCCCGGGCCCGGGCGGTCGGCGACCGGCTGCACGCCGGGATGGTGCACGTCAACGACCAGACCGTCAACGACGAAACCATCGCGCCCTTCGGCGGGATAGGCGACTCCGGCGGCAGCAGCCGCTTCGGCTCCTTCGTCAACCTCGACGAGTTCACCCGCTGGCAGTGGGTCACGGTGCGGGACGAGCAAAGCCGGCCACAGCTCTGAGCGCTGGAGGTGACCGCCTGGGCCCGCCCGGTCGAGGGTGCCCGCCGCCCCGCTTGCCCGGCCAGAGCACGGTGACCGCAGCCAGGCCTCACCGCGCCGGTGACGGGCGCACGCGGCGGTCGTCCTCGGCCGGCCCGAGTGCGGCCAGCAGGTCGCGGGCGCAGGCCCGGGCCGCGTAAACCGCCGGCCCGCGGTAGCCGGTGCCCGGGTGTTCGGCCGGGTCGAGCAGCCGCACCGCCCGCTCGGCGGCCGCCCGCGCTTCGGCCGCGCTGCCGCCGTCGGCCAGTACCGCACAGGCGTCGGCCAATTCGGCCACGGCCTCCCGCAGCGTCCGCGGCAGCTCCTCCCCGGACGCGAGGGCCGCCCCGGCGACGCGGACCAGGCTCAGCGCCGCGTTCGCGTACAGGGTCAGGTACTTGCTGCGGGCGATCGCGCGGTGGACCGACTGCCGCGACCGCCACCGGCGCGGCGCCACGAGCACCACCTGGCGTGCGGTGCCCCGTGCCTGCGTCAGCGCGGCCAGCCGGCTGTGGATGCGCTGCCCGAGCGCGAGCTCCCGGTCGGGGTCCTGGTCACGTCGGCCTTCGGCGACCTCGTCCCGCAGGTCCGCCAGCGCGTCCCGCACCGCCGCGAACACGCCCCGAGCGGCGTCGTCGAGGAGCCGGTGCGGGTCGGCGGGCACCAGCAGGACGCCGATCACCACCACGACACCGCCGCCGATGAGCGCGTCCACCAGGCGTTCGGTGCCCGAGCCCGGCCGGTGCAGCGCCAGGATGAGGATCGCCGACGCCGCGGTCTGGTTGACGAACATCAGCCCCTGGCCGAACGGCCCACCGCCGAAGGCGAGGGCCGCGTACATCGCCAGCAGCGCGGCGACCGCGAACGCCGGCGCGGCTGTTCCGGCGACCGCTTCGACGGCCGTGCCGAGCAGGATGCCCAGCGCCACGCCGCTCATCAGCTGCACGGCGCGCTGCCCGCGCAGGACGTCGCTGGCCGACAACGACACCGCAGCGGCGATCGGGGCGAAGAACGGTTGCGGGTGGCCCAGCAGGTCGTGCGCGACGAACCACGACACGCTGACGGCGACCGCGGTCTGCAGCACCGACCAGCGCGCCCGCCGGAACCTCCCGGCCACGGCGCGAGCCATCCCTCGCATCGCGCTCCTCCTCACCGGTGTCGGCGGCCTCTGTGCGCAGTCGACTCAGCAGCTCCTTTCGCACGTGCCGACTGGCTACCCCGACGTTCAGGCCGCTACACCGATCGCCGTCGGACCGGCGACGACACCGACCGTCACCCGGGTGTAGATCGCGAAGCACCGGGTAGCCCGTGAAGGCAGCCCGAGGACGGAGGAACGGCATGGCTCAGACCGTCGGCGACTACCTGCTGCAGCGCTTGCGCGAGTGGGGTGTCGAGCAGGTGTTCGCCTACCCCGGCGACGGCATCAACGGTATCGTCGCCTCGTTCGGCAGGGCGGACAACGTCCCGCGGTTCGTTCAGGCGCGCTACGAGGAGATGGCCGCTTTCGAAGCCGTCGGGTACGCCAAGTTCAGCGGTAAACCAGGCGTGTGCATGGCGACCTCCGGGCCCGGTGCGATCCACCTGCTCAACGGGCTTTACGACGCCAAACTGGATCACGTTCCGGTGGTGGCGATCGTCGGGCAGACCGGGCGCAGTGCCATGGGCGGCAGCTACCAGCAGGAAGTCGACCTCCAGGCGCTCTACAAGGACGTCGCGAGCGAGTACCTCGTCGAGGTCAACGTCCCGGAGCAGCTGCCCAACGCCCTAGATCGGGCGATGCGCACCGCCGAGGCGTCCCGCGCGCCGACGGCACTGATCATCCCGTCCGATCTGCAGGACGCGGAGTACACCCCGCCGAAGCACGCGTTCAAGCAGGTGCCCTCCAGCCCGCCAAACACCTCGTGGCCTCGGCCCGTTCCACCGGAAGCCGACATGGCCGCCGCGGCGGAAATCCTGAATTCGGGCGAAAAGGTGGCCGTCCTCGTCGGCCAAGGTGCCCGCGACGCGGCCGCCGAGGTGCGGGAGCTCGCGGACATCACCGGCGCGGGCGTCGCGAAGGCGTTGCTGGGCAAGGACGTTCTCTCCGACGAACTGCCCTATGTCACCGGCTCCATCGGGCTGCTCGGCACCCGGCCCAGCTATGAGCTGATGCGCGACTGCGACACCCTGCTGATCGTCGGCTCGAACTTCCCCTACACCCAGTTCCTGCCCGACTTCGGCCAGGCCCGCGCGGTACAGATCGACCTCGACGGCAAGTTCATCGGGATGCGCTACCCCACCGAGGTCAACCTCGTCGGCGACAGCGCCGCCACCCTGCGGGCGCTGTTGCCGAAACTGGAACGCAAAGCGAACCGTTCCTGGCGAGAGACGATCGAGAAGAACGTCGCCGGCTGGTGGGAGACGATGGAGCGCCAGGCCGCGCTTGAGGCGAAGCCGGTCAACCCGATGGCGATCGTTTCCGAGCTGTCGAAGCGGATCCCGGAGAACGCCATCGTCACCGCGGACTCCGGCTCCTCCACCAACTGGTACGCCCGCAACCTCCGCATCCGCGGCGACATCCGCGGGTCGCTGTCGGGCACCCTGGCCACCATGGGCCCGGCCGTCCCGTACGCCATCGGCGCCAAGTTCGCCCACCCCGACCGGCCGGTGATCGCCCTCGTCGGCGACGGCGCCATGCAGATGAACGGCCTCGCCGAGCTGATCACCATCGCGCGCTACCACACCCTGTGGAGCGACCCGCGCCTCGTGATCTGCGTCTTCCACAACAACGACCTCAACCAGGTCACCTGGGAGCTGCGCGCGATGGGCGGCGCCCCCAAGTTCGAGGAATCCCAGACCCTGCCGGACGTCGACTACGCCGGTTTCGCCCGCTCGCTCGGCTTGGAAGCGGTTTCCGTCGACGACCCGGCCGAGCTGGGCTCGGCCTGGGACCGGGTGCTCGGCGCGGACCGGCCCGCGGTGCTCGACGTCCGCTGTGACCCGGAGATGCCGCCGATCCCGCCGCACGCCACCTTCGAGCAGATGAAGGAGATGACCGAGGCGATCCTCAAGGGCGATCCCGAGGCGTTCCACCTGGTCGTCCAAGGGGTGAAGACGAAGCTGCAGGAGTTCCTCCCGCGCGGCCGGTCATGACGGACGGCCCTCCGGCGGTCGACGGCGTCGAGGCGGGCGCCTACCGGGTTCCCACCCCGGCGCCGGAAGCCGACGGCACCCTGAGCTGGGAGTCCACCACGATCGTGGTGGCCGAGGTGACCGCCGGACCGGTGCGCGGGTTGGGCTGGACCTACGCCGACGCCGCCTGCGTGCCGCTCATCGCCGGCAAGCTCGCACCGGTCGTGACCGGACGCCCCGTGCTCGACGTACCCGCGGCGTGGACGGCGATGCAACGCGAAATCCGCAACCTCGGGCGGCCGGGCCTCGTCTCGTGCGCGATGTCGGCGGTGGACGTCGCGCTGTGGGACGCCGCCGCCCGCTGGCTCGACGTGCCGGTCGCCGGCCTGCTCGGCCGCGTCCACGAGCGGGTCGACGTCTACGGCAGCGGCGGCTTCACCTCGATGAGCGCCCCCGAGCTCACCGCACAGCTCGGGTGCTGGGTGCACGAACAGGCCATTCCGCGGGTGAAGATCAAGATCGGCGAGCGCCACGGCACCGACGTCGAGCGCGACCTCGAACGGGTCCGGCTGGCCCGCCGCACCGTCGGCGACGGCGTCGCGCTGTACGTCGACGCCAACGGCGGCTACACCGTCGGCCAGGCCCGGCGGCTCGTGGAGCCGCTGCGCGAACAGGGGGTCACCTGGTTCGAAGAACCGGTCTCCAGTGACGACCTCGCCGGCCTCGCCGCGGTGCGGGTGCCCGGCGGGCCGGACATCGCCGCCGGGGAGTACGGCTACGACCTGCCCTACTTCGCCCGGATGGTGCCCGTGGTGGACTGCCTGCAGATCGACGTCACCCGCTGCGGCGGCTTCACCGAATGGCGGCGGGCCACCGCGGTCGCCGCCGCGGCGAACCGGGACGTCTCCGCGCACTGCGCCCCGAACCTGTCCGCGCACGCCGGCGTGGCCACGGCGAACTTCCGGCACATCGAGTGGTTCGCCGACCACGACCGCATCGAGCGCGAGTTCTTCGACGGCTGCCTCGACCCCGCCGGCGGAACCGTCGCCCCCGACCGGTCCGTCCCCGGCCTCGGCCTGGAGTTCCGCCGGGACGCCGCGGCGAAGTACCGAGTGTGAAGGAGACCTCTGTGGCCATGACCGACCTGCCCGCCCCGGTGTTCCGGCCGGACCTGCGTCCGCCGGTGGACGTCGACGGTTTGGCGGCCGCGTTGCGCGAGCGCGTCGACGGCGAAGTGCGGTTCGACCGGGGCAGCCGGGCCGCCTACTCGACCGACGCGTCCAACTTCCGGCAGGTGCCGATCGGCGTCGTCCTGCCGCGCACCCCCGAGGCCGCGGCCGACGCCGTCGCGGTGGCGCGCGAGTTCGGCGCGCCGGTGCTCTCCCGCGGCGGCGGCACCAGCCTGGCCGGCCAGTGCACCAACGCCGCCGTGGTCCTGGACTGGTCCAAGTACTGCACCCGCATCGAGTCCGTGGACACCGAGGCCCGCACCTGCGTCGTGCAGCCCGGCATCGTGCTCGACGAGCTGAACCGGCAGCTCGCCGACACCGGACTGCGGTTCGGGCCGGAACCGGCCACGCACATGAACTGCACTCTCGGCGGCATGATCGGCAACAACTCCTGCGGCGCCACCGCGCAGCGCACCGGCAAGGTCGTCGACAACATCGCCCGCCTCGAAGTCCTGCTTCACGACGGAACCCGGTTCTGGTGCGGCGAAACCACCGACGGGGACTACGCGGAGATCGAGCGCCGCGGCGATCCGCGTGCTGCGATCTACCGGCAGCTGCGGCACCTGCGCGACGACTACGCCGAGGAGATCCGCCGCCGCTACCCCGACATTCCCCGCCGCGTGTCCGGCTACAACCTCGACTCGTTGCTGCCCGAGCACCACTTCGACGTCGCCGGGCTGCTCGTCGGCAGCGAGTCCACTTTGGTCACCGTGCTGCGCGCGGAGCTCGAACTCGTGCCCGTGCTGCCGGAACGCACCCTCGTGGTGCTCGGCTACCCGGACATCGCCACCGCCGCGGACGCCGTTCCGGCCATCCTCCCGCACGACCCGATCGCCCTGGAAGGCGTCGACCACAAGCTCATCCGCGACCAGCAGGTCAAGCACCTCAACCCGAAAGCCCTCACCGAACTGCCCGAAGGCCGCGCGTTCCTGATGGTCCAGTTCGGCGGGGAAACCAGCGAGGACGTCGAGCGCCAGGCCCACCGCATGCTCGACGCGCTGCACGAGACCGAGCACGAGGCCGACGTCTCCTTCCTCGACGACCCCGCCCGCGAGAAGGAGTTCTGGCAGGTCCGCGAAGCCGGCCTCGGCGCGACGGCCCACGTGCCGGGCAAGGCCGACACCTTCGAAGGCTGGGAGGACTCCGCCGTCCCGCCCGGGAAGCTCGGCGATTACCTGCGGCGCTTGAACGAGCTGTACCAGGAGTTCGGTTACGCCGGCGACACCGGGCCCAGTCTCTACGGCCACTTCGGCCAAGGCTGCGTCCACACCCGCATCCCGTTCGACCTCTACACCGCCGACGGCGTCGCCACCTACCGCCGGTTCATGGAACGCGCCGCCGACCTCGTCGCCGAATTCGGCGGCTCGTTCTCCGGCGAACACGGCGACGGCCAGAGCCGCGGCGAACTGCTGCCGAAGATGTTCGGCGACGACATCGTCACCGCGTTCGGCAAGCTCAAGGCGATCTTCGACCCCGAGGACCGGATGAACCCCGGCAAGGTCGTCGCTCCCTATCGACTCGACGAGAACCTGAGGCTGGGCAGCACCTGGTCTCCCGCCGACCCGCAGCACCTGCACTTCCGCTTCCCGCACGACGGCGGGTCGTTCGCCGAAGCCGCCAACCGCTGCGTCGGTGTCGGCCGCTGCCGTCAGCACGAGACCAGCGGCGGGCAGGTGATGTGCCCGTCGTACCAGGTCACCGGCGAAGAGGAGCACTCCACCCGTGGCCGCGCCCGGTTGCTGTTCGAGATGCTCGACGGCCACGGGGACGGCCCGATCACCGACGGCTGGCGCTCCACCGAAGTCCGCGAGGCCCTCGACCTGTGCTTGGCCTGCAAGGGCTGCAAGACCGACTGTCCGGCCAATGTGGACATGGCGACGTACAAAGCGGAGTTCCTCAGCCATCACTACGCGGGCCGCCCGTGGCGGCGGCCACGCTCGGACTACACGATGGGCTGGCTGCCCGCCATCGCCCAGGTCATCGGCAAGCTGCGCGCCGGACGGCTGGTCAACGCGCTCAGCCACACCCGCGGCCTGTCGCGGCTGGCCACGCTCGCGGCCGGAATCGAAAACCGCGAGATTCCGCGGTTCGCCGCGCAGACCCTCCAGCAGTGGTTCGCCCGCCGGGAAGCCACCGGCTCGGGCGCCCGGGGCACCGTGCTGCTGTGGCCGGACACCTTCACCAACCACCTCCACCCCCACGTCGGCCGAGCCGCCGTCCGGGTGCTCGAGGACGCCGGGTGGCGCGTCACCATGCCCACCGAGCCGATCTGCTGCGGGCTCACCTGGATCTCCACCGGCCAGCTCCGCGTCGCGAAACGAGTTTTGGCGCGCACTGTGCGGCACCTGGCGCCCCACCTGCGCGACGGCGGGCTCGTGCTCGGCCTGGAGCCCAGCTGCACCGCCGTGTTCCGGGCGGACGCCCTGGAACTCTTCCCCGGCGACCACGACGTCCGCCGCCTCGGCCGGCAGACCGTCACCCTGGCCGAGCTGCTCACCGATCACTCCCCCGGCTACCGGCCGCCCCGGGCCGGCGGGCGGGCCATCGCGCAGGTCCACTGCCACCAGCACGCCGTCATGGGCTGGAACAACGACCTCGAACTGCTGGAGGCCGCCGGCGTCGACGTCGAACGGCTCGACTCCGGGTGCTGCGGCCTCGCCGGCAACTTCGGCTTCGAGAAGGGTCACCTCGACGTCAGCAAAGCCTGTGCCGAACGCGTCCTGCTGCCTCGCGTCCGCGACGCCGACCCGGGCACGACGCTGCTGGCCGACGGCTTCAGCTGCCGCACCCAGGTCCGCGAATTCGGCGGCCACGACGGCCACCACCTCGCCGAACTGCTGGCCTCCGCACTCGAGCGAAAGGAAAACTGATGCCCGGACGAGACGATCTGCCCTCGACGCTGCTGCGTTCGCCGCGCAAGGCCCAGGACACCTGGGTCGCCGCGCACGACTCCGCCCTCGAGACATACGGACGAGGGCGCCGAGCACAGCAAACCGCTTATGCCGCTCTCAAGCACTCCTTCGAAAAGGTCGGCGACCACTGGGAACCGAAACAACGCCGCGGCCCCTCCGACGACCAGGCCGCCGGCGGCGCAGAGCAGCGCGAGCGGCCGACCCGCGGCGGCGTCGACGCCCGCGCCGGCAAGGCGCACCTCTACGAGCGGGCCAAGCAGCTCGGCGTCCCCGGCCGCTCCCGGATGTCGAAGGAAGAACTCGTCGCTGCCTTGGAGAAGGCGAGCCGTCGCGAGACCGCACGAGCGCGGAAGTGAACCGAGCCGCAGAACGGCGGATGGAGCCCCGGCTGCCTCTGAGGGCGGGTCACGCGAAAGAGACTTCGACAACCTGAGCGGAGACGAGAGGGTCGTGACGCACCAGCTTCCGGACCCGGGCGACGACAACCCGGACGAAAACCGTGCCCCGGACGATTCGCCGGACGGCCCGCGGGAGCCACCGCGGCGCGACGCTCCGCAGGGACCACTCGAAGACGATCAAGCCCGTTCCCGGAAAGGACACCCGTCCGGCAACGAGAACTTCCGCGGCGAACCGTGACCGGCGACCGGCCGGATGCCGGTTGACTCGGCGCCGCCGACGCCGGGCGATCCCCGGCCCCGGCGAATCGCGGTCAGCTGCCCAGCCGCTGCTTCAGCAGCTGCTTCGCCTGGTCGGCACCCTTCTGGCTCTCCGCCTGAGCACGGCGGAAGAAGTCCGCCAGCTCGGCATCCCCGTCCCGCTCCGCGTCCTGCGCGTAGTTCTCCATCCGCAGGGCGTTGCTCAAACACGCCTCGGTGAACCAGATGAGGTTGTAGTCCTTGTCCCGTGTACCGGTCGCCTGACCCGTCTCCGAACTCGACACGAGCGCTCCCTTCATTGGCAGACCCGCCGGATACCCGGCGGCTTCACCCCTACACCCGCGACCGCACCTCGAAAGGGTTTCTCCTCGGCCTGCGCGGGTACCGCCGGAACATGACCAAGACGGCTGCCGTGCTCGGCACGGGACTCATGGGCAGCGGGATGGCACGCAACCTCGCCAAGGCCGGGATCGACGTCACCGCCTGGAACCGGACGACCGAGAAGGCGCGCCCGCTGGCCGACGAGGGCATCACCGTCGCGGAGGACCCGGCCGAGGCCGTCGCGAACGCCGACGTCGTGCTCACCATGCTCTTCGACGTCGACGCGGTCGCCGACGTCATGGGCCGGGCGCTGCCCGCCTTCAAGCCGGACGCCGTCTGGGTGCAGTCGGGCACCGTCGGCCTCGCCGGCACCGCCCGCCTCGCCGAACTGGCCCGCGAGCACGGCACCGCGTTCGTCGATGCCCCCGTGCTGGGCACCAGGCAACCGGCCGAGGAGGGCAAGCTCATTGTGCTCGCCGGCGGCCCCGCCGCCCTCGAGGACACCGTGGCCCCGGTCTTCGACGCGATCGGCGCGCGCACGGTGTGGGTCGGCGACCGCCCGGGCGACGGGCACCGGCTCAAGCTCGCCGCCAACGCGTGGGTCCTGTCGGTCACCGCCGCCACCGCACAGAGCGTCGCCCTCGCCGACCGGCTCGGCATCGACCCCGGCGGTTTCCTCGACGTGATCGCCGGCGGCCCGCTCGACTGCGCGTACGCCCAGCTCAAGGGCAAGGCCATGATCCAGGACGAGCTCGAACCGTCGTTCGGCCTCGGCGGCGCGGTCAAGGACAGTGCGCTCATCCTCGACGCAATGCGCGAGGCCGGGGTGGACGACCGGCTGATGGCCGCGATGCACGACCAGTTCGCCGCCGCCGAACCCGGCCACGGCGACGAGGACATGGCCGCGGTCGTCCACGTGGTCACCGGTTCCCGCTGACGGACCCGGCGATGTGGGTGGCGATCGGCGACGCGCCGGCGATGACGGGCTCGATGTTCTGGGAGATCCTGTGGGCCCTGATCCTGGGTTTCGCGCTGTCCGCGGTCGTGCAGGCCGTGGTGCTGCTCGGCACCTTCTACGCGGCGATGGTGCTGGCCGGTTACGCCGTCGAACTACTCGGCGCCACGGGCCTGACCCCGCACCAGCGGGACGCCAGCGTGCTGGACCGCGGAATCTCCTGGAACTACACGACCTGGCTGAACATCACCTTCCTGCTTCTCGACGGGATGCTGCTGGTCCGGTTCGCCCGCACCGGCGGCCTGCCGATGCTCAAGACAAAGCAGTCAGAGCACGGAACCGGCTGCCGCGGCGAGGGACAGTTCCTCCCGCGACCGGACGGCCAGCACCGGCACACGCGCACCGGCCGGGCTGATCACCGCGTCCCGCTCACGGTTCCGGCTCAGCCCGCCGCGCAGGCCGAGCACCCCCAGGCCACCGGCGACGGCTTCGGCGACCTCGGGCTGGTCCCAGCCGATGTCGCCGGTGAACACCAGCGCGTCGATCCGGTCGAGGCTCGCCGCGACAGCGGCGAGTTCGCGACGCGTCCGGTGTTCGAACACCGCCATCGCGAACCGGGCCTTGACGTCGCCGGCGCGGCTGTCGCGGACCAGGTCACGCGTGTCGTCGGAGGTCCCGGACAGACCCAGCAGCCCGGAGTGGTGGTACAGCCCGTCTTCCAGCTCTTCCACGTCGAGGTGGCCTTCGCGCAGCAGCCACAGCAGCATCCCGGGGTCCACGGTGCCGGAGCGCTTCGCCATCATCGTGCCCTCCAGCGGCGTGAATCCCATGGAGGTGTCGACACTGCGCCCGCCCGCGACCGCGACGACCGAGCAGCCGCCGGACAGGTGCGCCACCAGCAGGTTCAGCTCGCCGGCCGGGCGGTCGAGCAGATCGGCGGCGCGGCGCACGGCCCAGGCGAACGACAGCCCGTGGAAGCCGAACCGCCGCAGGTCCCAGCGGGCCCGCCAGCGTGCGGGCAGCGGGTAGGTCCGGGCGATCTCGGGCAAGCCACGGTGGAACGCGGTGTCCGGGCACACGACGTGCGGCACGTCCGGCAGCAGCTCGCCCAGCTGCTCCAGCAAAGCCTGGGTGTTCGGCACGTGTTCGGGCGCAAGGGTCTTCGCGGCGGCGAGGGCAGCCCGGACCCGGTCGTCGACCACCGACGGTGCGGTGAGGTCGGCGCCGCCGTGGACGAGCCGGTGCGCGACCGCGTCCACCCGCAGACCATCCACAAAGGACTTGACATCGTCGGCGGCCTCGGCGGGCGGGCGGCCGATCTCCGCCGAATCGACCACCTCGTCGTCCTCGACGACGTGCAGCCGCAGGCTCCCGGAGCCGGGGTTGACGGTGAGGACCCTCATCCGCGCCACCGCCAGCCGGTGATCTCTTCCGGGTCCTGACCGTCCCGGTAGGACTGTACGAGCAGCGCGTCCCGGCGCTTGACCAGCTCGCGGGCGAGGTCGCCGCCGGCCGAGGCCCAGCCGCGGGCGCGGGTGACGGCATCGGCGGCGAGGTCGTGGCGGGTCATCCGGTTGCTCGCCAGCAGGTCGAACGGCGTGGTCGTGGTGCCCTCCTCGCGGTAGCCGTGCACGTGGAACCGGGCGGTGGCCGGCCTGCCGTGCAGGACCTCGTGCACCGCCGACGGGTAACCGTGGAAGGCGAACACCACCGGCAGGTCGTCGCCGAAGCAGGCGGTGAACGCCTCGTCCGCCAGCCCGTGCGGGTGCCGGTCGGGCGGGCACAGCGACAGCAGGTCCACGACGTTGACCACCCGCACCCGCAGGTCCGGCGCGAGCTCGCGCAGCAGCTCGGCGGCCGCGATGGTCTCCAGGGTCGGGGTGGTGCCCGCGCAGGCCAGCACGACGTCGGCGTCGCCGTCGGCGGTGCTCGCCCACTCCCACACCGACGCCCCGGCCCGGCAATGGGCGCGGGCTTCTTCGGGCGAGAGCCACTGAGGACTGCTCTGCTTGCCGGTGACGACCACGTTGATCAGGTCGGTCGAGGCGAGGCAGCGGTGCATGACCTCCAGCAGCGTGTTCGCGTCCGGTGGCAGGTAGACGCGCGCGGTGGTGGCCTTCTTCGTCAGCATCTGGTTGATGAACCCGGGGCCCTGGTGGCTGTAGCCGTTGTGCTCCTGGCGCCAGCCGTCGCTGCTGAGCAGGTAGTTCAGGCTCGCCACCGGTGCGCGCCACGACACCTCGGCCGACATCTTGAGGAACTTGGCGTACTGGTTCACCATGCTGTCCACAATGGACACGAAGGCTTCGTAGCACGGGAACAGGCCGTGCCGGCCGGTGAGCAGGTAGCCCTGCAACCACCCCTGGCACAGGTGCTCCGAGAGCACTTCCTGCACCCGGCCGCGCGTCGCGAGGTGTTCGGAGTAGCCGGGCACCTCGGCGTCGAACTGGCGCGACGTGGCCTCCAGCAGCCCACCCAGCTTGTTGGACTCCAGTTCGTCGGGGCAGACGACCCGGAACGTCTCCGGCGCCCGGCCGATGAGCTCGGCCAGCCAGCCGGCGAGGACTTCGGGCGCGCTCGCGTCCACACCACCGGGCCGGTCGACGGCGACCGCGTACTTTTCGACGTCCGGCAGCGGCAAGTCACGGCGCAACTGCCCGCCATTCGCCTGCGGGACCCGCCCCAGCCGCAGCTCGGGCGCGGGAGGCACCTCGAGCAGGTCGGGAGCGGGGACGCCATCGGCGCCGAACAGCTCTTCCGGCCGGTAGGAGCGCAGCCAGCGCTCGAGCGCGGCGAGCTCGTCCGGGTCGCCGGCCGCGGACGGCAGCGGGACCTGGTGGGCGTGGAACGTGCCGGCCAGCGGAGTCCCGTCGGGCGAGGTGGCGGGCAGGCCGAGGCCCTTGGTGCTGCGCAGGACGATCATCGGCGGCGGTCCGCTCGGCTGCTCGTGCGCCCGGGCCAGTGCCTCGGCGAGCGGGGTGTCCGGATCGTCGGTGCCGCGGACATCGACGATTTCCGGGTGCCAGCCACAGCCGGTGAAGTAGGCGGTCAGCTCGTCGTCGGACATCGCTTCGTAGATCGTCGGCGACGCGATCTTGTAGCCGTTGAGGTGCAGGATCGGCAGCACCCGCCCGTCACCCGGACCGGTGAACTTCGGGCTGTGCCACGCGGCCGCCGTCGGACCGGTCTCGGCCTCGCCGTCGCCGACGACGCACGCCACGAGCAGCCCGGGGTCGTCGAGCGCCGCGCCGAAGGCCGTGGCCAGGGCGTAGCCCAGCTCGCCGCCCTCGTGGATGACACCGGGCACCTCCGGCGAGAGGTGGCTGGGGAACCCGCCCGGCCAGGAGAACCGCCGGACCAGCTCGGCCAGCCCGTGCCCGTCCAGGCCCAGCCGGGGGTCGTGGACGGCGTGGGTGCCCTCCAGCCAGAGGTTGGCGTGGATGGCCGGGGCGCCGTGGCCGGGTCCGGTGACCAGCAACGTCCGCTGCCCGGTCTCCGCGACCAGCCGGTTCAGCCCGGCGTAGACCAGCGTCAGCCCGGGGCAGGTGCCCCAGTGCCCGAGCGGGCGCGGCTTGAGGTGTTCGGGCCGCAGCGGCTCCGTGAGCAGGACGTTGTCCTTCAGGTGGATCATCGCGGCAGCGAGGTAGTCGCACGCGCGCCGGTAGCGGCGCAGGGTTTCGGCCCGGGCAGGCAACGGTCACTCCCTTCACAGGCGTTCGGAGTTCGGGTACCCGGGTGCGTCCGGGCCAACCGGTGTTCGGGTTTCCCGGACCGCCCGCCCGGGGTACGAATGCGGCATGGCCGACATCACCAGCCTCATCCTCGACGACCACGACTGGTTCCGGCGCCAGTTCGCCCGGCTCGACGACCTCACCGATCCCGCCGGCCTGGCCGAGGTCTGGCAGCCCCTGGCCGACCTGCTCGACGTGCACGCCCGCGCCGAGGAGGAGATCTTCTACCCGCACCTGCTGCGCCGGGGCGCAGACGCCGAGGAGGAGACGCTCGACGCCATCGGCGACCACAACGACATCCGCGACGGCGTCCACGAAGCCGCCCTGCACCCCGTCGGCAGCACCGCCTGGCACGCCGCGGTGAACAAGGCCCGGTTCGCCAACAGCGAGCACATGGCCGAGGAAGAGGACGAAGGCCTCGCCGACTTCCGGCGGCACGCCGACCCGGGCCTGCGCGAGGAGCTCGGCCGCCGGTTCCTGGAGTTCAAGCGGCAGCACGAAGGCGCCCGCGACCTCGACGTCAGCGACCTCGACCCGCAGGAGTACGTCGAGCAGGAGCTCGGCGACCGTCCCGCCGACGCCTCGCTCGGCATCGGCAGCCTCAAGGAACAGGACTGACATGAACCACCTCATGCGCGACCTGGCCCCGATCACCGACGCGGGCTGGAAGGAGGTCGACGCCGAGGCCAAGGAGCGCTTGCAGACCCACCTCGCGGCCCGTCGCCTCGTCGACGTCGCCGGACCGCACGGGTGGCGCCACTCCGCCACCGACCTCGGGCGGACCGCGACGCTGGCTCCCGGGACACTGGCCGGGCTGGGCGAAGGCGCGGTGGTCCGGCAACGGCGGGTACTGCCGCTCACCGAGGTGCGGGTGCCCTTCACGGTGTCGCGCACCGAGCTGGACGACGCCGAGCGCGGCGCCGACGACCTCGAGTTCGACGACCTCGACCGCGCGGCGAAGCAGATCGCGATGATCGAGAACCGCGCCGTCTTCCACGGCTGGGCCGCGGCCGGCATCACCGGCATCACCGAGACCTGCCCGTACGACACGCCGTCACTCGGCGACGACCCCGACGCCTACCCCGGCGTAGTCGCCCGCGCGGTCGACACCCTGCGCCAGGCCGGCATCAAGGGCCCGTACGGGCTCGCGATCACTCCCGACGGCTACACGCGCATCGTGGAGAGCACCGAACACGGCGGACACCTGCTGTTCGACCACCTCCGCCGCGTCCTGGGCGGCGGCAAGGTGGTCCGCGCGCCCGGCCTGGACGGCGCCCTCATCGTGAGCCTCGACGGCGGCGGCTTCTCCCTCGAGCTCGGGCAGGACCTCGCGGTCGGCTACAGCCACCACGACGCCGAGACGGTGACGCTCTACTTGGAGGAGAGCTTCAGCTTCCGGGTCGTCGAACCCGACGCCGCTATCACCCTGACCACCTGACCGGTCGGTCGCGCCCCGGGCAACCGGTCGCTGCGGCGTGCCGAAGGCGCCGTCCCGACCGGAAGAAGCCGCTTTGCCCGCCGGCACCGACGAAGCAGCCGAGCCGGTCAACGCCACGCCGGACGGTCTCGTCACAGGGTTTTCCCCGTTCCCGCGGGGTAGCCGTGACCGGATTCGGCGTCGTGCTGGAAGTCTGCGATCCGACCGGCGGCACCGGCGGCCGACACCGGCCGGGTCGTCGTCACGGGCGGATCGGCCTGACCGCACCGGCCGGCGACGCCGGCTCCCTCCGTTCGGACACCTCGGCTCGCCCGGGCTGCGGATCCGGTCCGCCCGCGAGCCCGAGTTCACCTTCGGCCATCGACGCCCGGCTGCCTTCCTCGATCGACGCCAGAGTCGTACCTCGCTTCTCGTGACCGCTCATGCCCGCGGACCATCCGCAGCGCCATGCCCAGCTCTTCGCCGGTTCGCACGTCATGCCGACACGTCAAGCACGGTCTTGAGCCAGCCCTCCTCACGCCGGTCGAACGTCTCGTAGGCCTCGACCGCGTTCGCGGGTGCCTCATGCTGGGTGATGAAGGCCAGCGGATCGACCGCGCCGGACGCGACCATGCTCAGCAGCCGCGGCACGTAGCGGCGGTGGTTGCAGTTGCCCAGCTTGATCGTGAGGTTGCGGTTCATGGCAGCACCGAGCGGGAAGTGGTCGAACCCCGGCGGGTAGACCCCGATCACCCCGATGGTCCCCGCCTTCGCGACGGCATCGACCGCCCACCGCACGGCCAGGCTCGGCGCGTTCCCGGGCACCCACTGCTCCCCCGACGGCGACGCGTCCGGCGCGGCCTGCGCCCGCTCCTGCTCGAACTGCTCGGCCTGCTGCGCGAGCTGCTCGGCCGCGGGCCCGCTCGACGGCCGTTGCGCGTCGACGCCGACCGCGTCGATCACCCGGTCCACCCCGATGCCACCGGTCAGTTCCTTCACCACCGCGACCGGGTCCTCGCGGTTGAAGTCGACGGTTTCGGCGTTCTGCCCACGGGCCTTGTCCAGCCGCGACGGCAACCCGTCGACGACGAACACCCGGCCCGCGCCCTGCCGCTTGGCCGAGGCGATGGCGAACTGCCCGACCACCCCCGCACCCAGCACCAGCACGCTGTCGCCCTGGCCGACCTCGGCCAGCCGGGCGCCGAACCACGCCGTCGGGAAGATGTCCGAAACCAGGATCGCCTGGTCGTCGCTCACCGCGTCCGGAATCCGGACCAGCGTGGTCATCGCGAACGGGATCCGCGCGTACTCGGCCTGCAGCCCGTCCACCGGCCCGGTCGTCTCCGGCCCGCCGAAGAACGACGTCCCGGCCGAAGGCCCGTTCGGGTTGGCGGTGTCGCACTGGGCGAAGTACCCGGCCCGGCAGTACGAGCACGTGCCACAGCCGATGGTGGAGGTCACCACGACCCGGTCCCCGCGGGAGAAGCCTCGCACCGCCGGGCCGACGTCCTCGACCACCCCGACGGCTTCGTGCCCCAAGATCGTCCCTGGCTGCATGCCGGGCATGGTGCCGCGGACGAGGTGCAGGTCGGTGCCGCAGATGGCGCTGCGGGTGACGCGGATGATCGCGTCGCTGGGTTCGAGGATCTTCGGGTCGGGAACCTCGTCGATGCGGATGTCCCCGGTTCCGTGCCAGACGACTGCTTTCACTGCGGCTCCTTGAGGTTGGGAACCATCCGCGTACCCCGTCAGGTCGCCACTACTCTTCCGAGGGCATCCGACCACGCGCCGCGTTCGTCTTGACCACGTCCCGGTGCCGTCGAACGGGCACCGAACCCGAACTGCGAAACGATCAACCAGGCACGAGCTGCGGCCCACCGGCTCCTCCGGCGCGCCGATGCGGCTCCACGGGGGCGTCTGGTGCGAAGGGTGGCAGGTGAGGGATTCGAACCCCCGTAGGCTGAGCCGTCTGATTTACAGTCAGATCCCTTTGGCCACTTGGGTAACCTGCCCGGTCTCGGAATCGGGTACCCGAATGGGGGCCCGCCACACTCGAAGCGGCCATCGCTGTAGTCCGTTGGCGCCTCAGCCACCTTCACTCGCATGGCGCTCATCCTCGTCCGAGGCGGTCGGGTCGGGCTCGCCGAGCCCTTCGTCCTGTTCGGTGGCGGGTTTGGCCTCGTCGTCCGTTTTTTCGCTGCCGCTTCGAGGATCGGTGGCGTCCATTCCAGGGAGTTACCCGGCTCGCGCAGCCGTAACCGTCCGGAGCTGTTCTCGAGCCGGCGGCATCCCTCAGGCGCCGGCTTCTGACGCGAGCCGGTATGCAGCCGGAGCGCGTTGCCGGCCGAGGTGGTGGCGCCACAGCACCGCCGCGAGGTGGTGCAGTTCCGGCAGGGACGTTGCCGTCCGACGAATGGAGCACCGACTCGAGCGGGCCACCTCCAGCGTCCCGCCGAGGATGTCACCCGCGGGCGCCGACGAACGGCAGCCCCAGGCCTTTGTCGACGTACACGTTGTCGTAGGCGGGCGCGAGGTAGGCGCCGTGACGGTGGAACGCCAGGAGTGCACCAGTCGATCCGGGCGCCGGACCCCTGGGTGGTCCGCAGGAATCCGGTCGGCAGCACGGATCCACCCGGCTCAGCTGCAGGTCCGAGTCGCCGAGCCGATGTGGAACTGCAGCGGCAACTCCTGCTCCACGCCGACTCCTACGGCCTCGTACACCGGCCAGGCGTGCAGCACCGGATCAGTCAGCACCTCGTCCCGGGCCCGCAGCCAATCCTCCGCTCGGCGGCGGGCTTCGTCGTCGGCAGGCCCGGCGGAAGACGCCTCCGCCGGCCCGGACCGCCCGCCGGGCGTCAAGAAACCGGCAGGAGGACCGGACAGTGCGCCGCGAACCCGGCCGCAGCGCCGTACTTCTGGGCAGATGCACGCCGTGGAGATGGCCGAGGAATGCCCGGTCGTCGAGCTGGACTCCAATGCACTGGACGCCGTGCGGATGCTGGCCGCGCGCCGGCTGCCGGGCATCGTGGTGACCGACCGCGCCGGCTGCCCGCAGTCGATCCTGCCCGCGTCCCACGTGGTGCGGCTCCTGGTGCCGAGCTACGTGCGCGACGACCCGTCGCCGGCCGGGGTGCTCGACGAATCGATGGCCGACCGGGTCGCGGACAAACTGGGCGGCAAAACCGTGCGCACGCTGCTGCCGGAGAAGCCCTCGGAGCTGCCGCGGGTGCAGGCCGACGACACGATCGTGGAGGTCGCGGCGATCATGGCCCGCCTCCGCTGCCCGCTGGTCGCGGTGATGGAGGACAAGCGGCTGCTCGGCGTGATCTCCGCGTCTCGCCTGCTGGAGCTGGCCCTCTCCCCGCACTGACCCCCCGGGCGGGGGCGGCGCGATGAGCACCGTCCTCGCCATCGCGGTGTTCGTCGTCGCCTACGTCTTCATCGCCACCGAGAAACTGCCCAAGACGGCGGTCGCGCTGGCCGGTGCCGGCGTCGTGCTGGCGTTCGGCGTGACCGATTCGGCGGACGCGTTTTACTCCGACGACACCGGCATCGACTGGGACGTCATCTTCCTGCTGCTCGGGATGATGATCATCGTCGGCGTGCTGCGCCGCACCGGCGTGTTCGAGTACATCGCGATCTGGGCGGCCAAGCGCGCCAAGGGCTCGCCACTGCGGGGGATGATCCTGCTGGTGCTGATCACCGCGATCGCGTCGGCGTTCCTGGACAACGTCACCACGGTGCTGCTGATCGCGCCGGTCACGCTGCTGGTGTGCGACCGGCTCGACATCAGGCCGACACCGTTCCTCATCGCCGAAGTCCTCGCGTCCAACATCGGGGGCGCCGCGACCCTGATCGGCGACCCGCCGAACATCATCATCGGCAGCCGCGCCGGCCTGTCCTTCAACGACTTCCTGGTCAACATGACCCCGATCGTCGCGATCGAGCTGGTCGCGTTCACGCTCGCGCTGCGCTGGGTGTTCCGCGGCTCGTTCGCCGTCGACCCCGCCCGTGCCGCGGAGGTCATGCGGCTCAACGAGCGTGAGGCGATCCGCGACCCGCGGCTGCTGGTCAAGTGCGGCGCGGTCCTGCTCGCGGTGTTCGCCGCGTTCGTCGGCCACTCGCTGGTCCCCATCGAGCCGTCGATCGTCGCGCTGCCCGGCGCCGGGATCCTGGTCCTGCTCTCGCGGGTGGAGCCGCGGGACTACCTCGCCGGCGTCGAGTGGGAAACCCTGCTGTTCTTCGCCGGGCTGTTTGTGATGATCGGCGCGCTGGTCAAAACCGGTGTCATCGGCAACCTGGCCGAACTCGCCGCGAAAGCGACCGGCGGCAACGCGCTCGTCGCGGTCATGCTCATCCTCGTCGTGTCCACGCTGCTGTCCGGCGTGATCGACAGCATCCCTACGTGGGCGAAGATGAGCCCGCTGGTGCTCGCGCTCACCCAGGACATCCCGGATCCCGCGCATTCCGAGGCGCTGTGGTGGTCGCTGGCGCTGGGAGCCGACTTCGGCGGCAACATGACGGCCATCGGCGCGAGCGCGAACGTCGTGATGCTCGGTACCGCGGCCCGCTCCGGCAGCCCGATCTCGTTCTGGGAGTTCACCCGCAAGGGCGCGCAGGTCACGCTGCTCACCGTCCTGATCGCCGCGCCGTACCTGTGGCTGCGCTACTTCGTCTTCGGCTGAACGGCCGCCAGGCGGTACGGGCGTCCAATAAGGACAATCGTGGCCGCCGTCGGCGTAGGATGACACCCGGTGTGCCGGGAAGCCTGGTCGGCGCCATACTTACGCGCGCGAAACGAGGCTTCCCATGACGATCGACGCCATCGACCTGACCAAGCAATACCGCGACGTTCTCGCGGTGGACGACGTGACGCTGCGCGTCGCACCCGGCGAGATCTACGCCCTGCTCGGCCTCAACGGTGCCGGCAAGACGACCACGATCCGGATGCTGCTCGGCCTGCTGCGCCCCACCCACGGCCAAGTACGGCTGTTCGGCGAACAGGTCGAACCCGGCCGCAACGCCGTCTGGGCCCAGGTCGGCTACCTCGTCGAAACACCCTCCGCCTACCCGGAACTCACCGTCACCGAAAACCTCCAGGTGATCGCCCGGCTGCGCGGCCTACGCAACGAGAAAACCGTGACCGACGCCATCGCCCGGCTCGGCCTGCAACCCCACGCCCACCACCGCGCGCAAACGCTTTCCCTGGGCAACAAGCAACGGCTCGGCCTGGCCAAAGCACTGCTGCACCAGCCCGAGCTGCTGATCCTCGACGAACCCGCCAACGGCCTCGACCCCGCCGGCGTCGCCGAGATCCGCACCCTGCTCCACGACCTCGCCCACCACGACGGCGTGACGATCCTGCTCTCCAGCCACATCCTCACCGAAGTCGCCCGCCTGGCCGACCGCATCGGCGTCCTCGACCACGGACGGCTGGCCTGGGAAGGCAGCACCGCCGACCTGACCGCGCAGGCCCGTCCACAGCTGCGCATCGCGGTACGAGACCGCGGTCGTGCTGCGGCCACGTTGCGCGCGGCCGGCCATCCCGCCGAGGACGACGGAGACGGCGGGCTCATCCTCACCGGCGACCACGCGATCCGGCACCCCGACGAGATCGCCACCCGGCTCGTCACCGCGGGATGCCCGCCCACCCACCTCGCCGTGGAACAGGACGACCTGGAAACCTGCTTCCTCCGCCTGGTCGATCCGCGATGAGCGCCGCCGCCTGGGCGGAACTGCTCAAAGCACGCCGATCCCGCCTGCCGTGGGTGACCGCACTCGCGTTCACCATCGCGGCCGGGTTCGGCGGCCTGGTCATGTTCATCCTGCAGGACCTCAGCCGTGCTCGCGCCCTCGGACTGCTCGGCACCAAGGCCGCCCTCACCGGCGGCACCGCCGACTGGCCCGCCTACTTCGTGCTGCTCACCCAGACCATCGCCGTCGGCGGCTCCGTCCTGTTCGGCGTCATCGTCGTCTGGACGTTCGGCCGGGAATTCAGCCAGGGCACCGTCAAGGACCTCCTGGCCCTGCCCACCCCACGCACGACGATCGTCGCCGCCAAGTTCGCGGTCACCGCGGTCTGGTGCCTGCTGCTCACGCTCCAGACATACCTGCTCGGCCTCGTCATCGGCAACTCGATCGGCCTCTCCGGCTGGTCGGCTGCCGTCGCCGCCAGCGGCCTGACGAACTTGCTGCTCACCGCGGTCATGACGATCGCTGTCGTGACCCCGTTCGCGCTGGCTGCCAGCGTCGGCCGCGGCTACCTGGCCGGAGTCGGCGCCATGTTCCTCGCTGTCTTCCTCGCCCAGGTCATCGCCCTGCTCGGCTACGGCTCCTACTTCCCCTGGTCCGTACCCGCCCTCTTCACCGGCATCGCCGGCCCGGACCGCGACCCGCCCGGCCTGCTCGGCTACACCCTCGTGGCCGTCGGCGGCGCCGCCGGCGTGCTCGGCACAGTCTCGTGGTGGAAACACGCCGACCAAGACCACTGAACCCGCTGGTTCGCGGGGCAGCGTTCGAGAAAAGACGGTGTCCTGCCAGACACCGTCGCGCTGGGCGATGCGTTCGGGGACACCGAAGGCACGGTAGCCGGCATCGCCCTGACCATTCAGATACCACCTGTGGGTGACGTAGTTGAGAAGCAGCAGAACCGGAACGTCACAGCTGGGTCCACGGTCTCTCACCAATTTCACTGGGGCGCAGCGGGGGCAAACCCCCTCCTGGAACCGCGCTCAGCCGCGCCGAAGTGCACTCAACTGCCCCAGACTGCCCCAGCCGTCAAGCCGGCTGACACGAGCTCGTCAGCGATCATCGGCAGGTCCGAGCGACATACTTTGTGGCACGGTGTCCCACCTCGAGCAGCACAGCAAGAAGCATCCACCGACATCGGCTGGGCGACACAGGACCTTCCGAAGTCATCGATGGCACTCGCCGACGCCGGTAACCCACACGGAAGCCACCTCCACCGGCGATAGGGAACACGGCAGACCCGCCGTCAGGCGTGCCCGATCACGAGCCGGCGACCGACGCGGGGTCGACACAGTGCGCACCGGAGGTACTACTGCACCGCGAAGCCGCGTCCGTGCAGCCCTGCCGACGACCACCAGAGCGGGCAGCCAGCCGTCACCGGACCGGCACCGGCAGCCGGACAGGCCGCCGTTTGGACGATCGTCAAAATAGACACTAAATCGCCCCTACTCAGGGATAGCAAAAAAGCCCAGGTCACAGACCTGGGCTTTGCTCCCCCGCTTGGACTCGAACCAAGAACCCTCCGGTTAACAGCCGAATGCTCTGCCAGTTGAGCTACAGGGGAATGTGGCTCACTTCGGGTGCCGGTCTCTCCGACCGACAAGAGGAACTTTAGCCCATGCCCGTACCGCCTCCGACACCACCCCCCACTTGGCGCAACCACCCCCGCGAGGCCGGTTTCCTGGACAATGGACAGTCGGACGACCTAACGACGGAAGGCGTGGACGCGGATGAAGAAGTTCCTGCTGGGGGCAGGCCTGGGGTACGTACTGGGCGCCAAGGCAGGTCGGGGGCGGTACGAGCAGCTCGTGCGCACCTACCGCCGGGTCGTCGACCACCCGATGGTCCAAGGCGCCGCGGGGGTCGCGCGGGCCAAGATCGGAGAGAAGCTCAAGCGCTGATCCGGGCCACGAAGAACACCCGGCGGAACTCGAACCACGTCGTTCCGTCGGCGCGGGCCGGGTAGGCCGCGTCCAAGCGCGGGGCCAGTGCCGCGCGGAACTGCGCCCACGCCGCGTCGTTCAGCGCTGCGCGGATCGGGCGCAGCGCTGTGCCCGTGATCCACTCCAGCACCGGCGAGGGGCCGTGCAACGGCTGGACGTACGTCGTCTCCCAGGCGTCGACGTCACAGCCCGCGTCGGCCAGGAGGTTCGCGTACTCCAGCGGGGTCGACACCGCGTCGTCCTCGCGCAGGACCACCTCGGCCAGGCGCGACGCCCAGGCCGGGTCCGCCGCCAGTTCGCGCGTCAGCACGTGGGACGGCGCGTCGAAGTTGCCCGGCACCTGCACTGCCAGGTAGGCACCCGAGGGCAGCGAGGCCGCCCATCGGCGGAGGAGCGAGAAGTGGTCCGGCACCCACTGCAGGACAGCGTTCGACACCACGACGTCGGTGTCCGGCGCCGGCGTCCAGTCACGGATGTCGAGCAACTCCGCGTCGAGGCCGCGGGCGCGGGCCGCCGTCACCATTTCGGGTGAACTGTCGCTGCATTCCAAGATGGCCGTGGGCCAGCGGTCCCGCAGCGACACCGTCAAGTTGCCCGGGCCGCAGCCCAGGTCGACGACGCGCCGCGGTGCCGAAGCCCCGATGCGCGAGATCAAGTCGTGGAACGGCCGGGCCCGCAGGTCGGCGTAGTCGAGGTACTTGCCCGGGTCCCACACGAGAGCCTCCCGCATAACAGTACGCTTGTACTGAGTACGAGCGTACTGCTACTCGGCCGGGTTGACCAGCTTCGCGGCCGCCTGCGCGGCGATGGCCTCGACCAGGGCGACGTCGGTGCCGGGGTCCGGCCGGACCTGCAGCACGGTGCCGTCGCGGCCCGGCACCTTGCGCTGCACGAACCACGCTCCCCCGGCGCCGATCTGCTGTCGGTGCCGCGAGCGGATCGAGCCCTCGACGCGCTGGTAAGCCTCGCGCGGGACCTTGCCCGGCGCCGGCAGGCGGAAGCGCACCGGCGGGAGGTCGGCCAGCACGACCGCCGCCCCGGCCGTGCCCACCTCGGACGACTCCGTCAGCGTGAAGACGCCGTCCGCCCAGGTCGCCTTGCCGACGAGGTGCCAGCCGACCCGGCGAGCGCCGTCCTCAGCAGGGATCCACAGGCCCAGGGCCGTCACGACCAGGTGGCCGCCGCCTTCGACCGGGGCGCTGTCCACGACGTCTTCGCCCGGCTCCAAGACCCCGGCGAACCCGGCGGGCGTGCGATCGCCCAGCAACCGGCGCAACAGATTCATCTCAGCCCCACGCGCCGGCGGCCGCCTGCTCGCCCAGCGACTTCTTGTACTGCTCCAGCGCGACGAGGTCGCCGAACAGCGCGCGGTAGTCGTCCGGCGCTTCGACCGGCGACAGCCGCTGCAGCTTGCCCTTGATCTCCGCGATCTGCCGCCCGACGAGGCCCTCCTGCAGCCGCGCGAGGATCGACGAGATGTACCGGGAGTCGACTTCGTCCTTGGCCTGCAACGGTTCCACGGCCAGCTCCGAGAGCACCCGCCGGACCGTCCCTTCCGGACAGTGCGGGGCGGCCGCGTCCAGCAGGGCCGGGCCGGTCAGGCCCGAACCGGCACCGCCCGCCTTCAAGACAGCCTCGTGCACCGCGACGTACACCGGGTGCGTGAACGCCTCCAGCGGCAAGGCGTCGTACTCCGGCCCGGCGATCGCGGGCTGCTGCAGCGCGGCCTTCAGCGCCTCGCGCTGCACGGCGAACCGCGGGTCCTTCGGGGCCGGACGCGCGACGTCCTGGGCCGCCGGCGCCTCGGGAGCGCCGACGCGCGCGGGCTGACGCAGGGGCGCCCCGCCCCGCTTGTCCGTCGCGCCCGCGCTGCCGCGGACGCGGTTGACCACCTGCGCCACGTCCTGCCAGCCCACCCACCAGGCGAGCTTCGACGCGTACCCGTCGCGGGCCGCGCGGTCCTTGATCGACGCCACCATCGGCACGGTCTTCTGCAGCGCCGCGACCTGCCCGTCGACCGAGTCGAGGTCGTAGTTCTTGAGCGTGCTGCGGATGACGAACTCGAACAGCGGCGTCCGCCGCGCGACCAGGTCCTTCACCGCGCTGTCGCCCTTGGCCAGGCGCAGTTCGCAGGGGTCCATGCCGTCCGGCGCCACCGCGATGTACGTCTGACCGGCGAACGTCTGGTCGCCCTCGAAGGCCTTCAAGGCGGCCTTCTGACCCGCTTCGTCGCCGTCGAAGGTGAAGATGACTTCGCCGCGGAAGGCGTCGTCGTCCATCATCAGCCGGCGCAGCACCTTCATGTGGTCTTCGCCGAACGCCGTGCCCGACGAGGCCACCGCGGTCGGCACGCCCGACGCGTGCATCGCCATGACGTCGGTGTAGCCCTCGACCACGACCACCTGGTGCCGCTTCGCGATCTCGCGCTTGGCCAGGTCGAGGCCGAACATGACCTGGGACTTCTTGTAGATCGGCGACTCGGCCGTGTTGAGGTACTTCGCCGAGATCCGGTCGTCGTCGAACAGCCGCCGCGCGCCGAAGCCGACGACGTCGTTGCCGACGTCGCGGATCGGCCAGACCAGCCGCCGGTGGAAGCGGTCCATCGGGCCGCGCTGGCCCTCCTTGGACAGCCCGGCCGTGAGCAGTTCCTTGACTTCGAAGCCGCGGTTGAGCAGGAACTTCGTCAGCTTGTCCCAGCCGCCGGGTGCGTACCCGCAGCCGAACGTCTTCGCCATGGCGGCGTCGAACCCGCGCTCGGACAGGAAGTCCCGCGCCGGGCGCGCCTCGTCGGTGACCAGTTGCTCGGCGTAGAACTCCTGGGCCAGGCGGTGGGCTTCGACCAGCCGGGTGCGGCTGCCGCGGTCGCGCTGGATCGTCGCGCCGCCGCCCTCGTAGGTGAGCCGGATGCCGACCCGGTCGGCCAGCCGCTCGACGGCCTCGACGAACGTGATCAGGTCGATCTTCTGGACGAACTTGATCACGTCGCCGCCCTCGCCACAGCCGAAGCAGTGGAAGGTGCCGTGCGTCGGGCGGACGTTGAACGACGGGGTCTTCTCGTTGTGGAACGGGCAGAGCCCCTTCAGGCTGCCCCCACCGGCGCGGCGCAGGGCCACGTACTCCCCGACGACCTCGTCGATCCGGTTCCGCTCGCGGACCTCCGCGATGTCGCTCTCCCGAATCCGTCCTGCCACGCCACCCACTCTAGTCTTCCCCGTTTCCCGGCTCCTCCCGTGTGCGGCAGACTCGGGGCATGGCCGCCACGCCCACCGCCCAGGACACGCTCGCCGCGGAGTTCGCCGCGCACCGCAGTCACCTGATCGGGGTGGCCTACCGGCTGACCGGCACGCGCGCCGACGCCGAGGACGCGGTCCAGGAGTCCTGGCTGCGGCTGGCCGGCCTGGACGACGCCGGCCGCGCGGCGATCCGCGACCTGCGGGGCTGGCTGACCACGGTCGTCGGCCGGATCTGCCTCGACCGGCTCAAGTCGGCCGCCGCGCAGCGGGAGCGCTACGTCGGCAACTGGCTGCCGGAGCCGGTCGTCACGCCGTTCGGGCGCCCGGTGAGCGAGGACCCCCTGGACATCGCGGTCCGTGACGACGGGCTGCGGATGGCCGCGCTCGTCGTCCTCGACAAGCTGACGCCGGAGCAGCGCGTCGCGTTCGTCCTGCACGACGCCTTCTCGGTGCCGTTCGCGGAGATCGCGGACGCCCTCGGCGTCTCGGTCGACGCCGCGCGCCAGTACGCCTCCCGCGGCCGCAAGGCCCTCGCCGACGCCGACCCGGCACCGCGCGTCCCGCTGGAGGACCAGGCGAAGATCCTCGAGAAGTTCGTCATCGCCCTGCAGGCAGGCGACATCCGGGCGATCACCGAGCTGCTGGCCCCCGACGTCGTGCTCATCGGCGACTCGAACGGCAAGGGCCGCACCACGCGCCAGCTCATCGTCGGCGCGGACAAGATCGCCCGGTTCTTCGTGGGCCTCGCGGGCAAGTACCCGCCCGGCGTGCTCACCGGCGGCACGCCGGTGCTCGTCAACGGCGATCTGGGGGTGTACCTCGCTCCGCAGCCGGGCCAAGACGGCTTCTTCGCGCTCGACGAGCACGTGCAGGCGATGACCGTCCGCGACGGGAAGATCGTGGCGATCTACGACGTCGTCAACCCGGAAAAGCTGGCCGGGATCACGCGTCCCGGCGCTTCGCCTTCGTGATCCCGGCCGCGAGGAGGACAGCGGCGAAGACGCCGAAGTAGGCCAGCGCCCAGCCCGGGCTCAGCGGCGAGTCGGACAGGACCGCGGCATTGCCGCCGTCCCGGCCCGCGTTGGCCTCCCCGCTCCCGCTGAGGAACTTCGTGACGGCGTTCAACGGCAGCCACCGGTGGATGGCCTGGCCGGCCCGCGGGATCAGCTGGACGACGTTCTCCGCCATCAGCGGGTAGGCGACGAGCACGGCCACGGCGCCGGCCGTGTACCGCACGAGCAGGCCGACACCGACCCCGCAGACGGCAGCCGGCGCGAACACCGGGCCGGTCCCGGCGACGATCCGCCAGTCCGCGGCGCTGTCGAGGGCGAGGTCGGCCTCCGGGGCGAGGATCCGGGCCACCAGCCAGGCCGTGAACGCGGCGGCTTCGCCGAGCACAAAGGCGTACCCGGCGACGAGCGCGGCCTTGGCCAGCAGCACCGGCGTCCGGCTCGGCACGGCCTGGAAGGTGCCGTGGATCGTGCCGGAGTGGTACTCGCTCGTCACCGCGAGCGCGGCCAGCACCAGCACGGCGACCATGGCGAGCTGGTAGCCGAACTGGGTGCTCGCGACCGTGGGCGGCAAGTGGGCCTCCCCGGCGCTGAGCGCGGCGATCGCGGCCGGAAAGGCCATCGCGACCAGGGCGAAGATGCCGCACACCCAGGGCGTGGCGATGCTGAAGAGCTTGATCCGTTCACTGGCGACGAGGTGCATGCGCAGAACGGTCCCGCGGCGGACCCCGGTGGCGCGTCCCACCGGGGTCGGGTTCGGCGCCTCCTACGGGAGCGGGACCCGGCAGGCGTCGCCGGAGGTGAAGCCCTGGTCGGCGATGCCGAGCGCGCTGTTCATCCGGGCCCGGGAGTTCTCCAGTGCGATCTGGTAGGTCAGCTCGAGGACGCCGTCGCGGCCGAACTCGCGCTCGAGCTCGGCGACCTGCTCGTCGGTCACCGTCACCCGGTCCGAGGACATCGCGTCGGCGTAGGCGAGCGCCAGCCGCTCCTGGTGGCTGAAGGCGGGCGAGGTCGCGTAGGCGTCGATCTGCTTCAGCCGCTCGATGTCGAGGCCGTCGTGCTTCTGCAGCATGGTGCCGAAGTCGACGCACCACGAGCAGCCGATCCGCGTCGCGACCCGGTAGACGGCGAGCTCGCGCACGTTCGCCGGGATCTTCTTCGACGCCCGCTCGGCCAGCAGCTCGTGCACCACGGACGTCCGCAGCAGCGCGGGGTGGTGCGCGACGACGGCCATCGGCTCGGGCACCGCGCCGAAGCGGCGGCCCGCGATCCGGTAGACGAGCTTGAGGAAGAGCCCGGCCTCGGACGTCTTCTTGGCGGGGATGCGTGGCATTTCGGTCTCCTTCGTCCGGCGTCTACGAGCTGGACGAGACGGCGTCCGCGGATGTGACGACCGGCGACGTGAGCCACGCCACCAGCATCGTCACGGCCGCCGCCGAGAACACGACCGCAAGGCCCGGGGCGGCCAGCCCGCCGGTCGTGACCAGCGCGAGCCAGCCGAACACTGCGGCCCCGGCCAGGCCACCGGCCTGCCGGGCGAAGGTCAGCGACCCCAGCGTGACGCCCAGCAGCGCCCGATCGGCCCGCGTCTGGCCCAGGACGGTGTAGGCGGAGGTGCAGACGGCGAAGGCCGCGCCGATCGCGAACAAGCCAGGGGCGAGGAGCCAGGGTGCGCCGTCGGAGGCGGCCGCCACGGCGATCGCGGCGAGCCCGGCCGTGCCGAGCAGGCAGCCGGACCGGCCCCACGCCGTCATCTCCGGGTGCCGCCGGGCCAGTGCGGCGAAGGACGCCGACAGGACGAGCTGTCCCGCGGTCATGGCGACGAGCAGCAGCCCGGTGCCCGCCGCGCCCGCCCCCGAAGCGGCGACCAGGGCGACGTAGGTGAAGGTGCCGTAGAGCGCGGCGCCCGCCAGGCCGTTGACCACCACCGCGCGCTTGAGGACCGGGTCGGCGAACACCTTCGGCGAGATCAGCGGGCTCGGCGTGCGGCGCTGCCGCCGGACGAACAGAAAGCCCGCCACCACGGTCGTTCCGAGCAGTACCGGAGTCCACAGTGGACTCGTGGCGAGGGCGTCGAAGGTGCCGAGTGCACCGACGGCGGCGCCCGCGACGGTCAGCAGCACGCCGCCCAGGACGTCGAACTGTTCTTTACCCTGACGCGGTTTCGCGGGCAGCCCGTGCCACCCGAGAACCAGGGCGGCCACGCTCAGCGGCAGGTTGACCAGGAAGACCCACCGCCAGCCGGGTCCGGCCGCGAGCAGTCCGCCCAGCGGCGGCCCACCCAGGGTGGCGGCCGCGAAGACGGCCGTCTGCCGGCCCTGGCGGCGCAGCAGTTCGCCGCGGTCGAACAGCTCGCCGAGCGCGCTCATCGCCGTGACGATCAGGCCGCTGCCGCCCAGGCCCTGCAGCGCGCGGGCGGCGATCAGCGAGCCGAGATCGGGCGCGGCGGCGCACCACGCGGAAGCGGCGGCGAACACGAGGACCGACCCGGTGAAGGCGACCCGGCGGCCGTACAGGTCGCCGAGCCTGCCGTGCAGCGGCGTCGCGACGGTCAGGGTGAGCAGGCCGGCGGCGGTGACCGCGACGAGCCCGGTCCGGGCGTGCAGGTCGGCGCCGATCGAGGGCAGCGCCGCGGTGAGGACCAGGCCGTCCAGCTGGGCCATGGCCATGCCGAGCAGAAGTCCGGCGTAGGCGAGGTTCCGAGATGCGTGCATAAAGCACACGTTATAACGTGTCTTATGCACGCATCAAGCGAGGGCGGCCCGGCACTGTTCCGCCTGGTCCGGCACTGGGCCCGCCAGTGGGCCCCGGACGTCGTCGAGCGCTTCGCCGCCGGCGCGCCGGCGTCGTGGACGGTGCCGAACCTGTTCGTCATCCAGGCGATCGACGGGGCGGCCGGCGAGGAAGTGACCGTCGCGGACGTGGCCCACCAGCTGGGCATCGACCGCTCGGTGGCCAGCCGCATGGTGGCCGAAGCGGCGCGAGAGGGCTTCGTCGTGCGCTCGACGTCGACGCGTGACGCACGCCGCGCGGTCCTGACCCTCACCGACGCGGCGAAGGAGTTCCTCGATGCCTCGCAGGCCCACCAGCGTCAGGCGTTCGAAGCACTGGTGGGCCACTGGCCGGAGGAGGACCGTGAACGCTTCGCCGGCTACCTCCGCCGGCTCGCGGACGAGGTGCTCGGCTAGCTTTCCGCAAGGATCGGGTTCAGCGCTTCCCAGGCGTGCCAGGCCCGGGTGACGCCGAACTGGGCGGTGAACCGCAGTGCCGCCCGGACGTCCTCCGGCGACGCGCCACCCCGCAGCGCGCGCCCGACGTGCGTGCGGAACGTGTCGGCCAGGGTCTGGTAGTGGACGTCGACACTGAGGCTGACCAGGCCGCGCTCGCGTTCGCTGAGCGTGCCCGGCCCGTGTCCGGTGCGCATCCGTGACTGCAGGTCGAAGTAACCGGCGAAGTGCGGGTCCAGCTCGGCCACCCGGGCCCGCACCGCTTCCGGCAGCGGGCTGGGCGCCGCGTCCGGTCCGGCCGTCACCAGTTCCGGTGCCAGCGGTTCGACGTCCGGGCGCGGCAGGCCGAGTTCGGCCTCGAGCTCGGCGATCCGCTCGATGCCCGCAGCCGCCGCGTGGTAGCCGCAGTCGTAGGAGACGAACCGCAGCAGCTCGCGGATGTCCGAAGTGGACACCCCGGCGGCCAGGCCGGCCCGCACGTGCGCGGTGAACGCCAGGCCCAGGCTCCCCTCGCAGACGCCGGCCGTCACGCACAGGAAGGTCTTCTCGCGGTCGGTGAGCTCGGGGATCGACCGGACGTACTTCGCGGTGGCCCCGGCCATCTGGGCGAACACGGGGTCGAGCGCGTCGAGCCGTTCGAGGCTCGTGGGGGTTTCGGTGGTGGTCAAGCTCGGCTCCTTCAAGTTCGTGGACATTCGTAGCGCTACAGCTGTAGTGCGAGTTACGCTACACCTGTAGCGCAAAGGGTGTCCAGCTACACTGGGTGGCGATGGAAGAAACCAGACGCCGCCCGAACGCCCGCGGCCAGGGCGAGCTGCTGCGGGAAGAGATCGTCACGGCCGCCGTCCGGATGCTCGACGAGCTCGCCGACGACGAGGCGCTGTCCCTGCGGGCCGTCGCGCGCGCCGTGTCGATCGCGGCGACGTCGGTCTACCTGCACTTCCCGGACCGCGACGCCCTCGTGCTGGCGGCCATGCAGCGCTGCCACGAGGAGCTCGTCCGCACCGGCGACGAAGCGGCCGAGGCCGCCCCGGACCCGGCGGCCGCGCTGCGCGCCCGGATCCTGGCGCAGGCGGCGTGGGCGCAGCAGCATTCCGGGCTGTACAAGGTGCTGCACGAGAGCAAGGTCCACCGGCGGCACGGAATGCCGTTCAAGGAAGTCATGGTCGCCCGCACGACCGAAGCGGTCCAGCGGTGCATGGACGCGGGCCTGGCACCGGCCGACGACGCCGCGACCGTCGCCATCGACCTGCGGACCGCCGTCAACGGCATGCTGGCGCAGCGGATCAACGAGCCCGACCTGCCGTGGCCGCCCGCGGTCGAGCAGCTGGACCGGTTCCTCGCCAAGCTGGTGGGCCTGCGGCGATAGGGCCCGGCTACTCCCCCGCGCTGCCGTCGATCGACTCGCGGATGAGGTCGGCGTGGCCGTTGTGGCGGCTGTACTCCTCGATCATGTGGACCAGGATCCAGCGCAGGCTCGGCGTGAGGCCGTCCGGCCACGGACGCCGGGCCGGCTGGGAAAGGCCGTTCTCCAGCACCTTCGCCACCGACTCCCGCGAGCGGGCGACCGCGTCTTCCCACAGGCCGAAGAGCTGCTCCGGGGTGTCGTCCGCGGCGGAGTCCCAGTCCCAGTCGGGCGTGGCCGTCCAGTCGACCGCGTCGAACGGCGCCGTGCGCTCGCGGTCGAACAGCACGCGCGAGAACCAGTGGTCCTCGACGTAGGCCAGGTGCTTGAGGAGCCCGCCGAGCGTCATCTTGGACGACGCGACGGTCACGCGCAGACCGGCCGCGTCCAGGCCGGCGCACTTCCAGGTCAAGGTCGCCCGGTGGTAGTCGAGGAAACCCAGCAGGGTGGCGGCTTCGTCGCCGTCAACGGGCGGCTCAGGCCGGCCCTGTTCGTCCACAGTGGTCACGAGCGCCGACTCTACTCACGCCGTCAGCGGGCGGACGTCCCAGATCCACACCCCGCCGACGAACTCCGCCGGCTTCCGCAGCAACAGCTCCACAGTGGACTTCAGCGCTTCCTGGTTCTGCCGCGGCCCGACCACGAGCACGTCCGCGTTCCAGGCGCGCAAGTCCGCGAGCGCCTGCGTGCGGTCGGCTTCGGTGACCTCGGCCGCCTGGCCGGTGCGCTCGACCTGCGCGAACAGGTCCGACGTCGGCAACGGGACGGCGCCGTAGCGGCCGCGGCGGTCGTCCGGGGACGTCGGACCGACGAAGTAGCCCTCCGGCATCGGGTAGCCGAGGCCCGCGTCGACCTGCCAGTGCAGCGGCTCGGCCTCCCCGGTGCTGGGCAGCGGCACCGGCACCAGCGAACCGCCCGGGGCGACGTACTGGCGCCAGATCCCGTCGGCGAAGAACGGCGGCGAGAGGGGCCGCTGGTGCGTCACCAGCTCCGTCGGCGCGATCGGCAGCAGCACCGCCACCACCGCGCCGACCCAGATCATCCGCAGCGGGAACGCGGGTTGGCCGTCGACCGGCGCCGGCTGCTGCGCCGCCGCCGTCCAGACGCGGTGCGTCGCGATCGCCAGGAGCGCGCCCACCACCGGGATGCAGCCCATCGCGAGCCGGGACTCGAGCACCGAGTCGAGCAGCGGCAGCCGGCCCAGCCACTTCCACGGGCCGGCGACACCGGTGTCGTCGTGCGCCACCGTGATCTCGACGCCCAGCGACAGGAAGGCCATCACGTACATCGTGATCGCGAGCGCCCGCGAAACGACATCGCGCCACAGCCAGATCGTCAGCATCACCATGAGCACGATCAGCGGCCAGCCGAAGAAGGCGTTCTCCTCGGTGCGGTTCATCGAGACGTCCGCGGCCGCCTCGGGCGCGCCCGCGACCGACTGCGTCGCGAAGCGGGTGAACGCCGCGGTGTCGTTGCCCGCCGCACCGTGCAGCAGCGAGTGGAAGCTCTGCGGGCCGAAGAACTGCCAGTACAGCGGGAATCCGGCGATCAGCAGGGTGACGACCGCGCCGATCGGAATGCCCTTGGCCAGCGGCGCCAGCATGCCGCGGACCTCCGCGCGGTGCGGGATCAGGTACGCGACCGCGAAGACGAGGAACGTGAGCGCGAAGATCGCCAGGGGCTCTTCACCCAGCAGGATCTGCCACGCGACGAGCAGCCCGAGCACGATGCCGTTGCGCACCGGGCGCTCGTTGTGCGCGATCTGGATCGTCTTGAGCGCGATGAACGGCAGCACGAACAGCACGACGAAGTTCGGGTGCGCGTTGCCGTGCGAGATCATCGGCGGCGCGAAGCCGCAGAACGCGCCGCCGATCGCGGCCGCCGTCCGGTTCGGCACCAGGTGCCGGGAGAACACCCAGTACCAGCCGGTCGCGGTGCCGGCGAGGCCGGCGGTGAGCACGATCGCCCAGGTCAGCGTCGCGCCGAAGGTGAGTGTGAGGGGCGCCAGCGGGATGTTCAGGCCGAACATCGCCGCGTTCGCCGCCATGTTGACGCCGCGGGGGTAGTTCTGCAGGTCCGTGGTGAACGGGTTCTGGAAGTGGAGGACGGCCTTCGCGACGACCGTCGAGTACCACTCCCACTGGCTCTGGTCGGCTCCGCCGTTCCAGAGGTAGCCCCGTTTGAGGTCGAACCACAGCCCGTTGTAGAGCAGGATCGTGAACAGCAGGAACCCGCCGGTGATGGCGGAGTCTTGCCACGCCCAGCGCTTCGGGCCTTCGCGGGGTTCGGGAGCAGGTGGCACCAGCTCGGGGACGGCCTCGGACTTCAGGCTCACGGTTCGACCACCCTGGCGATGAAGTAGAGCGCCCCGGTCCCGGCGTGCCGGACCAGCAGCAGGAACGGCCGATCCACCGTCACGGCGACCGGGTCGTCGATCATCATCGAGGTGAGGCGCATGATCAGCGCGGTGGCCGCGGCCCCTTCGAAGCCCTGTTCGTCGACGCGGAGCACGGCCTGGTGCAGCACCTCGGACACGGTCAGCCGCGGATCCGGCGTGAGCCCGCTCAGGTCGGCCTCGTCGGTGAACATCGTCCGCACGCCGAGGCCGCGCAGCACGCCGGCGAGCTTGCTGGACACGTCGAGCGAGACCTTGGGGAGCGAGAGTTCGACCTTCTTGGCGCGGATCTTGCCGAGCAGGCTCGTCAGGGCGGCGTGGTCGAGCCGGGTCTCCGCCTCGGCGAGGTCGTCGTCGGGCAGCAGCACCACGGCCTGCAGGCCGCCGGCCGCGACGAGCCGCACCGCCTGCCAGCCGCCGGTGTGCGCGTAGCCGACGCTTTCGCTGAGCCACATGGTCGGCACGTCCCGGGTGCCGGAGGGTGCGTGGAACGGCGCGTCGCTGGTGTTCGCCTCGCGGAAGGGCAGTTTCCACGCGGCTTTCAGGTAAAGCGCGTTGACCAGCACGGCCGCGACCTGGGAGTCGATCGAGCCGAGCGGAAGCAGCTGCGGGATCAGCCCGCGGGTGGTGCGCCCGATGTCCTCGTTGATCAGCGCGCGAGCGGCCTCGGGCTCTTTCTCGAAGGGCGCGCTCGCGACGGCGGCTCCTGGCCACTCGGCCAGTTCGGCCTTGAAGGAGTCCTCGAGCGGGAGGCGGTCGTCCGCCCACAGCGTGTTCGCGACGGCCAGCTCGGGCTGGTCCTTGCTGTGCGCCTCTTCGACGAGCCGGGCGGCCTCCCGCAGCAGGACGGTCTGCTCACCGGGGTCGCCGAGCAGCGCGACCAGCTCGTCCCGGGTCTGCCCCCGGGCGGCGCGCGCGGCGAGGGTCAGCGCGCTGGCCACCGAATACGGCGAAAAGCAGGTGTTCCCGCCCCCGGCACCGAGGGCCGAGTGGACGGCGAGGGCGAACCGGAGGTGGCTGTCCGTGGCCATGCGGGCGAGACTACCGGAACAGGACACCCCGCTGAGCGGCCGCGCGCAACTCCGGTCATCCATGACAAATCCGCCCGACGGCGACTCTGAGCCGAATGCCGGATCGCCGGACGCAATGAATGACTCATTCCTGTCGTCGGATGACAGGAATGAGTCATTCATTGCAGCGCCAACCGGCCGCTCAGCGGTGCAGGCGGGTCACGTGCCAGGAGTACCAGGCGTGGGCCTGGGCGTCGGTGAGGGAGGCGACCTGGTCGACCACCACCCGGAGCAGGGCGGCGTCGTCGGCGGCCGCGTTCCAGGCCGGGGCGAACAGCGGGTCGAGGGACTCCGGGGCCCGGCGCGCCAGTGCGTGGACCAGCTCGGCCAGCAGCTCCCGCTGGCCCTCCTGCATCGCCAGCCGTCGGCGGTCGCTCATCACGTACCGCAGGGCCAGCGCCTTCAGCAGCGCCACCTCGGCCGCGACCTGCTCCGGGACGCACAGGTTCGCCCGGTAGCGCCCCAGCGGCCCCTCGCCGAACTTCTCGCGCGTGCCGGTGACCGCCGCCGTCGTGAACCGGCCGACCAGCTCGCTCGTCAGCCGTTTGAGCGCGACCTGGGCGCCCGGCGAACCGTCCGGCTCGGCCGACACCAGGGCCGCCACCACCGGCAGCGCCAGCAGTTCCGTGGCCGCATCCTCCAAAGTGGACACCGACTGCGCGGAGAAGTGCTTGGCCGCGGCCTCGGCGACGGCCGCGCGCTCGTCCGGGTGGGCGAGCACGCGCAGCTTGATCCGGCCGGCCAGCACCCCGTCTTCGACGTCGTGCACCGAGTACGCGACGTCGTCGGCCCAGTCCATGATCTGGGCCTCCAGGCACCGCTGCTCCGCCGGTGCCCCCGCCCGGATCCACTCGAACACCGGCACGTCGTCGCCGTACACGCCGTACTTCACCTGCCCCGGCCGGCGCGGCCACGGGTACTTCGTGGTCGCGTCCAGGCACGCGCGGGTCAGGTTGAGCCCGACCGGGTCACCCTCGTCGGAGAGCAGCTTGGGCTCCAGCCGGGTGAGGATGCGCAACGTCTGCGCGTTGCCCTCGAACCCGCCGCACGCCGCGGCCACCTCGTCGAGCGCGCGCTCGCCGTTGTGCCCGAACGGCGGGTGCCCGATGTCGTGCGCCAGCCCCGCGGTGTCCACCAGGTCGGGGTCGGCGCCCAGCTCGTCGGCGATGCCCCGGCCGATCTGGGCGACCTCCAGCGAGTGCGTCAGCCGGGTGCGCGGGACGCCGGTGACCTCGGCGCCCTCCCCCGGCCCGACCACCTGGGTCTTGCCGGCCAGCCGCCGCAGCGCGGCCGAGTGCAGCACCCGGGCGCGGTCGCGGGAGAACGCGCTGCGCCCGTCCGCCCGGGCACCGGGCAGCGCCGCACCCTTCGCCGCCTCCGGCAGCAGGCGGGCGGTGTCGTGCTCGGTGTAGTCCACCCGGCCAGCCTAAACGGGCCCCCCGGCAAACCTCAGCCCAGGAACGTGGCGAACAGGTCATCGGCCGGGGTCTTGGTCAACCGGTAGTACAGCAGCGCGCCGGTCTCGCGGACGATGTACCGCACCTGGGTGACGCGCTCCTGGACGATCGGCCCGCTGTGCGTCGGCGCGGTCCAGGCGTCCAGGCCCAGGTCGCCGGCCATCGTCCGGGCGCGGAAGGAGTGCCACGGGTCGCTGACCAGCACCGCCGTGCGCCAGCCGCGGGCCTCGACCTGCTGGGCGACCGCGCGCAGGCTCCGCAGCGTGTCGCTGCCTTCGCCGACGGCGAGCGTCGCCGACGCCGGCACCCCGCGCCGGGTCAGCCAGAGCTGGCCGGCCCGAGCCTCGGTGAAGTTGTCTTCGGCCTTCTTGCCACCCGCGGTGACGATGGTCTTCGCGATGCCGGCGTCGTAGAGCTGCTTGGCCTTCACCAGCCGGGCCGCGTAGATGTCCGACGGCTTGCCGTTGTACTGGGCCGCGCCCAGCACCACGATGACGTCGGCGGGGGTCCGGTCGTTCTCGCGCGCCACCTGCCAGACCCGGAACGCCGTGCCGCCGACGAGCGCCAGCAGCAGCAAGACCGTGCCGAGGACGATCCGGCGCGCCCAGCTCGCGAGCGACGGTTTGGTGCGTTCAGCGGTACCCATCCGGCTCATTCTCTCAGAAGCGGCTCAGAGCCAGCCACGCTCCTCGGCGACGCGCACGGCTTCGGCCCGCGTCCGGGCGCCGGTCTTGCCGATCGCCGCGGACAGGTGGTTGCGGACGGTGCCTTCGGAAAGGTGCAGTGCCCGGGCCACGTCGGCCACCGTGCTGCCGTCCTTGGCCTCGCGCAGGACGTCCCGCTCCCGCCCGGTGAGCGGGCTGGCCCCGGTGGCGAGAGACTCCGCGGCGAGCGCCGGGTCCACCACGCGCAGTCCACTGTGGACCCGCCGGACGGCTTCGACGAGCTGCTCCGGCGGAGCGTCCTTGACGACGAACCCGGCCGCGCCCGCCGCCATCGCGCGGGCGAGGTAGCCGGGCCTGCCGAAGGTCGTGCAGATGATCACCCGGCACGACGGCAGCGCGGCCCGCAGGTCGGCCGCGGCTTCCAGGCCGTCCTTGCCCGGCATCTGGACGTCCAGCAGCGCGACGTCCGGCTTGGTCTCGCGCGCGGCGGCGACCACTTCGTCGCCGGAGCCGACCTGCCCGACCACTTCGATGTCGTTCTCGAGGCCCAGCACGGTGGCCAGTGCCCCGCGGACCATGGCCTGGTCGTCGGCCAGCAGCACCCGGATCAAGCGAGTCCTCCCGCGGGTTCGGCGCGCACGGCCGGGGTGGCCGGGCTCGGTTCGGGCAGCGGGATCTCCGCCCGCACGAGCAATCCTCCCCTGGGCCGGACCGACGTCTGCACCGTCCCCCCGACGGCGGCCAGCCGCTCGGACAGCCCACGCAGGCCGTTGCCCGCCACGACGTCGGTGGCGGTGCCGTCGTCCTCGATCTCCAGCCAGTTGTCGCCCAGCCGCACGCGCACCCGCTTGGCCCCGGAGTGCCGCAGCACGTTCGTGACGGCTTCGCGCAGCACGTAGCCGAAGGCGTTCTGGAACTCCGGCCGGACGTTGTCGACGGCGTGCGGCAGGTCGGCGTCGATTTCCGCGGCCCGCAACGCCGCCCGCGCGCCGACGAGCTCCACCGACAGCGACACCTCGCGGTTCGCCGACACGGTCGCGCGGACGTCCGAGAGCGCGCTGCGGGTGAGGTTTTCGACCTCGCGGATCTCCTCGACCGCGCGCGGGATGTCGCCGGCGCTCTCCAGCACCCGCCGGGCCAGCCCCGCCTTGACGGTGATCGTGGTGAGGCTGTGGCCGAGCAGGTCGTGCAGGTCGCGGGCCAGGCGCTCCCGCTCGTTCGCCACGGCCAGCGTGGCGATCTCTTCGTTGGCGAGTTCCAGCCGCCGGACCGCGCGGACGAGGTTGGCCATGAAGAACATCGCCAGCGTGATCGAGCAGACCGTGATCAGGTCGCCGTAGCCGTCCTGGAACCGGCCGTCCGCCAGCAGGATCACCGCGCCGACGGCCACCGTGGCGAGATCGAGGATCACCGACCAGGCCGCGGGCAGCAGGAACACCAGCACCGCCGTGCCGTAGAGCAGGACGAACGCGCTGCCGGAGGCCGCGACGAGCGAGGCGAGCCCCAGGGCGTTCATCACGATCCCGAAGACCAGCTTCACCCGGCGTTCCCGGCGGAAGAAGAACGGGAACAGCGCGTAGCACGCCGCGTAGGCGTACACGACCACGGCAGTGAGCACGAGCCCGGGGGTGACCTCGGGCTCGTGCATCAGCGAGCGCGTCACGGGGATGAGGAAGGGCAGCAGGATGACCACCGCCATGACCGGCCAGCGCGGGCCGCCCGGCCCTTGGTCGCGGGCGTTGGGCAGCGGGTCTTCCCACCACGATTCCTTGCTGTCCAGCCCGAACCTGCGTTTCCCGGACTCCGCCATCGCCGTTCCCCTCCGGCCCTCAGACGCGGGCACTGTCCTTACGGTAACGCCTGATCACCAAGGCCCCGAGCACGACCGTCCACGCGCCGAGCACCCCGGCGGCGTGGGGTAGCGAGACCACCATGTCGGTGGTCACCGCGGGCCGCGCCACCTGCAGCACCCAGTAGGTCGGCATGATCTGGGCGACGTCGTGCATCCAGCCCGGCATCGTTTCGATCGGGATCCACAGCCCGCCGAGGAACCCCATGCCGAGCGTGACGAGCATGTTGATCGGCTGCATCGAGTCCGGCGTGCCGAACTGGCCGAGCAGCAGGCCCAGCAGCACCAGCGGGATCGTGCCGAGCCAGATGCCGGCGAAGATCCGGACCCAACCGCTCGCGTCGACGTGCACCCCCTCGGCCAGCACGCCGAGCAGCGGCACGAGGATCAGCGCGGGCAGTCCCACGAGCATCCCGGAGATCCCCTTGCCCGCCAGGTAACCGGTGCCGGTCAGCGGGGTCAGGCGCAGCTGCCGCTGCCAGCCGACGGCGCGTTCGAGGGCGAGCCGGGCCCCGCTGTTCGTCGCCGCGGCGAAAACCCCGAACGTCATCATGTTGATCATGATCACGGCCGCGATCTGCGCGTGGTCGGGGTCGCTCGTCTTCGTGAAGACGTTGGCCTGCAACAGGAACATCAGCACCGGGAACGCCACGACGAAGATCAGGAACCGCGGCGCCCGGAAGTTCCGGCGGATCTCGGTGAGCAAGTAGGTCGCGTTCATCGCACGGGCTCCGCGGTTTCGTCGGCGGTCAGGGACAGGAAGGCGCCTTCGAGGCCGACGGCGCTGATTTCGACGTCGTGCACGGCCGGGACCGCGGCCTTGAGCGCCCACAGGGTGGCGTCGGAGTCGGCGCTGGAGATGGCGACCCGGTCACCGCGCAGCTCGAACTCCTTGACGCCGGGCAGCGCGGCGATGACCGCGTCGGTGGCGCCCGGGACGGCCGCGCGCAGGGTGCGGCCGCCGGCCAGCGCGCGGACCTCGGCGACGCTGCCGTCGGCGACGATCCGGCCGCGGCGCATCAGCACCACCCGGTCGGCGAACTCCTCGGCCTCTTCGAGGTAGTGCGTGGCGAACAGGACCGTGCGCCCGGACTCGGTGAAGGAGTACATCGACTGCCAGAACTCGCGCCGGGTGCCGACGTCCATCGCCGCGGTCGGCTCGTCGAGGACGAGCAGGTCGGGGTTGCTGACCAGGGCGACGGCGAACCGCACCCGCTGCTTCTGGCCGCCGGAGAGCTTGTTCGCGCGGCGGCCGGCCAGCTCCTCGACACCGGCGGCGCGCAGGGCCTCGGCCACCGGCATCGGCTTGCGGTGCAGGGCCGCGACCATGCCGACGGTCTCCCCCACCGTCAGGTCGTCCATCAGGGCGCCGCCCTGCAGCATCGCACCGATCAGGCCGGCGCGGACGGCGTCGATCGGCTTGCGCCCGAACACGCGCACTTCGCCGTCGCCGGGGCTGGTCAGGCCGAGGATCATGTCGACGGTGGTGGACTTGCCCGCACCGTTCGGGCCGAGCAGGGCGACCACCTCGCCCGGGGCGATCGTCAGGTCGACGCCGTCGACCGCGTGGACTTCGCCGTAGTGCTTCCGCAGGCCGGTGAGGTGGATCGCGGCCCCCGCCGCCACCGCCTGGATGTCTGTTTCTCGCATGCCCCCAGGCTGCCGCCCGGAAGGCCCGGGTCCCCAGACCGTGCGTCACGACCTGACCGTGACAGGTGTCAGGGGTACTGCGCCGATTGTTACCGATCCGACCGGCAGCCACGGCGGAAACGGGTCATTTCCAGCGGGTCGGCTGCGGTCCGTGTCCGCCTGCTTTCGGCCGGATCGGTAACTGGGGCCCCGGGTGGTTCAGCAGCCGATGAGGCGGCCCGCCAGGTAGGACTCGAGCTTGTCGATCGCGATGCGCTCCTGCGACATCGAGTCGCGCTCGCGCACGGTCACGGCCTGGTCCTCGAGCGAGTCGAAATCGACCGTGACGCAGTACGGCGTGCCGATCTCGTCCTGACGGCGGTAGCGGCGGCCGATCGCCTGGGCGTCGTCGAAGTCGACGTTCCAGTGCTTGCGCAGGGTCGCGGCGACCTCCTTCGCCTTCGGCGTCAGATCGGCGTTGCGCGACAGCGGCAGCACCGCGACCTTGAACGGCGATAGCCGCGGGTCGAGCCTCAGCACGACCCGGGTGTCGGTGCCGCCCTTGGCGTTCGGCACCTCTTCCTCGACGTAGGAGTCCACCAGGAACGCCATCATCGAGCGGCCGACACCCGCCGCCGGCTCGATGACGAACGGCCGGTACCGCTGGCCCGAGGCCTGGTCGAAGAACGACAGGTCCTGGCCCGAGTGGTTCGAGTGCGTCGTCAGGTCGAAGTCGGTGCGGTTGGCGATGCCCTCGAGCTCGCCCCACTCCTGGCCCGCGTTGAACGCGAACCGGTACTCGATGTCGACGGTGCGCTTCGCGTAGTGCGAAAGCTTTTCCTTCGGGTGCTCGTAGTGGCGCAGGTTGTCGGCCTTGATGCCGAGGTCGGTGTACCACTTCGTGCGCTCGTCGATCCAGTACTGGTGCCAGCGCTCGTCCTCGCCCGGCTCGACGAAGAACTCCATCTCCATCTGCTCGAACTCGCGCGTCCGGAAGATGAAGTTGCCCGGCGTGATCTCGTTGCGGAAGGACTTGCCGATCTGGCCGATGCCGAACGGCGGCTTCTTCCGCGACGTCGTCTGGACGTTGGAGAAGTTCACGAAGATGCCCTGCGCGGTCTCCGGGCGGAGGTAGGCCAGGCCCTCTTCGGACTCCACCGGGCCGAGGTAGGTCTTCAGCATCATGTTGAAGTCCCGCGGCGGGGTGTACTTGCCGCGCGTGCCGCAGTTCGGGCACGGCACCTCGGACAGGTCGTCCTCGCTGGTCTCCTTGCCGGTGCGCGCCGCGAACTCCTCGGCGAGCTGGTCGGCGCGGAACCGCTTGTGGCACGACAGGCACTCGATCAGCGGGTCGGTGAACACGTTGACGTGCCCCGACGCGACCCAGACCTCACGCGGCAGGATCACCGACGAGTCGAGGCCCACGACGTCGTCGCGGCCCTGGACGACGGTCTTCCACCACTGGCGCTTGATGTTGTCCTTGAGCTCGACCCCGAGCGGCCCGTAGTCCCACGCAGAGCGGGTGCCGCCGTAGATCTCTCCGCTGGCGAAGACGAAACCACGGCGCTTGCACAGGCTGATGATCTTCTCAATGGTGTTCGTGGGCACTCCACGCTCCGAAAAGCTTGCGGGGACGGTTCATCGGACTAGACCGTCAAGGGTATCCGCCGGGGCCCACTCCTTTTCGCGCAGGTGAGCCTACGGCCGCGACACCAGCGACGCCGTCACGACGCGGTTGTCCTCGTACCCCTCGCTGCCGCCGACGTACTCGCCGCCGCAGGTGACGAGCAGCAGCTTGTGCGGCCCGTCCGGGTCGAACAGCTGCTCCGACCGGCCGGCGAGGTCCGCCTTGTGCACGGTCTCGGTCGCCTCGATCCGGTAGACCCACGCGCCGCCCGCGGCGTCGGTCAGCTTGACGTCCTGCCCCTGCTTGACCTGCCAGAGCTCGTTGAACGGGCCCTTCTTGCCCTTCCAGTTCACGTGCCCGGACAGCAGCGCGACGCCGTGGTCGGCGCCCAGCTGCGCGCCCCACCAGGCGGCCTCGTCGAGCCCCTCCGGGATCTTCAGCGCGCCCGCGGCGTCGAGGTCCTCCTGGATCAGCTTCGCGGTACCGCCGCCGGGCAGGGACAGCTGCGCGGGCGCCTTGCCGGTGTCCTGCCGGGTGCCCGGCGAGGCCGGCTGGTTCGCGGCCGGGACGGGCCCGACAGCGCCGTTCGCGACCGCGGGTTCATCCTTTCCGGTGAACACGAGCAAGGTCGCGACGAGCGCCGCGACCACGAACGCCCCGGCGACACCGGCGATCCACCAGCGGCGGGAGCCCTTCTTCGGCTCCGCGGGGTTCCGCTCCTGCATGGGTTGTGCTCCTTCGCTGTCGTGGCCAGTGCACGGACAGACATGCCGCGAAGGACGAAGGAGGTTGCAGCGAACTCGATCAGCCGGTGGGGCGCGTCACCAGCTCGGCCGTGACCAGGCGGTTCTCGTCGTAGCCCTCGGTGCCGCCGACGTAGTCGCCGCCGCAGGTCACCAGCACCAGCCGGTGCGGCCCGTCCTGCCCGAACCACCGCTCGGCCTGGGACGGCAGCGTCTCCTTCGGCAGCGTGACGACGTCGTCGACGCGGTAGACCCACCGGCCGCCGCGCGCGTCGACCACGCTGACCTCGTCGCCGGTACGCATCCGCCACAGCTCGTCGAACGGCCCGCGCCGGCCCTCCCAGTTCACGTGCCCGGACAGCAAGGCCGCGCCCCGGGCCGCGCCCAGCTTGGCGCCCCACCAGGCGGCGTCGCCGAGACCACGCGGGATCGGCAGCACGCCCGTGCCGGTGAGCTCGGTGCGGACCAGGCGGGAGGTGGCGCCGCCGGGCAGCCGGACCGTGCCCGGCCGCTGCTGCGCCACGGACTCGCTGTCCGCCGGGAGCACGGCCGGGGCCGCGTTCTCGCCCGGCAACGCGCCGGGCGGGGGTGCCGCCGCCGCCGTCGTCGGCGCGGCCGTCGGCGGCAGCCAGGTCAGCACGACGATCCCGGCCGCGAAGGCGGCCACGGCCAGCGCCGCCGAGACGGCGGCCAGCGCGGTGCGCAGCACCTAGCCCGACCCGGTCTTGCGCCGCTTGCCCAGCAGCAGGGCGACCGCGGCGAAGAAGACCCCGCCGAAGAGCAGGCCGATGCCGAGGGGCACGCGGGAGCCGTCACCGTCGGTGGCCGGCGCGGCCGCGCCGAGGTAGCCGGCCGGGACCTGGGTCGGCACGGCGGCCTGCGTGGCGGTCGTGCCGCCCGCCGGGGTGGCGGCCTTCGCGACGAACCCGGTCGGCACCGAGCAGCTGACCCCGCCGAGGACGATGCTGGTCCGCACGTCCTGCAGCGCGGCACCCTGCGCGTCCTTGACGTGGGTGGTGATCTCGACCCGCCAGCCGGCGACGGCGGTGTGGTCGCCCCCGCGCCAGCCGTCCTGGCGGATCAGCTGGTCGAACGCGGCGACGCGGGTCAGCTTGAGGTCGGAGACCGTGGTCGCCCGGTCGGCGTTGGTGATGTCGCCGGGCGGGCCGAGCCGCAGGTTCTTCAGCTGCAGACCGGCGTCGCCGCCGGGCACCGGGACGATGCCGAGCGCGCCGCCGGCTTGGCGCACCCACAGCCGGGCGACCGACGAGGTGGCGGCGAGCTTCGCCGGGCCGGTGCACTCCACCGACGTCTTGGCGCCTTCCAGCACGAGCACGGTGTTCGCGGCCGGTTCGGCGCTGCCCTGCCAGTTGTCCCGCAGCGCGTAGTTCGTCTCCGCGGTGGCGGTGGGCACGGTCGTGGCCAGCAACGCGGCGAAGACGTTGTGGTCCCGGCTCGCGATCCCCGGCGGGTACGGGTTCTGTGACGCGCTGTAGCGGCCGAGGTCGATCTGGTAGTGCCCGCCGAAGGTGGCGCGCTCGCCGTCGTCCTTGGGGACCGAGACGCGGTCCGCGCCGAGCTTCGACTGGCCGGGCAGCAGCGGGGATCGTTGCGTTTCGGTGATCAGGGCGCCGCCGCGCTGGCCTTCGTCGCCGATCCGCACCGAGGCGATGTTCGCGAACGAGACCGGGCCGGTCTTCTCGTCGACGGCCTGGGTCTGCGCCCCCGCCACCCCCACGCCGACCAGCGGGAACACCGCGGCCGCCAGGGCGGCTGCCTTCGTCACGAAACGCGTCATGTCTCCCCACTGCTCTGCTCGGGCGGCTCGCCGTCGTCCAAGGAACGGCGAAACGCTCCGCGACTACCTTGCACCGTCGGCCACGACATGCGAAGCCGCAGGGCCAATATCCCACGAACTCACCCGAATGGGGTAATACGACCGGCCGTACCCCGCAGCTCCGCGCCGCGACGGGGTCTCGGACGAGGGAACACTAGGATGGGCGCCACCGTTATCGGCAATGACTACGGAATTCATGGTCGCAGGCGTGTCACGAGCAGCGTGGAGGCGGGAATGGCGACGGTGACCGGGAGTGGCGCCCAGCCGGGGCTCACGGACTGCAGCCCGGCGGCCGCGACAGCGCCCGCCCACCCCCCGCAGTCGGTGCTCACCGACGCGGGCGACCTGCTGCGTGCGCTGGCCGCACCGGTCCGGATCGCGATCGTGCTGCAGCTGCGGGCGGCCGACCGGTGTGTGCACGAGCTGGTGGACGCCCTCGACGTCGCCCAGCCGCTGATCAGCCAGCACCTGCGGGTGCTGAAGACGGCCGGGGTGGTCCAGGGCGAGCGCCGCGGCCGCGAGGTCGTCTACCGGCTCGCCGACGACCACCTGGCGCACATCGTGGTCGACGCCGTCGCCCACGTGCAGGAAGGAAAGTGATGAGCACCGCCGCGTCACGCAGCCAGGCCCCGGTCCCCGGGCGCCGATCCACCCGGCAGCGGTCCGCGGTCGTCGAGCTGCTGAGCACGATCGACGACTTCCGTTCGGCCCAGGAACTCCACGACGAGCTGCGCAAACGCGGCGACGGAATCGGCCTGACGACGGTGTACCGCACGCTGCAGTCGCTGTCGGAAGCGGGCGAGATCGACGTGCTGCGCACCGATTCGGGCGAGGCGATCTACCGGCGGTGTTCGGCGCACCACCACCATCACCTGGTGTGCCGCCTCTGCGGCCGCACGGTCGAGGTCGAGGGGCCGGCGGTGGAGCGCTGGGCGGAGAAGATCGCGGCCGAGCACGGTTTTTCGGAGATTTCGCACACGGTGGAGATCACCGGCACCTGCGCCGAGCACTAGTGCGGCGGGGTCGTCCCCTGCCGGTCCAGCGCGGTCTCTCCCGTGCACGTGAGTTCGCCGGGCTGGACCTGTGCCCACGAGGGACGCCACACCAGCGTGGTGCCGTTCACCCGTGAGCCCAGCAGGCAGTCGATCCCGCCGGTCGACCGATCGCCCGCCCGGTAGGCGACACCGACGTCGGCACCTCGCAAGGCGACGTCCTGCAGCGGCGCCCGGTCCGCGGTCTGCGTGTCGGGGTTGAACGGCCGCGGCGCCGGCATCGAGCGCGCCAACGCGGCGAGCACGTCGTTCTCGGTCACGGCCGCGGGAAGCCCGGTGAGCACGGTCTGCAGCGCCGGGTCGAAGCCTTCCGGCACTTCCCAGCGCGGGATCGGCGGCGGGTTCACCGGCGTCGCGCCCGCCGGGCAGTCCCGCCGGCTCGGTCCGCTCACCCAGCCGCGGAAGTTGAAGCCGACGTTGTAGCAGGCCGTCACCGGCTTCCGCGGGAACCACTCGTCCTGGGAACCGTCGTGGTGCACCCGGAACACGAGGTGCACCGTCGTGGCCTCCGGGTCGTCCGAAGGCGTGTCCCGCATTTCGACCACCGCGAAGTCCGGCGAACGGCCGAGATCGGTTTCGAGTGCCTTCCGCGCATACGCGGCGGCCGAAGTCTGCGGCGGGGAATCGATCTCCCGGGCCACCTGCTTGGCGTCCCGGTCGGTCTCCGTGTCCCCGGCCGCACACGCGACCAGCGCGGCCGCACACAGCACGGAAAGGCCAGCCACCCCGGCAATCCTCACCGGATCGAGAGTACGCGCACGACGGCGGCCGGATCCTCAGTATTCGTAAGGGTCTTTCGGGGCCGGCACGGTCGTCACCGAGGTGGGGGCGAAGTCCGGGGTGTAGCTGTTGTCCTTCGTGGCCGTGCCCGGGACCACCTCGCCCGTCACCTGGATCCACGCGTCGCTCGCCAGGTGGTCCGCTTCGCCGCCACGGAGGCGGACCGTCACCGGGAACGCGTCCGCCGCGCAGCAGCTGATCACCAAGCGGGCCAGCAACGTGCTGCCGTCGGTGTGGACCACGAATCCGGTCAGGGAAACGGTGCGGCCGTTCAACGTGCCTGCCGAGTCCCAGCCCGCGCGGCTGACGAACTCGTTGACCGGCAACGGCACCACGTTGCCCGCCGGCAGCGGCGGGAACGCAGCCGCGTTGGCCACCGCCGCGCTCGCCGGGACGCGGGCCTCCGTGCGGATCACCGAGTCCGCGCCCAGTGCCGGTGGCGCGACCAGGAACACCGCCAGCACCGGCACCAGCAGCAGCCACGCCGGACGCGCCGAGTGCGCGTGGCCTTCGTGCTCGTCGTGCTCCTCGTGCTCGTCCGGAACGGTCTTCCGCGACGCCACCAGGTCGCGGACGATCGCCACCGCGCCCAGCAGCACCATCACCGCGCCGCCCGTGATGATCCACGGCTGCTGCGCCGGCTTCACGTACCGCAGGTAGTCGCCGTTGACCGCGATCTTGACCAGCGCCCCGCCGAGCAGGATCAGCAGGATGTTCTGGGTTTCCCGTTTCACGCGACCCCCACCAGGAATCCGGCCCCGAGCGCGCAGGCCACCGCCACCACGAACGTCACCGGCGCGAACCGCACCGCGAACGACCGGCCGAACGTGCCGGCCTGCAACGCGAACAGCTTGACGTCGATTGCCGGGCCGACGACCAGGAACACCAGCTTCGGCAGCAGCGGCAACGCCGTCAGCGACGCCGCGACGAACGCGTCCGCCTCGCTGCACAGCGCCAGCACCACCGCCAGCACCGCCATCACCACCACGCCCAGCACGAGCTGGCCGCCCAGCACCCCGAACCACTTCGCCGGCACCAGGACGTTCAACGCCGACGAGATCAGCGCCCCCAGCACCAGGAAACCGCCCGCCTCGACCAGGTCCGTCCGCGCGGTCTCGGCGAACACCCGCCACCGCTGCCCGCCCGCCACATCCGGGAGGCGCCGGAGCGCGCGCGAAGCGATCCACTCGAGCTTGCCCCAGCGGGCCCACAGCCAGCCCATCACCATCGCCGTCGCCAACGAGCCGGCGAACCGCGCCAGCACCATCTCCGGCTTGCCCGGGAACGCGACCGCGGTCGCCACCAGCACCACCGGGTTCACCGCGGGCGCCGCGAGCAGGAACGTCAGCGCCGCGGCCGGCGCCACGCCCTGCCCCATCAGCCGCCGCGCCACCGGCACCGAAGCGCATTCACACCCCGGCAGCGCGACCCCGGCCAGCCCGGCGACGCCGACGGCCGCCCCGGCCCGGCGCGGCAGCACCTTCTGCAGCACGCGCGCGGGCACGAACGCGGCGATGGCCCCGCTGATCAGCACGCCCAGCACCAGGAACGGCAGCGCCTGCACGCAGACGGCGACGAACACGGTCGAGCCGGTCCGCAGCGCGGGCACGTCGAACAGCTGCTGCAGCCAGCCCTGGCCGAGGATCGCGATGAGCAGGATCGCGCACAGCACTTCGACCGAGCTGATCCGGAACCGGCGCGTGCGCCGGCCGGGCTCGGCCTCGGTGTCGGAAACGATGTTCACGACCGCGATGATGCCAGTACCGCCCGACACCGCGGGGGGCGCACGGCCCGCGAACGGAGGATCACGGTCCGTTTCGGTACCGAATCCTCCGTTCGCGGCGGAAAGTCCACCCCGGACGGGTCAGTCGCCGGGCACGATTCCGGGCAGATCGGTCCGCAGCTGCGAAGCCGTCGACACGACCAGCATCAGCAACGTCCCGAGGGCCGGCGAGTCCAGCCCGGCCGCCGGGAACGCGTACCGCAGCGTCACGTCAGCCCCGTTGTCCGAATGCCCGATCCCGAGTGTCCCGAACAACCCCTGCCCGGCCCGCTCGGCGACGGCGATCGACAGCTCCGGCGCGTCCGCGAGGTCCCAGCCGACCACGCAGGTCAGGGTGAGCACCGTGAGGCCCTCGCCGAGCCGGGTCGCCTGGATCACGCAGGGGACGCCACCGTGGGAGAACGTCAGCGCGCCGTCGTCGTCGACGTGGACCTCGAGGTAGCGCTCCAGGGCCTCCCGCGCCCGCGTCAGCAGCTCCGCGGTTTCGACTGCTTCCGTGGCGCTCACGAAGAAGCCGCCTGGTCGACGGCGCCGCCGAAGCGGCGATCCCGCTTCGCGAATTCCAGGCAGGCCCGCCACAGGTGGGTCCGGTCGAAGTCCGGGAAGAGCGTGTCCTGGTAGACCATCTCGGCGTAGGCCGACTGCCACAGCAGGAAGTTCGACGTCCGCTGCTCGCCCGAAGGCCGCAGGAACAGGTCCACGTCCGGCATGTCCGGCTGGTACAGGTACTTCCCGATGGTCTTCTCGTTGACCTTGTCGGGGTTCAGCTTCCCGGCCGCGACGTCCTGCGCGATCCGCTGCATCGCGTCGCCGAGCTCGGCGCGGCCGCCGTAGTTGACGCACATGGTCATGTTCAGCGCCGTGTTGTCCTTGGTCTTTTCCTCGGCCGCCTGCAGCTCCTTGATGACCGACGCCCACAGCTTCGGCCGCCGCCCCGCCCACCGGATGCGCACGCCGATCGAGCCCAGGTAGTCGACCTGGCGGCGGATGGTGTCGCGGTTGAAGCCCATCAGGAACCGCACCTCTTCGGGGCTGCGCTTCCAGTTCTCGGTCGAGAACGCGTACACCGACAGCCACTTGACGCCGAGCTCGACCGCTCCGCTGGCGACGTCGATCATCACCGCTTCGCCGCGCTTGTGCCCCTCGATCCGCGGCAGGCCGCGCTGGTTGGCCCAGCGGCCGTTGCCGTCCATGACCAGCGCGACGTGCTTCGGCACCAGTTCGCGCGGGATTTCCGGCGGTTTCGCGCCCGACGGGTGCGGATCCGGGGCCCGCAGCTCGTATCGCGACGCCTTGTTCTCGCGTCCCCTGCGCAGCACTGCGAGCCTCCCTGACTGGGTGAATCCGATCAGGCCCGACACTACTGCCCGGGCGGTACCTGGCTTTCGGGGGTGGCGGAGCCCCCGGCCCGGGGCGAAGCCCCGGATGTCACCACCTGCCCTTCGGGGGTCCGGGTGGCGGAGCCCCCGGCCCGGGGCGCAGCCCCGGATGTCACGTTCTCCCGGGGGCGTCGCTCGACCAGGGGCAGCGACCTCAGCTGCCGCTCCAGGTGCCACTGCAGGTGGGCCGCGACCAGCCCGCTCGCGTCGCGGCGGGTGCCGGGCAGGGTCGCCTCGGCCAGCGGCCATTCGCCGTGCAGCAGGGCGGTGAGCAGGGCCAGGACCTCGGGGGCGGGGTGCACGCAGCCGGCGATCCGGCAGTCCTGGCACATCGAGCCGCCCGCGGCGACGCTGAACGCCGTGTGCGGGCCGGGCAGGCCGCAGCGGGCGCATTCGGTGAGCGCGGGCGCCCAGCCGGCGTAGGACATCGCGCGGAGGAAGAACGCGTCGAGCACGAGGGAGGAGTCACGCGTCCCGTCGGCCAGCGCCCGCAGCGCGCCGACGACGAGGAGGTACAGCTTGAGCACCGGCTCGCCCTCTTCGGCCGAGAGCCGGTCCGCGGTTTCGGCGATCGCGCTGGCCGCGGTGTAGCTCTGGTAGTCGGCGACCAGCGGCAGCTGGAACGCGTCGACGGTCTCGACCTGGGTGATCACGTCGAGCGTCCGCCCGGTGTAGAACTGCACGTCGACGTGGCCGAACGGCTCCAGCCGGGCGCCGAAGCGCGACGAGGTGCGCCGCACGCCCTTCGCCACGGCGCGGACCTTGCCGTGCCGCCGGGTCAGCAGGGTGACGATCCGGTCGGCTTCACCCAGCTTGTGCGTGCGCAACACCACCCCGGTGTCGCGGTAGAGGTTCACCACCCCGACATCGTCCCACTCTCGGGCGATGCCGGGGTGGAGCGCCCCGCGGAAGCGCCGGTGTCAGGAGACGCCGTACGCGATCAGCGGGACCAGGAACGCGAACAGGAACAGGACGCAGCCGAGGCCGCCCAGGATGGAGGAGACCAGGCACAGCGTCTTGGTCGTGCGCGACGCCTGCTCCGCCATCATGTAGTTGCCCTGGATTTTGTACGTGCCGACCTCGTTGGACTTCATGATGGCGAAGATGCCGAGGATGAGGCCACCGAGGAACAGCGAGGCGATCGCCCAGCCCTTGTAGTCCTTGATCTGGTTGATGTCGCCACCACCGGGCATGCCGTAGCCGGGGGCACCATAACCGGGCGCGCCGAAGCCGCCGGTGGGCGGCTGTCCGTACGGCGCGGGCTGTCCGTACGGGGCGGGCTGACCATACGGCGCGGGCTGACCATACGGCGCCGGCTGGCCGTAGGGCGCGGGCACGCCGCCGGACGGCGGGCCGTAGCCAGGCTGCTGCGGCTGCTGGCCGTAGGGCTGCTGCTGGCCGTAGGGATTGGTCATGGCGTTGTACCCCAACTATTCGTGAACTTCCGCCGGGTGGCTCCGGCGGTGGCGCGGACGGACCGGACCGGTCAGCGCTGCTCGTTCGGCGGCTGGCCGAACTGGCCCGGCTGGATCTTCTGGGTCGCCTCGGGTTCGCCCGGTGCGTCCGGGCGCAGCATCTGGGTGCGCTCGGCCTGCTCGTCGAACGCGCTCCCGCCCCCGGTGCCCGGGCGCAGCATCTGGGTGCGCTCCGACTGCTCGTCGAAGGCGCCCCCGCCCGGCGGCGGCGCGAGCGGCTGTCCCGGCTGCTGCCCGAAGCCGCCCGGCTGCGGGGGCTGCGCGAAACCGCCGGAGGACGGCGGCTGGCCGAATCCGCCCGGCTGCGGCTGGCCGAAACCACCGGACTGCGGCTGCTGCGGGAAGCCACCGGAGGGCGGCTGGCCGAACTGACCGGGCTGGCCGGGCTGGCCGGGCTGCTGCCCCGGCGGCGGGAAGCCGCCGGCGAACCCCTGCGCGCTCTGCTGCGCACTCTGCTGGGCGAACGGCGCGCCCGCGTCGTCGGCGTTGATCACGACGGTGCCGACGATCTTGTCGGCGAGGGTCTGGCTCTTGTCGTCCCACAGCGGCCACAGCCAGCCGACGTAGCAGATGACGCTGTCGACGGCGTGGGCGAGATCGCGCAGGAACGCCATCCCGGGGCCGACCGGCTGCCCGGTGTCCTCGCGGACGAGCTTGATCTTAGCGATCCGCTTGCCGAGCGACTGCCCGGTGTTGCCCTGCTGGATCCACCGGTTGTAGATGGACCAGGCGATCCAGGCGAGCCAGCCGAGGCCGCCGATGGCCAGGATCGGGCCGGCTTTGCCGACGATCGCCGAGAACAGGCCGGCGACGATGTAGATCACGAGGATCGGGCTGAAGTCGATGAGCCAGCCGAGGGCACGCTGCCCCCAGCTCGCGTAGTTCCGCGGCGGTCCGAAGGGATTGCCCTGCTGGCCGAAGGGGGCGGGCTGGCCGTACGGCGCCTGCTGACCGTAGGGCGACTGTTGACCGTACGGCGCCTGTTGGCCGTAGGGCGACTGCTGCCCGTACGGCGGCTGCCCCGGCTGCGGCTGCCCCGGCTGCGGCTGGCCGAACGGCTGCTGGCCACCGGGCTGCTGCCCGAAGGACGGCTGCCCGTAGGGATCGGTCATTGGGTCTTCCCCTCGCTGGTCACTCCACCGCACGCCCCGTGCGGAACCATCGCGGATGTACGGCGCGGTCCGCGGGAGCGTACTCGGTTGACGATCGGCTTCGCCGCGCAGGCTTCAGCTGTCCGGGTGAATCCCATGCCCGTCCGACGCGGCCCGTCGCGGCCCGGTTCCCGGGCCGCCGGAGATCAGACGCGCAGGCCCGTGAACGGGGCGAACGGCAGGTTGCGAACGACGAACCAGATGACGAACACGGTCGAAAACACCAGCGGTGTCCACCGCCAGTGGAGCCAGCTGTTCATCGCGCGGCCGCGCAGGCGCCCGAGCGTCCACGCGACGGTGCTCCACACCAGCAGCAGCACGACGACCAGCGAGACGGCGTTGTAGTGCAAGGCCGCGGGGAGGTTGCCGTGCATCAGGCTGTAGGCCATCCGCATGCCGCCGCAGCCGGGGCAGTCGATGCCGAGCAGCGCCTTGGTCGGGCAGATCGGCAGGAAGCCGCCGGGCGTGGTCGGGTCGCCGATCCAGACGGCCGCGCAGCACACGCCGAGCCCCGCGACGACGGCCATCGGCGCGCCGAGCGCGCGCAGTTTGGCCTTGGCGCCGTGCGCGGGGTATCCCGTGTAGACGGTCGTCGTGGTCACGGCCGCCAGCCCGTCGAGAAGACGCCGATCCCCGCCAGCACGACGAAGAAGAGGACGTAGAGCAGCAGAAGGATCCCGATCGAGATGGCCGACCACATCGCCCACTTGCGGGCGTCGTTCGCGGCCTTCTGCGCCTCGGCGTGGAAGCCCTGGAACCAGAGCGTCTGCACCTGGCTGGACTTCACGATCGCGACCACACCCAGGGGCAGGCAGCACAGCACGGTGCTCAGGATGGCCCACACCATGTTGTTGTCCGGCGGCGGCCCGTAGTTCGGCGGCGGGTAGCCGTAGCCGTAGCCCGGCCCGCCCGGGGGCGGGTACGGCGGCGGGTACTGATCGGTCACCGGGTTCCTCCTGCTGCTCGCCTACGTCAGTATGACGGCGTGCTCGTGCCGAACTTGAGCGCACCCGCCATCAGCAGGATGATCCACAGCACGTTGACGACGACGCCGGCGACCGCGGCGATGATCGCCCACTTCTTGGCCGCGTTGGCGGCTTCCTGCGCGGCCGCGGTCTGGCCCTGCGCCCACAGGCTGTTCACCTTCGCGGCCTGCACGATCGACACGATGCCGAACGGGAGGCAGCACAGGATCGTGGTCAGGATCGCCCACACGAGGTTGTTGCTCGGGGGCGGGCCCGGCTGGTAGCCGCCCGGCTGCCCACCGGGGTAGTTCGGCTGCCCACCGGGGTAGTTCGGCTGGCCGCCGGGCTGGTTCGGCTGGTCGCCGGGGTAGTTGGGCATGCCCTGGCTGTCGCTCATGGTCGGTTGTTCCCCTTCGTCGTGCTCCACAGACGACCACCGGTTCCGCGCCCGCCCCGATCGGCCGCGATGTGGTCGAAGCCGCGACTGTAGGGGGCGAGATCATCGCGCGCCCCGCGTTTCGTCCCGCCGCGACCGAATCGAGACCAGGAATTCGGCGGCCGCTCTCCGGCCGGGCCGGGGAACTCCTCAGAAGCCGAGCCGGCGTAACTGACGGGGGTCGCGCTGCCACTCCTTGGCCACCTTGATGTGCAGGTCGAGGTAGACCTTCGAGCCGAGCAGCGCCTCGATGTTCTTGCGGGCGGCGGCGCCGACCTCGCGCAGCCGTTCGCCCTTGTGCCCGAGGATGATCCCCTTCTGGCTGGGCCGTTCCACGAACAGGAACGCGTGCACGTCGATGAGGTCGTCGCGGCCTTCGCGGGGCAGCATCTCCTCGACGGTGACGGCGATCGAGTGCGGCAGCTCGTCGCGGACGCCTTCCAGCGCCGCCTCGCGGATCAGCTCGGCGACCAGGGTCTGCTCGGGTTCGTCGGTGAGCTCGCCACCGGGGTAGAGCTGCGGCCCTTCGGGCAGCTTGCCGACGAGCAGGTCCGCGAGCGCGTCCACTTGGAACCCGTCCACTGCGGACACCGGGATCAGCTCGGCGAAGTCCATCACCTCCTGCAGCGCGAGCAGTTGCTCGGCGACCTGCTGGGGCTGGACGAGGTCGGTCTTGGTGACGATGCCGAGCACCGGGGTCCCCATACCATTTTTACGCAGCGCGATCTTCTGCAGCTCGGCGGCGATGAACTTGTCGCCGGGCCCGATCTTCTCGTTCGCCGGCACGCAGAAGCCGACGACGTCCACTTCGGACCACGTCGTGTGCACGATGTCGTTGAGCCGCTCGCCGAGCAAGGTGCGCGGGCGGTGCAGGCCGGGCGTGTCGATCAGGACGAGCTGGGCGTCCTCGCGGTGGACGATGCCGCGGATCGCGTGCCGGGTGGTCTGCGGCTTGCTGGAGGTGATCGCGACCTTGGTGCCGACGAGGGCGTTGGTCAGCGTCGACTTGCCGGCGTTGGGCCGGCCGACGAAGCAGGCGAAGCCGGAACGGTGCTCGGTCATCGCTCGCGCACCTCGAGCACCGTGCCGTCGGGGGCGGCGAGGATGATCGGCGCGTACTTCGCGATGTCGCGCACGGCGTGCACGGACGCGCCCTTGAGCAGTCCCTCTTCGCTGACGACGGCGGCGGCTTCGATGCCTTCGGCGCCGCTGGACAGCGCCGCGGCGACCGCGGCCTGCAGCGCGGTGAGCTTGAACGACGGCTGGTCGACCGTGCCCGCCGCGTAGGTGCGGCCATCGGTGTCGCGGACCGCGGCGCCTTCGGGGGCCTGGATGCGGGCGCGCGAGGACCGGGCGAGTACGACCAGCTTCTGGTCCTCCGCCTCGAGGTCAGGCATGTTCGACGCTCCTGTCGCGTTCGTCGGGGTGAGGCAGGCGCGTGCGGCGGCGCGTCCGGTCGACGGGGTCCGTCATCGCCTCCGCGTCGGCCGGGTGCACGACCACGGAGGTGATCCGCATGCGGCCGCGCCGGTCCTTGCCCCCTTCGGCGAACAGCCGAAGGCCGGCGACCTCGGCTTCGGCCCCCGGTAGCGGGACCCTACCCAGTCGTTCCGCGAGCAGCCCGCCCACGGTCTCCACGTCGTGGTCTTCGAGGTCGATGCCGAACAGTTCGCCCAGGTCGTCGATGCCCATCCGGGACGACACGCGGACGGCGCCGCCGTCGAGCTCCTCGACCTCGGGGCGTTCGTCGGCGTCGGATTCGTCGGTGATCTCGCCGACGATCTCTTCGAGGACGTCCTCGATGGTGAGCAGGCCCGCCGTGCCGCCGTATTCGTCGACGGCGATCGCCATGTGGTTGTGCGAGCGCTGCATTTCCTTGAGCAGCTCGTCGAGCCGTTTCGAGTCGGGGACGAAGGACGCCGGGTTCATCACCGAGTCGACGACCGTGCTCGGCCCGTCGGGGTCGAGGTAGCCGGCCATCAGGTCCTTGATGTTGACGACGCCGACGATGTCGTCGACGGACTCGTCGATCACCGGCAGCCGGGTGAACCCGGTGCGCAGGGCCAGCGCCAGTGCCTGGCGGACGGTTTTGGTGCGCTCGATCCAGACGATCTCGGTGCGCGGCACCATCACCTCGCGGGCGACGGTGTCACCGAGTTCGAACACCGAGTGGATCATCTCGCGTTCGGAGTCCTCGACGACGCCGCGCTCCTGGGCGAGGTCGACGAGCTCGCGCAGCTCGACTTCGGAGGTGAACGGGCCTTCGCGGAAGCCCTGGCCGGGGGTGATGGCGTTACCGATGAGGATGAGCAGCCGGGACAGCGGGCCGAGGACGGAGCCGAGGACGCGGACGGGCCCGGCGACGTAGCGGCCGATGCGGTAGGGGTGCTGGCGGCCGAGGGTGCGGGGCCCGACGCCGATGAGGACGTAGCTGACCACGACCATGACGACGGCGGTGACCAGCACGGCCAGGCCGAGCGGCGCCAGGCGGGTACCCACGAACACCGTGACGAGCACGGTGGCGGTGAGCTCGCAGCCCAGGCGGAGCAGGAGGAGCAGGTTGATGTGCCGTCGGCGTTCGGCGACGACGGCGGCGAGGTGGCGGGCGCCGGGGAGCCCGAGCCGGGCGAGGCCGTCGGCCCGGGCCTGCGACACGGTGCTGATCGCGGCGTCCGCCGCCGCGAACACGCCCGCCAGGAGGACGAGCGCGATCGCGAAGAAAAGCTGTTCCATGGCTGGTGCCTAGGGCGTTTCCCCGGCGGGTGGTTCGGCGGCGGCCGGCGCGGGGGCGTCGAGGCCGGCGATGCCGAGGACACGGTCGTCGGTGTTGCGCTGGGCGTCCCGCTTTTCGAGCGCGGCGACGGCATCCTGGTACTCGCCGAGGATGCGCTTCTGGAGGGCGAACATCTCGCGTTCCTCGGCGGGTTCGGCGTGGTCGTAGCCGAGGAGGTGGAGCACGCCGTGCACGGTGAGCAGGTGCAGCTCGTCGATCAGGGCGTGGCCCGCGGTCTTGGCCTGGTCCTTGGCGAACGCCGGGCAGAGCACGATGTCCCCGAGCAGTGCCGGCGACGCGTCGGGCGCGTCGGGGCGGCGGGAGGAGTCGAGCTCGTCCATCGGGAAGGCCATGACGTCGGTGGGGCCCGGGAGGTCCATCCAGCGTTCGTGCAGGTCTTCCATGACTTCGAGGGTGACGAGGAGGATGGACAGCTCGGCGAGCGGGCTGACCTCCATCTTGTCGAGGGCGTAGCGGGCGGCGGAGACGATGGACGTCTCGTCGACGTCGACGCCGGACTCGTTGGCGATCTCGATGCTCACCGCCGGTTGCCCTTCCAGCCGTCGTTCTGCTGCGCGTCCTGCACGGCCTGCCACTTCTCGTAGGCGTCGACGATGCTGGCGACGAGCCGGTGCCGGACGACGTCCTGGCTGGTGAGTTCGGCGAAGTGGAGGTCCTCGACGCCGGTGAGGATGTCGCGCACGACGCGCAGGCCGCTGCGCTGCCCGCTGGGCAGGTCGACCTGGGTGATGTCGCCGGTGACGACGATCTTGGACCCGAAGCCGAGCCGGGTGAGGAACATCTTCATCTGCTCGGGCGTGGTGTTCTGGGCCTCGTCGAGGATGATGAAGGCGTCGTTCAGCGTCCGGCCGCGCATGTAGGCGAGCGGCGCGATCTCGATGGTGCCGGCCTGCATCAGCCGCGGGATGGACTCCGGCTCGACCATGTCGTGCAGCGCGTCGTAGAGGGGCCGCAGGTACGGGTCGATCTTCTCGTTCAGGGTGCCGGGCAGGTAGCCGAGGCGCTCGCCGGCTTCGACGGCCGGGCGGGTCAGCACGATGCGGGTGACCTGCTTGGCCTGGAGGGCCTGGACGGCCTTCGCCATGGCGAGGTAGGTCTTGCCGGTGCCGGCGGGGCCGATGCCGAAGACGACGGTGTGCTTGTCGATGGCGTCGACGTACCGCTTCTGGTTGAGCGTCTTGGGCCGGATGGTCTTGCCGCGGCGGGAGACGATGTTGAGGCTGAGGACCTCGGCCGGCGAGGCGTCTCCGGTGGAGAGCATGCCGATGGTGCGCCGGACGGTGTCGGGCCCGACCTGCTGGCCGCCGGTGGCGAGCTGCACGAGCTCGGCGAAGACGCGTTCGGCGAACGCGACGTCGGCGGGGGTGCCGGTCAGGGTGACTTCGTTGCCGCGTACGTGCACGTCAGCGGCAAGGAGCTCCTCGGCGACGCGCAGGTTCTCGTCGCGGGAGCCGAGCAGGCTGAGAGCGGCAGCGTCAGGGATGGGGAACCGGGACTGAGCCGCCTGGACGGCCGCATCCTCGGTCTTGGCGACGTCCCCCGGGACGTCGGGTCGGGCGGCTCCACCCGGTACGGTTCCGGCCACGTGGCCTCAGGCCTGCTTTCTCGGTGAGGGACTACGGACCCCACCGATGCTACTGGCACCCACCGACAGAACGCAGACGGGTTTCGCCTAGTCCTGCTCGGGAGCCCCGAACAACCCCAGCGGCTCCCCGCCCAGGACGTGGGCATGGACGTGGAAGACGGTCTGCCCGGCATCCCCATCGGTGTTGAAGACGACCCGATACCCGCTCTCGACGATCCCCTCGAGTTCGGCAACCTGACGAGCGGCCGCAACGACATCACTCAGCAGCTGCGGATCCGCGGCGGCAAGCTCCGCAACATTCCGGTACCGCTTCCGGGGCACAACGAGCACGTGAACCCGAGCCTGCGGCCGAACATCCCGAAACGCAAAGGTGGTCTCATCCTGATACACGACATCAGCAGGGATCTCCCCACCAACGATCCGTTCGAAGAGAGTCTCAGCATCATTACCGCTCATGCGAGCACCCTACCGAGAGCCGCCTTCACCCACCGGCCCCCAACGAAACTCGCGGGGTCCGGGGCTTGCCCCGGCTGGGGGTCTGGGGGTTTGACCCCCAGAAAACACAACGAAACCAAACCGCGGCTCGACAGCGAGCGAAGCGAGCAGAGAGATGCCGCGGTGGCGGTGAAGCCTGGGGGTCGCCTCACCGCGACCGCGGCGGCCGCCGGACCGAGGGGGGAGGTGCCCGGCGGAGTCTGTGTCTTCCCAGTGGCGCACCTGAACTTTGGGTGGCGCGTTAATAGACGAGAGTAACGGGTCGGAGCGTGATCGCGCCATAACTGGGCGCAAAAATATGCCCTTTTCGCCGTGAACTACTGCCAACGGGTGGTGAGTGCGCCGAGGGCGCCGAGGGCCACGGCGGCGGCGGTGGAGGTCCGCAGGACCGTGGTCCCGAGGCGAACGGCCCGCGCTCCCGCGTCCCGAAGCAGGCGAAGTTCCTCGTCGGTGATCCCGCCCTCCGGCCCCACGACGAGCAGCACGTCCCCGGCGTCGGGTAGCGGCAGGTCGGTGAGCCGCTCGGGGACGTCGGATTCCAGCACGATGGCCAGGGACATCGTCGCCACGAGCCCGGCCAGCTCGCCCGTGGTCACCGGTTCGGCGACCTCCGGCACGTGCGCCCGCCGGGCCTGCTTCGCGGCCGCACGAGCAGTGGCCCGCCACCGCGCGAGCGCCTTCTCCCCGCGCCCGCCGTCTTCCCACTTCGCGACGCTCCGGGCCGCTCGCCACGGGACGATCGCGTCGGCTCCGGCCTCGGTGGCGAGTTCGACGGCGAGCTCGCCGCGGTCGCCTTTGGCCAGCGCCTGCGCGACCAGCACGCGCAGGCCGGGCGGCTCCTCGGTCCAGTGCTCCTCGACCGCCAGGGTCAGCAGCGGCTCCCGCCCGGCCTGGACGCCTTCGACGACGCACCGGGCCATCGCCCCGGCGCCGTCGGAGAGGACCAGCCGCTCCCCCGCCCGCAGGCGGCGGACGGTGGCCGCGTGCCGGGCTTCCTCGCCGTCGAGGATCGCGCGGCCCGAGGCCGGCACCGACGCGGCGAGGAAGACCGGCAGGGTGGTGTCGGGCACGGGTCAGCGGTGGTTCTTGGCGCGGAGCTTGGAGAACAGCCCGCCGTGTTTGGTGCCGTTGGACGCCAGTGTCGGGACCTCTTCGCCGCGCTGCTGGGCCAGCTCGACGAGGAGTTCGCGCTGGGCTTCGTCGAGCTTGGTCGGGACCACGACGTCGATGTGGACGTGCAGGTCGCCGCGGCCGTCGACGCGGCCGGAGGACCGCAGCCGCGGCATGCCCTTGCCGGTCAGCACGAGCTCGGCGTTGGGCTGGGTGCCCGGCTCGATGTCGAGTTCGTAGTCGCCGTCGACGAGGGTCGAGATCGGCACCGTGGCGCCGAGCGCGGCCGTGGTCATCGGGATGCGGAAGTTGCAGTGCAGGTCGTGGCCCTGCCGGACGAAGACCTCGTGCGGGGTCTCGTCGATCTCGACGTACAGGTCACCGGCCGGGCCGCCGCCGGGGCCGACCTCGCCCTGGCCGGACAGCCGGATGCGCATGCCGTCGCCGACGCCCGGCGGGATCTTGGCGGTGACGTTGCGGCGGGCCCGGATGCGGCCGTCGCCGCCGCACTGGCGGCAGGGGTCGGGGATGACCTCGCCGAAGCCGCGGCAGACCGGGCAGGGGCGGGCGGTGACGACCTGGCCGAGGAACGACCGCTGGACGGACTGGACCTCGCCGGCGCCGCCGCAGGTGTCGCACGTCTTGACCGAGGTGCCCTCGCTGGTGCCCGCACCGCGGCAGAGGTCGCAGACGATCGCCGTGTCGACGGCGATCTCCTTGTCGACCCCGGTGGCGCACTCCTCGAGGGACAGGCCGAGCCGGATCAGCGCGTCGGAGCCGGGCTGGACGCGGCTGCGCGGGCCGCGCCCGCGGCCACCACCCCCGCCGGCCGCGCCGAAGAAGGCGTCCATGATGTCGCCCAGGCCGCCGAAGCCGGCGAACGGGTCGCCGCCGCCACCGCCGCCGCGCGCGCCGCCGTCCATCGGGTCGCCGCCGAGGTCGACGATCTTGCGCTTCTGCGGGTCGGACAGCACCTCGTAGGCCGTCGTGACCTCGCCGAACTTGTGCTGCGCGTCTTCCGACGGGTTGACGTCGGGGTGCAGCTCCCGGGCCAGCTTCCGGTACGCGCGCTTGATGTCCTGATCGCTCGCGTTCTTGGCCACCCCGAGGATGCCGTAGTAGTCCCTCGCCACCGTCTCTGCTTCTCCTTCTGCTCTGCCCGGCTCAGCGGCCGGCCAGGATCTGCCCCACGTAGTTGGCGACCGCCCGCACCGCGGCGATCGTGCCGGGGTAGTCCATCCGGGTCGGGCCGACCACCCCCATGCCGCCGAGCACCACGTCGTCGCGGCCGTAGCCGATCGAGACGACCGAGGTGCTGCGCATCTGCTCGTCTTCATTTTCCTCACCGATGCGCACCGTGATCGCACCGGGGTTGCGCGCGGCGGCCAGCAGCTTGAGCACGACGACCTGTTCCTCGAGCGCCTCGAGGACCTGGCGCAGCGAACCCGGGAAGTCGGCGACGTTGCGGGTGAGGTTCGCGGTGCCGCCGAGCACCAGGCGTTCTTCGGGGTGTTCGGCCAGTGACTCGACCAGCACCGTGGTGACGCGGATGAGCGCGTCCCGCAGCTCGCCGGGCGACTTGTCGGGCAGTTCGGCGACCCGCGCCGCGGCGTCGTTGAGCCGGCGCCCGGACATGGCCGCGTTGAGCACGGTGCGGAGCCGGGCGACGTCTTCTTCGGTGATGACGTCGCCGAGGTCGACCGTACGCTGGTCGACGCGCCCGTTGTCGGTGATCAGCACCAGCATCAGCCGCGCCGGTGTGAGCGGCACCACTTCGAGGTGGCGCACCTTGGCGTTGGTCAGCATCGGGTACTGGACGACCGCAACCTGCCTGGTCAGCTGCGCGAGCAGCCGGACCGAGCGCTTGAGGACGTCGTCGAGGTCGGTGCCGCTGTCGAGGAACGTGGTGATGGCGCGGCGCTCGGCCGCGCTCAGCGGCTTGATCTCCGAGAGCCGGTCGACGAAGAGGCGGTAGCCCTTGTCGGTCGGGACGCGGCCGGCGCTGGTGTGCGGCTGGGTGATGTAGCCCTCTTCTTCGAGCGTCGCCATGTCGTTGCGCACGGTGGCGCTCGACACACCCAGGTTGTGCCGCTCGACGATCGCCTTGGACCCGACCGGTTCCTGGTTGGACACGTAGTCGGCCACGATCGCGCGCAGCACGTCGAAGCGGCGCTCATCCGCGTTGGCCACCGGTTCCTCACCTACCTCGCTCGCTGCTCGATCCGAGTTTACGGAAGCCTGAGCCGGTCGCGCTCAACGCGGCCCGCTCCCACCGGGTAAAGAGCACGCAAACCGGCGCCCATGCATTGTTCTGGAAATGGGTTTTCCGCTTGAAGGGGGAACCGAAAACCGGTTTGCTCCCTCTGAGCCACGCATCCTTCCCCGACTGACGAGGTCGCCGTGAACAATTTTGACCCGGCTTCGGCCGGAATGCCCGAAATCGCCCGGCGCGCCGCCGAAGCGAAGGCCCGGCTGCAGCGTGTCTCGGCGACCGCCACGAGCGCCGACGGGGCCGTCACGGTCACCGTCAACACCGCCGGTGCGCTGCAGGAACTCAGCTTCGGCCCGCGGGCGGACGAGCTGCCGCGGACCCGGCTGGCCCAGGCGGTCCTGGCCGCGGCGCGCCGGGCCCAGCTCGACGCGGCGCAGCAGCTGACCGGCATCATGGCGCCGGTGATCGGCGAGCGCAGCGAGGCGATGGAATTCCTCAAGGAACAGATTCCGGCGCCCGAAGTTCCCGAAGAACGCACCGGAGAACCGCGCCGGAAACCGCCGTCCGACGACGACTTCGGCAACCCGATCCTGCGCCGGGGGCTCTGATGGCGATGCGGGTCGACTTCGACGTCCTCGGCGGGCACGAGGACGACGTCCGCGAGATCGCCGCCAAGGTCCAGCAGGCGCTCGACGCCGCCGGCACCGCGCAGGCCCTCGACTTCGACGCGTTCGGTCTGGTCGGCCAGGTCTTCGCGCTCCCCATCCAGGCGTGGCTGACCACCGCCGACGGCTTCCTCACCGCGGCGGTCGAAGCCGGCCACGAAGTCGCGGACCGGGTGAAGACCGCGCACACGGCGTTCCGCGAGCACGAGCAGAAGACGAAGTGCCTGATCGAAGGCATCGGCAAGGAGCTGCCGGCATGACAGAGAACTCGCTGGTCGCGACGGCCGAGCCGGCGGGCGGCTTCTGGAGCGGCATGGGTGACGGCTCGAAGGGCGAGCTGGACAACGTCAACGCCCAGACCGGCGGCGCGGGCATCTTCAGCGACGCCGCGTCGACGCTCACCGACGCCACGGGCGGCGACTGGGGCAACCTCGCGATGGACGTCGGCACCGACGCCCTCGACCTGCTCGGCGCGGCGATGGACCCGCTCGGCACCCTGGCGAGCGCCGGGGTCGGCTGGCTGATCGAGCACATCAGCTTCCTCAAGGACGGCCTCGACAAGCTCGCCGGCAAGCCGGAAGCGATCACGGCCAAGGCCGTGACCTGGACGAACATCGCGAAGCAGCTCACCGAGACGGCCGAAAGCTACGAGCGGAAGGCGAAGGAGGTCCAGCAGTCGTTCAGCGACTGCGGGTCCGCGGAGGCGTACCAGCGGACGGCCGAAAGCTACGTCGGCGTCCTGCGCGGCGCCGCGTCCCACGCCGAAGGCGCGTCGACGGCGATGAACGTGGGCGCGGCGCTGGTCGGTACCGAGCGCGGGCTGATCCGCGACATGATCTCGTCGTTCGTGGGCGAGCTGATCGTCAAGGCGCTGGCCGCGCTGGCGGCGTCGTGGTGCACCTTCGGCGGCACGATCGCGGCGTTCATCGCGGACACGGTGATCGAGGGCGGGGTGCTCGCGGAGAGGATCAGCACGCGCATCGCGAAGATCGTCGAGAAGCTGGAAAGCCTGGCGAAGGGCGCGGGCAAGTCGAAGGCGGCGCTCGAAGGCGCGGCGAACGCGCTGAAGAAGGCGGGGAAGGCGGCCGACCGGATCGTGGACCGCAGCGTCGAGACGGCGGCGAACATCGAGCGGAAGGCCGGCGAGCTCAAGCAGGCGGGCCGGGAGGCGAAGTCCGCCGAAGAGACGGCGAAGGGCTGGAGCGACGCCGCCAAGGAGCACGTCCCGGGCCGCGAGAAGCTCGAAGGCCCGGGCAAGTACTCCGAAGAGGGCCGCAGCGTGCTGAGCCAGCACAAGGTCCTCGACCCGAACGAAAAGGTGCACTGGAACACCGCGGACACCATCGGCGTGGCGACCGAAGGCCGCCGCCAGGAGAACGAACAGGACGACCGCTACCACGAGGCCCAGGAGGCCTACGAGAAGGAGCACCCCGAGTGAACGACCGGCCCGGGGTGGAGCCGGCCAACCGCAACGGCCGGCTCCACCCCGCACAGCGCAGTGCGCTGCTCGACCTGAACTTCTGGGTGGCGGCGGCTCTCGTCATCGCCGGTCTGGTCGTGACGGTGAGCCTCGCCGCCGTGGCGGAGACCGCGGGCGCAGTCCTGGGCACCGTGGTCCCGCTCCTGGCGATCACCGGCTGGTTCGCGTTCGTCTGCTGGCGCCGCCTCGCCGACGCGTTCGGCGGCCGGCTGACCGCGGTCACCGGCTGGACGCACGACTTCGACACCGCGCGCCTCACCGACGAGTACCCGATCGGCCTGCACCGCAGCCCGGAGGGGTTCAAGAGCCTCGAGTCGTTCAGCCTCCGCGCCGGCGGCCGGACCTACCCGCTGGAACGCAAGCTGCGCGAGCGCATCCAGCCTGGCCGGAACAACACCGTCCTGATCGCCCCGCGGTCCAAGGTGCTGATCAACGTCCTCCCGGCTTAGACGGCCTCGCCGAGGGCGTCGAACTCGGCGGCGGAGAGTTCGATGTCCGCGGCGGCGACGTTGTCCTCGAGGTGCGCGACCGACGACGTCCCCGGGATCGGCAGCACGACCGGCGACCGCTTGAGCAGCCACGCGAGCGCGAGCTGCGACGGCGAGGCGTCGTGCTCCTTCGCGAGCGCGGTCAGCGGACTGTCCGGTCCCGCGAGGGCACCGGTCGCCAGCGGGAACCACGGGATGAACGCGATGCCGTGCTCGGTGGCGTGCTCCAGCAGCGGCTCGGCGTCGCGGTTGGCCAGGTTGAACAGGTTCTGCACCGAGACGATCTCCGCCGTCTTCTGCGCTTCGTGCAGCTCGCCGACCGTGACCTCGGACAGGCCGATGTGCCGGATCTTGCCCTCGTCCTGCAGCTTCTTCAGCTCCCCGACCTGCTCGGCGACCGGCACCTTCGGGTCGATCCGGTGCAGCTGCAGCAGGTCGATCCGGTCGACGCCGAGGTGGCGCAGGCTCAGTTCGACCTGCTGCCGCAGGTACTCGGGCCGGCCGACCGGGATCCACTCGCCCGGGCCCTGGCGGGTGAAGCCGGCCTTGGTCGCGATGACCAGGTCGTCGGCGTACGGGTGCAGCGCCTTCTTGATCAGCAGGTCGGCGACGAACGGGCCGTAGGCGTCGGCCGTGTCGATCAGGTTCACGCCGAGCTCGACGGCGCGCCGCAGCACGCGGACGGCCTCGTAGGGGTCCTTCGGGTCGCCCCACACGCCCGGTCCGGTGAGCTGCATGGCGCCGTAGCCGAGGCGGGTGACCGGGAGGTCGCCGCCGATGGTGAAGGTGCCGGAGTTCTTCGCGCTCATGTTTCGTCCCAATCTTCGTCCGGGGTGTTCGGAGGGGTGAACCCCCCGGATACCCCGGACGATTCCCGGAAACGCTCAGGAGTTGCGCGGGAAGCCCAGGTTGACCCCGGCGTGCGAGCGGTCCGGCCACCGCGACGTGACGACCTTCGTCCGGGTGAAGAAGTGGAACCCTTCCGGCCCGTACGCGTGGCTGTCGCCGAACAGCGAGTCCTTCCAGCCGCCGAACGAGTAGTAGCCCACCGGCACCGGGATCGGCACGTTGACGCCGACCATGCCCACCTCGACCTCGTTCTGGAACCGGCGCGCGGCCGCACCGTCGCCGGTGAAGACGGCCGTGCCGTTGCCGTACGGGTTGGCGTTGATCAGCGCCAGCGCGTCGTCGTAGGAGGCCGTGCGCGCCACCGAAAGCACCGGGCCGAAGATCTCGTCGGTGTAGATCGACATCTCCGGGCGGACGTGGTCGAACAGCGTCGGACCGAGCCAGAAGCCGCCCTCGGAGACCTCGATGCCCCGGCCATCCACCACCAGAGACGCACCGGCGGACACCCCGGCGTCCACATAGGACTCGACGCGGGCGTGGTGGGCCGCGGTGACCAGCGGGCCCATCTCCGACTCCGGGTCGCGGCCGTCACCGACGCGCAGCCGGGACATCCGTTCGGCGATCTTCTCCACGAGCGCGTCGCCGACCGGGTCGACGGCCACGACCACCGACACCGCCATGCACCGCTCCCCCGCCGAGCCGAAGCCGGCCGACACCGCGGCGTCCGCGGCCAGGTCGAGGTCGGCGTCCGGCAGCACCACCATGTGGTTCTTCGCCCCGCCGAGGGCCTGCACGCGCTTGCCGTGCCGGGTGCCGGTTTCGTAGACGTAGCGCGCGATCGGCGTCGACCCGACGAACGAGATCGCCTTGACGTCGGCGTGCGTCAGCAGCCCGTCGACCGCGACCTTGTCGCCGTGCAGCACGTTGAGCGCGCCCGCGGGCAGCCCGGCCTCGGCGAACAGCTCCGCGATGAACACCGCGGCCGACGGGTCCTTCTCGCTCGGCTTGAGCACCACGGTGTTCCCGCAGGCCAGCGCGTTCGGGACGAACCACAGCGGCACCATGGCCGGGAAGTTGAACGGCGAGATCACACCGACCACGCCGAGGGGCTGGGCGATCGAGTAGACGTCGACACCGGTGGAGGCGTTCTCGCTGAACCCGCCCTTGAGCAGCTGGGCGGCACCGCAGGCGAACTCGACGTTCTCGATCGCGCGGGCGATCTCCCCGGCCGCGTCGGACTCGACCTTGCCGTGCTCGCTCGTGATGATCTTCGCCAGCTCGTGCTTGCGCGCGGACAGCAGCTCGCGGAAGGCGAACAGCACCCGCGTCCGGCCGGCCAGCGACGTCCCCCGCCAGCCCGGCAGCGCCGCCTTGGCCGCGGCGACGGCGGCTTCGACCTCGGCCTCGCCGGCGAAGTCGACGTGCGCCCGGACCTCCCCGGTGGCCGGGTCGAAGACCTCGCCGGAGCGCGCGGTGGTCCCGCTGAACGGCTTGCCGTCGATCCAGTGGCTGATGCGGTCGGTCACGGCGGGCACTCCTTCACTCCGGCAACGTCCCTCCGAGTCTCCGGGCGCGCGCCACGCCAGGCCATCAGCAACGTGTACGCCAGTCGGCTTCCGGCCGTACAGTCTGTCCCTGCCCATTCCCACGCCGAGGAGCCATGTACCCGACCGTCGCCGAGGTCCTCGCGCTGCCGGTGCTGCGCCAGGGCCGTCCGCACGTCGTCGCCGGCGCCGCCGGGCTGGACGCGCCGGTGCGCTGGGCGCACGTCGCCGAGGTCGCCGACATCGCGCACCTGCTGCGCGGCGGCGAGCTGGTGCTGACCACCGGCGTCGCGCTGCCCGACGACGGCCCGGCACTCGCCCGGTACGTCGCCGACCTGGCCGGGGTCGGCGCCGCCGGCGTCGTGGTCGAGCTGGTCCGGCACTGGAGCGACAAGCTGCCCGCCGCGCTGGTCGGCGCGGCCGAGGAGCACGGCCTGCCGCTGGTCACGCTCTCGCGGGAGACGCGGTTCGTGAGCGTCACCGAGGCGGTGAACGGCCAGATCGTCGACGCCCAGGTCGCCGAGCTGCGCGCGGCCGAGCGCGTGCACGAGACGTTCACCGCGCTGACGGTCGCGGGCGCCGAACCCGGTGTCGTCCTGGGCGAGGTCGCCCGGCTCACCGAACAGCCGGTCGTGCTGGAAACGCTCTCCCACGAGGTCCTCGCCTACGACGCGGCCGGCACCGACCCGGCCGAGCTGCTCACCGGCTGGCCGGCCCGGTCGCGGGTGGTCCAGGTCGGCGAGCGCACCGGCTACCACCCCGGTTCGGGCTGGCTGGTGACCGTGGTCGGCGCGCGCGGGCACGACTGGGGACGACTGATCCTGGTCTGCGCCGACCAGCCGCCGCACCGCCACCGGGTGGTCGCCGAGCGGGCCGCGTCCGCGCTCGCCGTGCACCGCCTGGTCGCCAAGGAGTCCGACGGTCTCGAACGCCAGGCCCACCGCGCGGTGCTCGCCGAGCTGCTCGCTTCGCCCGCCCCGACGGCGGAGCTGCTGGCCCGGGCTTCGGCACTGGGCGTGCCGCTGCCCGGACGGCAGCTGGTCGGGCTGGCCGTCCGGCCGCGGCTGACCGGGGTTGCGCGGCCGGCGCTGTCCACCCCGCCGGTGCTGCGCGAGCTGGCCGAGGCGACGGTGCTGGCGGCGCGCCGCGCGAAGGTCTCGGCGCTGGTGGCGACGGACGACCTCGGCGTGCGGGCCCTGATCGCGCTGTCCCCGGAGGCGAACGCCGACGCCGTGCTGCACCGGCTCGCCACCGACGTCCACGAGGCCCGCGGCAGCGCGCCGGGGGTGCTCGCGGTCGGCACGACGGTGTCATCGCCCGCCGAAGCCCGCCGGACGTTGCTGGAGGCGGGCCAGGTCGCGGCGGCGGCGCTGGGCACGGGCGCGGACCGGGTGGTGCACCGGTTGTCGGACGTCCGCCTGCGCGGCCTGCTGCACCTGCTTTCCGGCGACGACCGCGTGACGGCCTTCGCGGCGCGCGAGCTCGGGCCGTTGCTCCAGCGCGACGCCGCGACCGGCAGCCGGCTGGTGCAGGCGTTGCGCCACTACTGCGAGCAGGGCGGCAACAAATCGGCGGCGGCCGCGGCGGCCCACACCTCCCGGACGGCCTACTACCAGCAGCTCGCCCGGATCGAGCAGGTCTTGGGGGTGCGGCTGGAGGACCCCGAGTCGATGTTGTCGCTGTATGTGGCCCTACTGGCGGCGGACCTCACCCGGCCGAGCGAAGAAGACTCACCCGGACGTGCAGCACAGTGATCGGTGCCGGACGGCCGATGACACCGATATGGCCCTAATCCCCTTCGCAGCCTGCGTGCTGAGTCTCGGCTGCCTGGCACCGGCGCAGCCCCCGGCCTCGACCCTGCAGCTGACCACCCACGACACCGCCGGCCGGATCGGCTCGGTGGTGCTGACGTGCGAGCCGGTGGGTGGCACGCACCCCAAGCGCGACAAGGCGTGCGCGGTGCTGTCGGATGCCGGCGGTGACTTCTCGCGGATCACCGCGCGGCACCAGGCGTGCACGCTGATCTACGCCCCGGTGGACGTCGCGGCGATCGGTACCTGGCGCGGAAAGCCGGTGTCGTTCGACACGACGTACGCGAACCGCTGCGAGGCCGACCGGGATTCGGACGGAGTCTTCGCTTTCTGACGCAGCTCTGCGACAGCGGAACGGCATCACCCGACCGGGCACGGCCTGCTCCCGGGCAGGCTGTGCCCATGCCACCACCGATCGCCACGCCCCGGGCGCGCGCCCTGGGTTTCGGGATGAAGAGAGCCAGGCAGGCGCGGAATCTGAAGGTCCGGGAGCTGGGCCGGTTGATCGACGTGCTGCCCCAGAACATTTCCAGCTGGGAGAGCGGCAAACGCATCCCGAAGATCGAAGAGGTCGCCACGATCCTCGCCGCACTGCGGGTGGATTCGGGCGAACGCGCCCGGCTCCTCGAGCTGGCCCGCAACGCCAACGAGCCGAACTGGCTCGAACAGCACGCGCCGCCGAAGCTGGCGACCTTCGTCGAGTACGAGCAGACCGCCGCGGCGATGGCGGAATGGGCGACCGGGCTGATGCCCGGACTGCTGCAGACTCCCGGTTACATCAAGGCGCTCTTCACCTCCACAGCGCTGCCCCCGCGGGAGATCGAAACCCGGCTGATGATCAGGATCACCCGCCGCGAAGTACTGACCGGCTACCCGCCGTTGGAATACCGCGCCCTGCTCAGCGAATCTGTGCTGCACCAGAACATCGGCGGCGCGGAGGTGATGGCCGAACAGCTCCGCCACCTGCTCACCGTCGCCCGCGCCCGCAATGTTTCGGTGCGCATCGTTCCGGGCGGCCTCGGCTACCACCCCGGCCTCTACGGGCCTTTCGTCATCTTCGACTTCCACGACCTGCCGCCGATCGTGCATCTCGAGCACTATCGCGGCAGCGGCTATGTCTACGATCAGAACCACCTGGCCGATTACCGCGCGGCCATGCAGGACTTGTCCGCCCTGGCGCTCGGCGAACCCGAATCGCTCCAGCTCATCCAGGGGGTGCTCGCGGAACTGGAGGCCTAAAATGTCAGATGCCACCTGGCGGAAGTCGTCTCACAGCGGCGAAGAGACCAACTGTGTCGAAGTGCGGCTCGCCGGGCTGTCGCAGATCCGCGACACGAAAGACCGCGCGGGCGGCACACTCTCCGTCACCACCCGATCGTGGGAAGCCCTGGTGGCCTCTTTGAGCGCGCGGAAGCCGCCGGGCCGCCCCCACGACGACCCGGTGGCTTCCGCGTAACTCCTAACCACGCGCTACCCGCCGGTCCGGTTCAGCCGCAGGCGGTGGCCGGGCCGAACGTCACATCGCGAGCCGCCGAACGGCTGAAGTTCCACTCCGGCCAGCCGTCCGGGGTGTCGTCGCGCAGGACCTGGCGCAGCACGCACGTGCGCAGTGGCTCGTGCAGGCGGTCCGAGACGACCGGGACCACGTCGGCCGAGAAGCGGGCCAGGTAGCCGTCGTCAAGGATCTTGCCGGCGGCGGCGCGGTCGAGGTTGGCGTCGGCGATGAGGCGTTCCGGGTCGAGGATCGCGAGGCCGAGCAGCGCCGCCGCGGCCGTGCCGATCGCCGCGCGCGGCAGCCACGCCGGGCGCAGCCGGACCAGCGCCGCCAGTACCAGCACGAACACCGCGCCGAACCAGAGTTCGCAGAGCTCGACCAGCAGCCGCAGCACGGTGAAGCCGTACGCCTGCTGGTAGGTCCACATGCGACTCAACGCCGAACCGACGAGCACCAGGGTGAGCGCGCTGAGCGTGCCGAGCAGGACGCGCTGCCGGAGCCGCTCGGCTTTCGTCGAGTCCGGCGCCCACCGCAGCGCCGCGGCGACGATGGCCAGCGTCAGCACGGTGACGGCGCACAGCTGCCAGAAGCCGCCGCGGGCGTACTCCGCCGACGTCAGGTTGCTCGTGCGCAGGACGTACTCGGTGCCGCCGAAGAGCACGACCAGCCGAACCCCGACGAAAACGCTGAACACCAGGGCGAGCACGACCAGCGGGACCGTCCACTCCAGACCGTATCCGCTCCGGTGTGGACGGACACCCGAGACGCGGCCCGGCGGCGCGGCGAGGAAGTAACAAGCTCCGGCGACGACCAGCGCGACGACGGCGAACACCGAGCACCACCGCACGAGCGTCGCGACGCTGAGATCGGGGATCACGGCGTTGACGACGGCGGCGAAGGCGGCATCGGCACTGGCCAGCAGCGGCACGAAGACCCCGACGAGACCGGCGGCGGCCAGCACGGCGAGCGCGATCCGCCGGGCGACCCCGTCACGGCGGGCGGTGAAGCGGCGGGCCCCGCGCCCGACCCACGGAATGGCCCGGAAGGCTTCGATCGGGACGGCGAGCATGTCGTAGAGAACGGAGTGCACGGTCCGCTCCCCGACCACGGCCAGCGACCCGGTCACGACGGCGGCGATGACGCAGAGGGCGAACAGCCACCCGGAAGCCCGCACGGCCCCCACGGCGAGCAGCCCGAGCGTGAGGGCGGCCCACCCGGCGCCACGCCAGGTGAAGGCGCTTTCCGCCCCGTCCCGCGAACGCCGGTCGGCCACGACGACGGCGGCGGTCACAGCCAGCCCGGAGAGCAGCCACCCCACCCCGGGCCGGTCGACGGGCAGCAGCAGGGCCCCGGCCACCCCGGCCAGCCCCGCGGCGGGAAGAACGGCGGGCGGCAGCGGAACGACAGCGGACTTCGGCGGCGGGATCGGCCGCATGAACACGGGCGTAGCGGCCACGGCGACCCCGCCACCGATGGCAGCGGGCGACCCGACCGCCATTTCCGGACCACGGGCCTCGCCGGTCTCCCGCGTGGCCGCCGATCGCTTGCCCCGGGGCACCCCGGAACCACCGACATGAGTCTTGGGCATTTCGCCTCTTCCTCGAGATCCCACGTTCACTTTTGCGAATACCGGCGTCCGCGCCCCCTCCGGGCACCGCGCCGAGCAGGACTCAGACCGGCAGCGTCACCCGGATCCGGCTCCCCGTCTCCGGCGCCGGATCGACCACCCCGATCGTTCCCCCGTGCAGCTCCACCGCCCACCGGGCGATCGCCAGCCCCAGCCCCGTGCCCCCGCCCGAGGGCCGCTCGCCGCGGGTGAACCGCTCGAACACCCGCTCCCGGTCCGCCGGCGCGATCCCCGGCCCCTCGTCGCACACGTCGATGCGCACGTCGTCCGGCCGCACCTGCGCCACCACCCGGACCTGGCCACCGGCCGGGCCGTGGCGGGCCGCGTTCTCCAGCAGGTTGGCCACCACCTGGAACAGCCGTCCGCGGTCCGCCGTCACCAGCGCGCCCTCCGGGGACACCGACACCTCGAACGTCACCCCGCGGCCCGCGAACCTCGCCTCGCCGATCACTTCGGACAGCAGCGACCACAGCGAAAACGACGTCTTGTGGAGTGAAAGCGCTCCCGCGTCCAGCCGCGACAGGTCCAGCAGCTCGTCCACCAGCGCCGCCAGGCGCTCGGTCTGCTGCAGCGCCGTCTTGAGCGTCCCCGGATCGGGGTCCTCGACGCCGTCGACGAGGTTCTCCAGCACGCCGTTCAACGCCGTGATCGGGGTCCGCAGCTCGTGGGACACGTTCGCGATCAGCTCCCGGCGCTGGCGGTCCGCGTCGCCGAGGTCCCCGGCCATCTGGTTGAACGCCTGCGCCAGCACCCCGACCTCGTCACGCGTGGTGGCCCGGATCCGCCGCGTGTAGTCGCCCTTCGCCATCGCGCGCGCCGCCGCGGTCATCTCGCGCAGCGGGCGCGTCATGCCGTGCGCCAGCACCTGCGACAACACCAGCGCGAGCACCATCGCGGTGATCGTCGTCCTCGGCGGCAGCCAGCCGATCTGCCAGTTGAAGAACGCGAACGCGATGCCGCCGGAGGCGACCATCAGGATCGCCAGCTTCAGCTTGATCGACCGGATCCGGTCCAGGGGCCTCGGCACGAAGTTCACGATCCCGCCTCCAGTGCATAACCGACGCCGTGCACGGTCCGGATCAGGTCCGCGCCGAGCTTCCGCCGCAGCGCCTTGATGTGGCTGTCCACCGCCCGGGTGCCCGCGGACGTGCCGTGGACGTCCCAGTCCCACACCTCCGAGAGCAGCCGTTCGCGCGGCTGCACCACCCGCGGCCGCCGCGCGAAGTGCACCAGCAGGTCGAACTCGATCGGCGTCAGCTGCGCCGCGACCCCGGCCCGGGCGACGCGCCGCTGGTCGACGTCGATCTCGAGGTCGCCGAGCACGATCCGGGTGCCGGCCACCGAAGCCGATCGCTCGACCCGCCGCAGCAGCGCGTGCACCCGCGCGGTCAGCACCCGCATCGAAAACGGCTTCGTGAGGTAGTCGTCGGCACCGACGCCCAGCCCGACCAGCATGTCCGTCTCGTCGGCCCGCGCGGTCAGCATCAGCACCGGCACCGGGCGGCGGCCCTGGATCCGGCGGCAGACCTCGAGGCCGTCGAACCCCGGCAGCATCACGTCGAGCACCACCAGGTCCGGCTCCGAAGCGGTGTCCGCCTCGACGGCGGCCGGTCCGTCGTGGACGACCTCCACCCCGAACCCTTCGGCCCGCAGCCGGGCCGCGATCGACCCGGCGATCGTGACGTCGTCCTCGACGACGAGCACCCGCCGCCCAGCCAGTTCCATGACCACGACCCTAAGCACCTCCGGTGGAGACGGTCCGCGTGAAGTGTGAAGATCCTGTGGAGACGTTTCACCCTCTTTGCCGGTTGATGACGGCCGGATGTGTGACACAGGTCATGCACCCCCGGACCCCTCCGCGCAATCGACAGACTGCACTCCTGATCAGCGAAGAGTGAACAGACTGCCGTTGCCCCGGCGATGACCAGGCGCGCAGGATTCCGCAATGGCGCCGACACCCGCAGACCAGCGCGTGCACGACGACGGCCGGGTCGAGCTCGACCCCGCCGACGTCGGGTCTCTCGAAGGCAGCCGGTTCTTCAACGAAGAGCTGGCCCCCGTCCCCGTCGAACGACGGACCTGGACCACCTACAACTACTTCGCGCTCTGGATGGGGATGGCGCACAACATCCCCAGTTACGCCCTGGCCGCGTCGCTCATCGCGCTCGGCATGAACTGGGTGCAGGCGCTGCTCACGATCACCATCGGCAACCTCGTCGTGCTCGCGCCGATGCTGCTCAACAGCCACGCCGGCACCAAGTACGGCATCCCGTTCCCGGTGTTCGCCCGCGCGTTCTACGGCCTGCGCGGCGCCAACCTGGCCGCGCTGCTGCGCGCGTTCATCGCGTGCGGCTGGTTCGGCATCCAGACCTGGGTCGGCGGCGAGGCCATCTACGTCATCCTCGGCCGCCTGCTCGGCTCGTGGTGGCGCGACTCGGCGATGGTCGGCGGCCAGCACTGGACGCTGTGGCTGTCTTTCGTGGTCTTCTGGATCGGCCAGATGCTCATCATCTGGCGCGGCATGGACGCGGTCCGCCGGTTCGAGAACTGGACCGCGCCGCTGGTGTCCGTCGGCTTCCTGATCATGCTCGGGTACGTGCTGGTCAAGGCGGGCGGGCTCGGCCCGATCCTGTCGTCGCCCGGCGAACTGGGCTGGGGCCCGGACTTCTGGAAGGTGTTCGCGCCGTCGCTGATGGCGATGATCGCGTTCTGGTCGACGCTGTCGCTGAACATGCCGGACTTCACCCGCTTCGGCGGCAGCCAGCGCAAGCAGGTCCGCGGCCAGATCCTCGGCCTGCCGACGACGATGACGTTCATCGCGATCGTGGCCATCCTGACGACGTCGGGCGGCCACGTGCTCTACGGCGAGGACATCTGGGACCCGGCGAAGCTGGCGGACAAGTTCACCAGCCCGGCCGTGGTCGTCGTCGCACTGGTCGCGCTGGTGCTCGCCACGATTTCGGCCAACCTCGCGGCCAACGTCGTCAGCCCGTCCTACGACTTCTCGAACGCGTTCCCGAAGAAGATCACGTTCGCCGTCGGCGGCGGCATCACCGGCGTCATCGGCATCCTCATCCAGCCGTGGCGGCTGTACTCCGACCCGAACATCTACATCTTCGCGTGGCTCGGCTTCTACGGCGGCCTGCTCGGTGCGGTCGCCGGGGTGCTCGTCGCCGGCTACTGGGTCGTCAACCGCACGAAGCTGCGGCTGAAGGACCTCTACACACCCGATGGGGTGTATTGGTTCAGCGGCGGCTGGAACTGGCGCGCGCTGGTCGCCACGCTGGTGGGAGCACTGTTGGCGGTCGGCGGCGCCTACAGCGCCGACAACTCCGGGCCGTTCCCCGCCGACGGGCTCATCCCGTTCCTCAAGCCGCTTTACGACTACAACTGGGTGATCGGTCTGGTCGGCGCGTTCGCCGTCTTCACCGCCCTCGCCCTGCCCGCAACGAAGGAGGAGACCAGTGAGCGTGGTTCGAGCCGGATTGATCCAGCAGCGGTGGACGGGTGACAAGGAGTCCATGATCAAGGCGGCGGTCGACCACATCGCCACCGCCGCCTCGCAGGGCGCCCAGGTCGTCTGCCTCCAGGAACTGTTCTACGGGCCGTACTTCTGCCAGGTGCAGGACGCCGACTACTACTCCTACACCGAGGCCATCCCCGACGGCCCGACGACCAAGCTCATGCAGGAGGTGGCCGAGCGGCACGGGATCGTGCTGATCGTGCCGATGTACGAGGTCGAGCAGCCCGGCGTCTACTACAACACCGCCGCGGTGATCGACGCCGACGGCACCTACCTCGGCAAGTACCGCAAGAACCACATCCCGCAGGTGCAGGGGTTCTGGGAGAAGTTCTACTTCCGCCCCGGCAACCTCGGCTACCCGGTGTTCGACACGGCCGTGGGCCGCATCGGCGTCTACATCTGCTACGAGCGGCACTTCCCGGAGGGCTGGCGCGCGCTCGGCCTGGCCGGCGCGAAGATCGTGTTCAACCCGTCGGCGACCAGCCGCAGCCTGTCGCAGTACCTCTGGCGGCTGGAGCAGCCGGCGGCCGCGGTGGCGAACGAGTACTTCGTCGGCGCGATCAACCGGGTGGGCGTGGAACCGCTGGGCGACAACGACTTCTACGGCCAGACGTACTTCGTCGACCCGCGCGGCCAGCTGGTCGGCGACGCGGCGTCCGACACCGACGACGAGGTCGTGGTGCGCGACCTCGACCTGGGGCTGCTCGACGAGGTCCGGAACCAGTGGGCGTTCTACCGCGACCGCCGCCCGGACACCTACGGCCCCCTCGCGGAGGCCTGATGACCACGCTCATCCAGGGCGGCCAGGTCGTTTCGCCGTCGGGCGCGCTCCTGGCGGACGTCCTCGTCGACGGCGAGACCATCGCCGCCGTCGGGGCGCCCGGGACGCTCTCCGGCGACGAGACGATCGACGCCACCGGGAAGTACGTGCTGCCCGGCGGCATCGACGCGCACACCCACATGGAGATGCCCTTCGGCGGCACCCATTCGGTCGACACGTTCTCGACCGGCACCACCGCCGCGGCGTGGGGCGGCACGACCACGATCATCGACTTCGCCGTACAGGCCAAGGGCACGTCATTGTTGTCCACTTTGGACAAGTGGCACGCGAAGGCGGACGGCAACTGCGCCATCGACTACGGCTTCCACATGATCGTCTCCGACGTCAACGACCAGTCGCTGAAGGAGATGGAAGCCTGTATCGACGGCGGCGTCGGCAGCTTCAAGATGTTCATGGCGTACCCGGGGGTGTTCTACTCCACGGACGGGGAAATCCTGCTGGCGATGCAGAAAGCGCGGGAAATCGGCGCTACGATCATGATGCACGCGGAGAACGGCATCGCGATCGACCAGCTGGCGGCGCAGGCTGTAGCCGCAGGCAATACCGACCCCGTCCAACACGGCCTGACGCGGCCACCGGAACTGGAAGGAGAGGCGACATCACGAGCGATCCAGCTCGCCAAGGTGACCGGTTCGCCGCTCTACATCGTGCACCTGTCGGCGTCGCAAGCGCTTGCGGCGGTCGCGGAGGCGCGTAACGAGGGGCAGAACGTCTTCGCCGAGACGTGCCCGCAATACCTGTACCTGTCCATTGAGGACCTGGCGAAGCCGGACTTCGAGGGCGCGAAGTACGTGGCTTCGCCGCCACTGCGGGAGAAGTCGCACCAGGCGGACCTGTGGCGTGGGCTGCGGACGAACGACCTGTCCGTGGTGTCCACCGACCACTGCCCGTTCTGCTTCAAGGACCAGAAGGAGCTGGGCCGCGGCGACTTCCGGGCCATCCCGAACGGGATGCCGGGCGTCGAGCACCGGATGGACCTGCTGCACCAGGGCGTCGTGGCCGGACAGCTGACGCTCGGCCGGTGGGTCGAGACGTGCTCGGCCACCCCGGCGCGGATGTTCGGGCTGTACCCGCGCAAGGGCGTCATCGCGGCGGGTTCCGACGCGGACATCGTGATCTACGACCCTTCGGCCAAGCAGACGCTGTCGGCTTCGACGCACCACATGAACGTGGACTACTCGGCGTACGAAGGGTTCGAGATCACCGGCCGCGTGCACACGGTGCTGTCGCGGGGGCGCGTTGTCGTGTCGCCTGCCGGTTTCTCGGGCTCGACGTCACACGGCAAGTTCCTGTCCCGTTCGCTGAACCAGTACCTGAACTGAGGCCGCGATGGATTTCGGGATCGTGCTGCAGACCGACCCGCCCGCGCGGGACGTCGTGCGGCTCATGAAGGACGCCGAAGCCGCCGGGTTCCGGTACGGCTGGACGTTCGACTCCTGCGTGCTGTGGCAGGAACCGTTCGTCATCTACTCGGCGATCCTGGCGGCGACGTCGTCCCTCGTCGTGGGGCCCATGGTGACCAGCCCGGGCACGCGGGACTGGTCGGTGCTGGCGTCGACGTTCGCCACGCTCAACGACATGTACGGCAACCGGACGGTCTGCGGCATCGGCCGCGGCGACTCCGCGCACCGGGTGGTCGGCAAGCCGCCGTCCACCTTGGCCACCGTCCGCGACTGCATGCGCGTGGTCAAGGACCTGGCCGAGGGCCGCTCGGTGACCATGAACGAGAAGACCGTGCAGATCCCGTGGATCTCGAACGGGCAGCTCGAGATGTGGATGGCCGGCTACGGGCCGAAGGCGCTGCAGACGGTCGGCGAGCACGCCGACGGCTTCATCCTCCAGTGCGCGGACCCGGCGATCGCCCGCTGGACGATCGGCGCGGTCCGCGACGCGGCCCGGGCGGCCGGGCGAGACCCGGCCGGCATCACGATCTGCGTCGCGGCCCCGGCGTACGTCGGCGAAGACGTGGCGCACCAGCGCGAACAGCTGCGCTGGTTCGGCGGGATGGTCGGCAACCACGTCGCGGACCTGGTGGCGCGGTACGGCTCGTCGGGGGCGGTACCGCGGGAGCTGACGGACTACATCCGCGAGCGCGAAGGCTACGACTACAGCCACCACGGCAAGGCGGGCAACCCGTCGACGGAGTTCGTCCCGGACGAGATCGTCGACCGGTTCTGCCTGCTGGGGCCGGCGTCGGCCCACGTCGAGCGGCTGCAGGAACTCGCGGACCTGGGCGTCGACCAGTTCTCGCTGTACCTGATGCACGACGACCGCGAGGCGACGCTGGCGTCCTACGGGTCGCAGATCATCCCGAAGCTCACCGCGTAGGGCCCGCCCTACCCCGGTTCCGGGGGTGCGCACCAGCGCGCCCCCGGTCCCGGTGCCGGGACGATCGGGAGATGAACCTTCGTGTTGCGCTGGCCCTGGGAACGGCCACGCTGGCGGCGGGCGCCCTCGCGCCCGCGGCCGCGGCGAGCCCGCCCGGAATCGTCTGGGAAGCCACCTGCGCCGACGGGTACGAATGCGGCCACCTCGACGTCCCGATGTCCTATCAGGACCCGTCCTTGGGTGCCGCGCAGCTGGCGATCGCGCGGCTGCCCGCCACCGACCAGGCCCACAAGCTGGGCACGATCTTCTTCAACCCGGGCGGCCCAGGTTCGTCCGGCCGGTTCGCACCCGTATTGACTCCCGCGTTGCACGCCCGCTTCGACATCGTCGGGTTCGACCCACGCGGCGTCGGCGCAAGCTCGAAGATCCACTGTTTCACCGATCCGGCCCAGCTCGCGGTCCTGCAGCGAGCACTCGGCACGTTCCCGTTGACGCGCGCGGCCGAGCGGCAGCAGATCGCGGACACGCAAACGGTCACCGACCTCTGCGAGCAGAACGCGGGCCCGTTGGCGAACCACCTGTCGACCGGAACGATCGCCCGCGACCTGGACCGGCTGCGAGCGGCGTTCGGCGAGCCGAAGCTGCGGTACTACGGGAAGTCGTACGGCACCTACCTCGGCGAGACGTACGCGAACTTGTTCCCCGGCCGCGTCGGCACACTCGCACTGGACGCAGTCGACGACCCGGCCCGCTGGGCGACCGGTCCTGGCCCGATGAGCTACCGCCTGTACGGCTTCGCGGACGCCCCCAAGGCCCTGTCGTCCTTTTTGGATGCTTGCGCAGCCCGCTGCCCCTTCGGCTATTCCGCGATCCTCGACCGCTTGACGGCGGGCCCGATCACGGTGACGGAGACGAACGGACGTCAGGTCGCGGTCACGTACCAGAGCGCCATCGCCCGCATCCACGGTTACCTGACCGACGCGCAGTCCGCACCCCAGCTGGCAGCATTCCTCAAGGCCCTGGCCGACCCGGCTTCCCCCGCCCCGACATCGCCGGACGGCCCACCGGACATCGACGCATTGCTCGGCGGCGGCGCAACGCTGTGTTCGGACGCGGAAAACCCCCGCGACCCCACGGCTTGGTGGGACTACGCAGACCGAGCAGACCACATCGCCCGCGGCTTCGGACCGTACGACGTCTACAAGACACTGCCGTGCGCAACGTGGGAAATCACGGACACGGGCCGCTACACGGGCCCGTGGAACCACCCGACGGCCCCGATCCTGTTGCTGGCCAACCGCCAGGGCGACCTCGAGACGCCGTACGCCGGCGCGCAGCGAACAGAGCACCTGCTGGCCAACGCGCGCTTGCTGACACTGGACACGTACGGCCACGGTTCCCGCGGCAAGAGCACGTGCATCGACACGTGGCTGGACGGCTACTTCACCACCGGCGCGGTGCCGGCCCGGGGCACGATCTGCGCGCCGGACCGTGGTCCGTTCGACGCGGCTCAGTCCACCATGGCCTGGTAGACCAGCTGCCTCAGCTGCGGCCGCAAGCGGTAGCTGCTCGACGGCAACAACTGTGTGTAGAACCCCACCGTCAGGTCCTCGTCCGGATCGACCCAGAACGCCGTCGAAGCTGCGCCGCCCCAAGCGAACTCGCCCGGTGATGACAACGTCCGGGCCTTCACCGGGTCCTCCAATACCGAGAAGCCGAGACCGAAACCGTGGCCGTCGAAAGGCATTTCCGCGAACAGGGGGCGGCCGAAGGCCTCCAAGTCCACCCGGCCCGGCAGGTGGTTGCTCGCCATCAGCGCCACCGTTCGCGGGGACAGCACCCTGACACCGTCCAGTTCGCCGCCGCGCAGGAGCATCTGCGTGAAACGCCAGTAGTCCGCCGCCGAGGAGACCAGGCCTCCGCCGCCGGAAAGGCAGTCCGGGCGGGCTGTGCCCAGGCGGCCGAAGGCGTCGTTGCGGGTGGCTCGTCCGGACGATGGGTCGCGCACGTACATCGCGGCCAACCGGGACGGCGACGATGCCACGAAACCGGTATCCGTCATGCCCAGCGGTGAGAAGATCCGGGACGCGAAGAACTCGTCCAGCGGAAGACCGGACACCACCTCGACGAGCCGGCCGAGCACGTCCGTCGCGACCGAGTAGTTCCACTCCGTGCCCGGCTGGAAGAGCAGGGGCAGCGCAGCCCACTTCGACGAACACGCCGCCAGGTCAAGGCCCGGCGGCGTGCCCCACTCGAAGCCCGCCGCGCGGTAGATCGCGTCCACCGGGTGACCGTGGTGGAAGCCGTACGTCAGGCCCGCCGTGTGCGTGAGCAGATGCCAGACGCGGATCGGCGAGGTCGCGGACTCGGTCGACGGCGCCAGCGCCGAGCCCTTGACGTACACCCGCGGCGACGCGAACTCCGGCAACCACTGCGAGATCGGGGAGTCCAGCTCCAGCAGGCCCTCTTCGGCGAGCATCATCGCCGCGACCGAGGTGATCGGCTTGGTCATCGAGAAGATCCGCCACAGCGTGTCCGTCTCCACCGGCAGCGACGCTTCGACATCCCGCTGCCCGCCGCGGCCGATGTGCACGATGCGGCCGTGCCTGCTCACCACCGCGAGCCAGCCCGGCAACCGGCCATCCTCGACGTACCGGTCGAAATGCGCGTCGATCCGGGAAAGCCGTGCCGCGTCGAAGCCGGCCTCGGCCGGATCGACGTCCACCTCGAAATCCGCCATGCGGCGAGGCTACTGTGCCGACGAGTACCAAGCCGGCCACAGTCACGGCCGAATGACTTCGTGACAACGGTTACGTGTCGCGGGGCGGTCGGTCTGCTTTTGGCCGGCTTGCTACTGCTCCCGCGCCCGCTCGGCCGCCTTCTCCTCACGCCAGGCTTCGTCGTTCTTCCCGTAGCGCCAGTAGCCCGAAATCGACAGCAGCTCGCGCCGCACGCCGCGCTCATCGAGCAGGTAGCGCCGCAACTCGCGTACGAACCCCGCCTCGCCGTGGACGAACGCCTGCACGACGCCCTCGCGCCACGGCAGTTCGCGCACCGCTGCGGCGACGTCGCCGCCCGAGGCCCGGTGCAGCCAGGTGATCTGCGCCTCCGCCTTCGTGACCAGCGGCTGCTCTTCGTCCGCGTTCTCGACGAGGATCACCGCGTGCGCCGGGACGCCGGCGGGCAGCGCTTCGAGCGACGACGCGATGGCCGGCAACGCGCTTTCGTCGCCGGCCAGCAGGTGCCAGTCCGCCTCGGAGCCCGGCGCGTACGCGCCGCCCGGGCCCTGCAGCAGCAGCTCGTCGCCCGGTTGGGCCGAGGCCGCCCACGGGCCCGCGATGCCCTCGTCGCCGTGGTGGACGAAGTCGAGGACCAGTTCGCCGGCCTGCGGGTCGAACCCGCGGACGGTGTAGGAGCGCTGCCGAGGCCAGTGCTCGCGTGGCATGGTCGCTCGGCACTCCTGGACGTCGAACGGCTCCGGGTACTCGACGCCGGGCACCTTGAACAGCACCTTCACGTACGCGTCGGTGAACTCGTTGGGCGTGAAGTCCGCGATCCCCTCACCGCCCGCGACGATCCGGATCATGTGCGGGGTGAGCCGCTCGGTCCGCAGCACCCGCAGTCGCACCGCGGGACGCCCGGATCGCCGGGGTGCTTCAGCCATCGGCCACTCCAACCATCGCTAAGGCTTACCTAACTCAGCCTACGCGCCGGAATGGGCACGCGGCTACTCAGGTGTACCCAGCTCGTCGAGCAACCCTGCGAACCCCGCGGCCACCGCCCCGCGGAACCCGATGAAGAACCGGTTCGCCAACGGCACCCCCCACCGCGCCCGCGAAGCCGCGTTGACCACCCGGTGCTCGACGCGCGCGCCTGCCGGATCGGCCGTGACGCGGTACTCCCCGCGATACCACCAGCCGCCCTGCACCGCGACGAATCCTCGTTCCCGATCGACCTCCATCTTCATCTGGTAGCCGCTACGCAGCTTCTGCCACAGCCGTTCGAACACCTCCGCGGGCGGGCGCGCGACCACCCCGGACGCCTCCGCAAGCGTTTTCACCCGCGCGGATCCGAAACCCGCGTGTTCTGGAACGCGGTGATCAGCCATTCGCCTCCTTCCCGGACGAGCACGAAGGAAACGGTCGACTCGCGCCCTTCGTCGGCGACCTCCGCCCCGGTCAGCGACGAGCCACCGCCGACGACGGCCACGGCGACGTCCGGCCGGACGAACCGCACCTTCGCCGCCCCACCGAGCGACCCGGTGAGCTTCGAGCCCTTGAGCGGCCCTTCGAACAGGGCCCGGTGCGAGCTTTCGATCGCCTCCCGGCCCGGGAAGTTCGCCCCGAAGAACGTGACGTAGTCCGCGTCTTCGGTGAAGAGCCGCCCGTACGCGGCGGCATCGCCGGAGTTCCACGCGTCGGTCAGCCGGCCGAGCACATCACGGACCTCGGTGACAGCAGTGGTCATCAGATTCCCCCTCGAACGTCGTTCGTCTTACGTACACTGTTCTACTCTCGAACAGCGTTCGCGTCAAGTACAGTGTTCGGGTGACACTTCCCCCGCCGCCGTGGCGCAGCGCTCCCCGCCGCCGTGCCGCGAAACCCGTTCTCTCCCAGGCCTCGATCGTCCGGGCGGCCTTGATCGTCTTGGACGACGAAGGCTTCGACGCGGTCACCATGCGCAGGATCGCCCAGGAGCTGGAGACCGGACCGGCGTCGCTCTACGCGCACGTCTCGAACAAGGACGAACTGGCGGAGCTGATGCTCGACGCCGTGCTGGCCGACGTGTACGTCCCCGAGCCGGACCCGGCGCGCTGGGACGAGCAGGTCAAGGACCTCGTCCGCGACCAGATCCGGGTGATGGCCGCGCATCGCGGCATCGCGCGCATCGCGTGGGACATCGCCGTGCCGGTCACGCCCAACTCGCTGAAGCAGGGCGAGGCGATGCTCGCCCTGCTTCGCGCGGGCGGGTTGACCCTCAAGCAGGCGACCTTCGCGGGCGACGCCCTCTCCCTCTACGCGAAGGCGTACGCCTACGAAGCGAGCGGCTGGACCTGGGGCGAAATCGACCAGGCGGAAGCCGGCGAACGCGGCAGGCAGATGGTGGCGTACATGCGGTCACTGCCCGCCGAATCATTCCCCAACATGCTGCACATCGGCGAGTACTTCTCCGCGGAGACGGCGGCGGAACGCCTCGAGTTCGCGCTCGACACCCACCTCGCCGGCCTCAAGGTCATCGCGGCGAAGAACTAGTGTCGCGCGTCTGAGGTTCGTTGACAGTCTCCTGGCGGCGGCTGGTCCGATGCAGTGAATGACTCATTCATGGCGTCGGACGCCAGGAATGAGTCATTCACTGCGGCGAAGAACTAGGGCCGCAGCACGATCTTCCCGCGCGTGTGCCGCTGCTCCAGGTCGCGGTAGGCGTCCCGGACCTCGTCCAGCGGGTACACGCGGGCGATCGGCAGCGTCAGCAACCCCTTGTCCAGCAGGAGACCCAGCTCGCGCAGCACGTCAGCCGACGCCGCGGCCGCGTTGCCGTCGGTCTTCACGTTGTACTTCTCCGCCGCGGCGCGGTCGATGATCGTGTTGATGCGCCCCGGGTGGATCCCCAGGTGCAGCGCCAGTTCCACGTACCCGGAACCGAAGGTGTCCACGAACGCGTGCACACCGGAAGGCGCGGCTTCTCGGATCCGCTCGAGGACGCCCTCGCCGTAGGCAACCGGGATGACGCCGAGTTCACGCAGCCAGTCGTGGTTCGCCTCGCCGGCGAGGCCGATCACCGTGGCGCCGGCCAGCTTCGCCAGCTGCACCGCGAGCGAGCCGACGCCGCCCGCCGCCCCCGAGACGACGACCGTCTCCCCTTCACGCGGGCAGACCGCGCCCACCGCGGCGTACGCGGTGGTGCCCGCGACGAACAGCGAGCCGGCGACCTCCCACGGCACCCCGTCGGGCCGCGGCGTGAGGTTCGCGGCCTCGGCGACGACGAAGTCGGCGTGGCTCGACCGCGTGTCGACGAACCCGATCACCTCGTCACCGACGGCAATCTCCTCGACGCCTTCGCCCAGCGAAGTGACCACGCCGGCGAAATCGCTGCCCTGCCCCGAAGGGAACGTCGCCGGGTAGCGCTCGTGGAGCAGTCCCTTCCGGATGGACGCCTCACCCGGGTTGATCCCGGCGGCCCGCACCTCGACGAGCACCTGACCCGGTCCGGGGACCGGACGCGGCACGTCCTCGACCCGGAGGACCTGCACGTCGCCGTACTCGTCGAACCTGATCGCGCGCGCCATGGGGCCTCCTCGAAGTCGTTGCTGAATACAAGTAACGACACCGTCCCCGGTTTTAATCCCTACCCGGCGAGGCGGCGGACCACCCCGTCGGCCAGCAGCCGGCCGCGGTCGGTGAGCACCGCGCGGCCCCGGGAGTCCAATGCGGACGGATCGAGCAGCCCCTCGGCCGCGGCCGCCCGCGCCTCGGCCAGCCCCGGCGCGTCGAGCACGTCGAGCGGCAAACCTTCGGCGACGCGCAGCTCGAGCATGATCCGCTCGAGGTGCTGGTCGTCGTCGGTGAGCACCTCGCGCCCGGCCGCGGGCGAGTCGCCGCCGGCGAGCAGCGCGGCGTAGCGGGCCGGGTGCTTGACGTTCCACCAGCGCACCCCGCCGACGTGGCTGTGCGCGCCCGGACCGGCACCCCACCAGTCGTCACCCCGCCAGTAGCCGAGGTTGTGGCGGCAGCGGGCCGCGTCGGAGGCCGCCCAGTTCGACACCTCGTACCAGCGCAGTCCGGCCGAAGACAGCATGGCGTCGATCATCTCGTAGTCGGCCGCCAGCACGTCGTCGTCCGGCGCGGGCAGCTCGCCGCGGCGGACGCGGCGGGCCAGCGCCGTGCCCTCCTCGACGATCAGCGCGTACGCCGAGACGTGGTCGACGCCGGCGGCGAGCACGGCGTCGAGCGTCGCGCGCAGGTCGTCGGCGCGCTCCCCCGGCGTGCCGTAGATCACGTCGAGGTTCACGTGCTCGAACCCGGCCGCGCGCGCTTCGGCGGCGGCCTTCCCCGGACGTCCCGGGGTGTGCACGCGATCGAGGATCTTCAGCACGTGCGGCGCGGCTGACTGCATGCCCAGCGAAATCCGCGTGTACCCGGCTTCGCGGATCCCGGCGAAGAACTCCGGTGACGTCGATTCCGGGTTCGACTCCGTCGTCACCTCGGCGCCAGGCGCCAGCCCGAAGACGTCCCGGACGGCGTCGAGCACCGAGCGCAGCCCGTCCGCGCCGAGCAGCGACGGCGTGCCGCCGCCGACGAACACCGTATCCGCGGCGGGCGGCACGACGAGCGTGCGCGCGGCGAGCTCGAGCTCGCGGCGCAGCCCTTCGAGCCAGGACTCCGGCGACGAGCCGCTGTCGAGCTCACCCGCGGTGTAGGTGTTGAAGTCGCAATACCCGCAGCGCGTGGCGCAGAACGGGACGTGCACGTACACCCCGAAGGCTCTGCTGCCGAGCCCCTTCAGCGCGCTTTCCGGCAACGCCGGATCGATCGGTGTGGCGGGGTCGGGACGCAGCACGGGCACGTTCGAATTGTCCACCCCGTCACGCCCGGTCGCCTCAAGGGGCCGATCGGGTTAACACCTGTTACGACGCGGGCAGGTTCGCCGCCGCCCAGTCCGGGTCGACCGGGATCACCTCGATGACGTCGAGCAGCACGCCGTTCGGATCCGCGAGGTAGAAGTGGCGCTGCCCGTAGACCTCGTCGACCACCGGGGTCACCAGCTCGACCCCCGCCTCCTGGAGCCGCTTCGCCTCGGTGTGCGCGTCTTCGACGACGAGGCCGAACATCAGCCCGGCCGTCTGCCGCGCGCGGTAGGACGGCGGCACCGACTCGTGGCCGCGCTGCACGAAGCTGATCTCGTACCCCGGCGCGCCGGCGTTGACGCTGGCGAACCAGCCGAGCTCGACGGTGACCGGCAGGCCGACGACGTCCGCGTAGAAGCGGGTGGTCGCGGCGACGTCGTCGACCAGGTAGCCCGCCCCGAAACCCTTGACCTGCATCCCCGGTCCTCTCCTCAAACCACTGTGTTCGAAGTACTCTAGCTGTAGTGACTTAAAGGGCGCAAGGGTGCGCAGTGAAGACCATTGACACGATTTCCGCAGGTACGTGACCCTTCTCCCACCATCCGGGCAGGCCTGGACCACATTGTGGACGCGTGGCACGCTGACGCCGTGACTCATGCCGGTGTTCTCCTCGTGGCCCGCCGCCACGTCGACCTCCTGCGGGTCGCCAGCGCCCTCTGCGTACCCGTTCGCTGACTGCCGCCGCCACCACCTGCCACGAATTCTGGACAGTCGGCGCCGGAGGAAACCCGCGAGCCGGCGGGCCTCCGCCGCCACGAAAAGCCTCTCGGAGGACGCCGCCATGGCCACGCCCCAAACCCCAGCCCGCCCCGCGCGCGCCAAGCAGAAGCGCGGCGAAGGGCAGTGGGCGCTCGGTTACCGGGAGCCGCTGAACCCGAACGAGCGGTCCAAGAAGGACGACCACCCGCTCAACGTGCGGGCGCGCATCGAGAACATCTACGCCCACCGCGGGTTCGACGCGATCGACCCGGGTGACCTGCGCGGCCGCTTCCGCTGGTTCGGCCTCTACACCCAGCGCAAGCCGGGGATCGACGGCGGCCGCACCGCGACGCTGGAGCCCGAAGAGCTCGACGACCGCTACTTCATGCTGCGGGTCCGCATCGACGGCGGCGCGCTGACCACCGAGCAGCTCACCGTGCTCGGCGAGATCTCGCAGGCGTACGCGCGCGACACCGCCGACATCACCGACCGGCAGAACATCCAGTACCACTGGATCCGGATCGAGGACGTCCCGGCGATCTGGGCCAAGCTCGAGAACGCCGGCATGACCACGATGGAGGCCTGCGGCGACAGCCCGCGCGTCATCCTCGGCTCGCCGGTCGCCGGCATCGCCGCGGCCGAGGTGCTCGACGGCACCCCGGCGATCGACGAGATCAAGCGCCGCTACATCGGCAAGCCGGAGTTCGCCAACCTGCCCCGCAAGTTCAAGACCGCGATCTCCGGCCAGCCCGACGTCGCCCACGAGATCCACGACGTGGCCTTCGTCGGCGTGGACCACCCCGAACACGGGCCCGGCTTCGACGTCTGGGTCGGCGGCGGCCTGTCCACCAACCCGATGCTCGGGCAGCGCCTCGGCGCCTGGGTGCCCCTGGCCGAGGTCCCGGACGTCTGGGAAGGCGTCATCTCGATCTTCCGCGACTACGGCTACCGGCGGCTGCGCTCGCGGGCCCGGATCAAGTTCCTGGTCAAGGACTGGGGCGCGGAGAAGTTCCGGCAGGTGCTGCAGGACGAGTACCTCAAGCGCGAGCTGATCGACGGCCCGCCGCCGGCCGACCCGGCCGTCCCGATCGACCACGTCGGCGTGCACCCGCAGGTCGACGGCAAGTTCTACGTCGGCGCCGCGCCGATCGCCGGCCGGTCCAGCGGCGGCACGCTCGTCGCACTCGCCAAGGCCGCCGAGCGGGCCGGCTCCGGCCGCGTGCGGCTCACCCCGCAGCAGAAGGTCGTCGTGCTCGACGTCCCCGAGGCCCAGGTCGCGACGCTGTCGGCCGAGCTGGCCGAGCTGGGCCTGGAGACGAAGCCGTCGCCGTGGCGGCGCGGGGTGATGGCCTGCACCGGGCTGGAGTTCTGCAAGCTCGCCATCGTCGAGACGAAGGCCCGCGCGCAGCAGCTCGTCGCGGACCTCGAGAAGTCCCTCGCCGACATCCAGGACGGCCTCGAGACGCCGGTGACCGTGCACCTCAACGGCTGTCCCAACTCCTGCGCGCGGATCCAGACCGCGGACATCGGCCTCAAGGGCCAGATCGTCACCGACGCCGACGGCAACCAGGTCGAAGGCTTCCAGGTGCACCTGGGCGGCGGGCTCGGCCTCGACGCCGGGTTCGGCCGGAAGCTGCGCGGGCACAAGGTGACTTCGGGCGAGCTGACCGGCTACGTCGAGCGGGTCGTGCGCAACTACGTCACCGGGCGCGAACCGGGCGAACGGTTCCCGCAGTGGGCCGCGCGCGCCGAGGAAAGTGCCCTCCAGTGACAGCGCCGACGCACTCTTCCCCGCGGAGGCGCCAATGAGCACAGCCGACGAGCGCGCGGCCCCGTACTACTGCCCCTATTGCGGCGACGAGGATCTCCGGCCGGAAGAGAACGGCGGCTGGCTGTGTTCCAGCTGTCGCCGGGTTTTCTCGGTCAAGTTCCTCGGCCTGTCCCTTCCGGAGGTTTCCCGATGACCGCCACCGCCGACTACAAGTCCCTCGCCGAGCGCGCTTCGCGGGAGCTCGCCGACGCCACCGCCGACGAAGCGATCCGCTGGACCGTCGAAACGTTCGGCGACGACTTCATCGTCGCGTCCAACATGCAGGACGCCGTCCTGATCGACCTCGCCACGAAGGTGAAGTCCGATGTGGACGTTCTGTTCCTGGAGACCGGGTACCACTTCCCGGAAACGATCGGCACCCGCGACGCGGTCGAGGCGGTCTACCCCGGCGTGAAGATCGTCAACGCCCAGGCCGAGCAGAGCGTCGCGGAGCAGGACGCCGAGTACGGCGCGAAGCTGCACGACCGCGACCCGACGCTGTGCTGCAACCTGCGCAAGGTCGTGCCGCTGCGCAAGACGCTGGCGAACTACTCGGCGTGGGTGACCGGCGTCCGCCGGGTCGACGCGCCGACCCGCGCGAACACCCCGATCGTCACCTGGGACGACCGCAACGGCCTGGTGAAGGTCAACCCGATCGCGGCGTGGACCGACGACGAGTTCAAGGCCTACATCGCCGAGCACGGGATCCTCGAGAACCCGCTGGTGTCGATCGGCTACCTCTCGATCGGCTGCGCGCCCTGCACGGCCCGCGTAGCGCCGGGCGCCGACCCGCGCAGCGGCCGGTGGGCGGGCCAGTCGAAGACCGAGTGCGGACTGCACGGCTGAGGAAGGGACGCATGACGACCTTGGAGCCCGCGACCGATGCGGCACAGGACAACTTGGCGGCCTTGGAGTCCGAGGCCATCCACATCTTCCGCGAGGTGGCGGGCGAGTTCGACCGCCCGGTGATCCTCTTTTCCGGCGGCAAGGACTCGACGCTGCTGCTCCACCTGGCGATCAAGGCGTTCTGGCCGGCGCCGGTGCCGTTCCCGCTGCTGCACGTGGACACCGGGCACAACTTCGACGAGGTCATCGAGTTCCGCGACCGCGTCGTCGAGCAGCACGGCCTGCGCCTGGTCGTCGCGAAGGTGCAGGACTGGATCGACGACGGACGCCTCGAAGAGCGCGCCGACGGGATGCGCAACCCGCTGCAGACCACGCCGTTGCTGGACACGATCTCGGAGAACAAGTTCGACGCCGTGTTCGGCGGCGGGCGCCGCGACGAGGAGCGCGCCCGGGCCAAGGAGCGGATTTTCAGCCTCCGCAACTCCTTCGGCCAGTGGGAGCCGCGGCGGCAGCGGCCCGAGCTGTGGAACCTCTACAACGGCAGGCACCGCCCGGGCGAGCAGGTCCGCGTCTTCCCGCTGTCCAACTGGACCGAGGCCGACGTCTGGAACTACATCGCCCGCGAGAAGGTCGAACTGCCGTCGATCTACTACGCCCACCGGCGCGAGGTGTACCTGCGCGACGGGATGCTGCTGGCCGAGGGCCCGTGGGGCGGTCCGCGGCCGGGCGAAGAGGTCCGGGAGCGGACCGTCCGCTACCGGACCGTCGGCGACGGCTCGTGCACCGGCGCGATCGAATCCACCGCGGCCACCGTCGAAGAGGTCATCGCCGAGGTGTCGGCCTCGCGGCTCACCGAACGCGGCGCGACCCGGGCCGACGACCGGATGTCCGAAGCGGCCATGGAAGACCGCAAGCGTGAGGGGTACTTCTGATGAGTTCGCTGCTTCGACTGGCCACCGCCGGGAGCGTCGACGACGGCAAGTCGACGCTGGTCGGCCGGCTGCTGTACGACACGAAGTCGGTGCTCGCCGACCAGCTCGACGCGGTCACCCGCGCGTCCGTCGACAAGGGACTGTCCACTCCGGACCTGTCGCTGCTGGTCGACGGCCTGCGCTCGGAGCGCGAGCAGGGCATCACCATCGACGTCGCCTACCGCTACTTCGCCACGCCGAAGCGGTCGTTCGTGCTGGCCGACACGCCGGGGCACGTGCAGTACACGCGCAACACGGTGACCGGCGCGTCCACCGCCCAGCTGGCCGTGCTCCTCGTCGACGCGCGCAAGGGCGTGATCGAGCAGACCCGGCGGCACGCGGCTGTGCTGGCCCTGCTCGGCGTGCCGCAGCTGGTGCTGGCGGTGAACAAGATCGACCTGGTCGGCTACGACGAAGCGACGTTCACGGTGATCGCCGAGGAGTTCGCCGCGCACGCCCTGTCGCTGGGCTACCCGCGGGGGTCCGTGCTCGCGATCCCCGTGTCGGCACTGGAAGGCGACAACGTCGCGAGCCGCTCGGAGCGCACGCCCTGGTACACCGGACCCAGCCTGCTGGAGCACTTGGAGGACGTGCCGGTCGCGCCCGACCCGCACGACTCGGCGCTGCGGTTCCCGGTGCAGTACGTGATCCGCCCGCGCACCCCCGAGTACCCGGACTACCGCGGCTACGCGGGCCAGATCGCGGCGGGTACGGTCCGCCCCGGCGACGAGATCGTCGTGCTGCCGCAGGGCATCCGCAGCCGCGTCGAGCGCATCGACACCGCGGACGGCCCGCTCGAAGAAGCCGGCGCCGGGACGTCGGTGACACTGCTGCTCACCGACGACATCGACATCTCCCGCGGCGACCTGATCGCCGCCGCGGACGCGCCGCCGCGCGTCACCGACGAGATCACCGGCACGCTGTGCTGGCTGTCGTCCAAGCCGCTGAAGCCGGGCGCGCGCGTGCTCGTCAAGCACGGCACGCGCACGGTGCAGGCGCTGGTGGACGAGCTGCACGCCCGGTTCGACGAGCAGGCACTGTCCAGCGTGGCCGCTCCGGCTTCCCTGGAGCTGAACGACATCGGACTCGTCACGCTCCGGCTGGCCGAGGAGCTGGGCGTCGACGACTACGGCGTCAGCCCGCGCACCGGCGCGTTCCTGGTGATCGACCCGAAGGACGGCGACACGCTGGCCGCGGGGCTGGTGGGTGAGCGCTTCTCGTGACGCCACCCCTGGTCGCCGTCGCGCACGGCAGTCGCGATCCCCGTTCGGCGGCGACCGTGCGGGCGCTCGTCGACGTCGTGCGCACCCAGGCACCGGGCGCCGAAGTCCACGAGTCCTTTTTGGACCTGTCGGAGCCCCGGGTCACCGACGTGCTCCGCAAGCTCCACGCGGACGGCCACCGCACGGCGGTGGTCGTCCCCCTGCTGCTCGGCAGCGCGTTCCACGCCCGGGTCGACCTGCCGGCGCTGATCGACGAGGTCGTCGCGGACTGCCCGGGCTTCCGGGTGCAGGTTTCGGACGTGCTGGGCGCCGACCCCGCGCTGGAGGCGGTCGCCCTGGACCGGCTGGCCGCCGCGCCCCGCCGCGGCGGCACGGGCGTGATCGTCAGCGCGGTCGGCTCGTCGAACGCTTCCGCGAACGCCGTCGTCGCTTCGCTGGCTTCGCGCTGGGAAGAGCGGCTGGGCGTCCCGGTAAGTGAGGCGTTCGCTTCCGCCACCCAGCCGGACATCCCCGCCGCGGCGGCGGCGTTGCGGGCGCGGGGCGTGCGGCACCTGGTCGTCGCGTCGTGGTTCCTGGCCCCGGGTCTGCTGCCGGACCGGATCGCCGCGCTGGCCCGCGAGGCGGATCCGAAGGCGTTCATCGCGGAGCCACTGGCCGACGACCCGCGCGTCGCCGACGTCGTGGTCAGCCGGTACGCCTCCGCAGTCACCGGATTGCTCCGCCAGTACGCGTAGCGGCTTCGTTCACCGTTCACCCGCCGTTCAGATCGTTCACCTGCACTGGTGAACGATCTGACCTGCTTTCCTGGAGCTACACGGACCGACCAGTTTCGAAGGAGCCGGAGTGAAGACCAGGGAACGCCTCTTGTGGCTGACGATCACGGTGCTCGCGAGCACGATCATCGGACTGATCGGCGGCATCTTGTCGCACGCCACCGCCCACGTCCTCGCGGACGCGATCACTGCGGGCGCCGCGGCGTTCGCCGGCGCCGAGGCGATCTTTCTGGCCATCCTCATGTTCGCCTTGTCGGCCGACCGCGACAGGTGAAGGGTCAAACCCCCAGGAGTTCCATCACTTCCGCAGGCGGACGCAAGTCCGGCGCCGCAGCGACGACCCGGTCGACCACGATGCCGACCAACGCGAGCGCGACTCGAGTGGCGGTCTCCTGGTCGAGATCGTCTCCATAGGCCATATAGTCGTCGGCAGAGTAGCCGACCAGCAGACTCTCCAGGTCGATCACCCCCTGCTTCTCCTTGGCCCTGGCATAGTGGAACAGGGCGTCCCCGGAGCGCTGCCGGAAAATCTGCCTCAACTCGGAGAAGTGACCGGGAACACTCTTTTTCAGCTCAGCGCCGCGGGATATGAACCAGGCACAGAGTGGATGACCTGCATTCCAAGGCCCTCGCTCCACACACAGATTTTCCTCATCTTCATGATACATGAAGCACAATGGAGGAAAATCCTCCATTATTTCGGCAACTACTGGCGAAGGCCCAGGAATGGCGACAACCGAGCCGTCCTTCCCGGCCTCCGCGGGAGCTCGCCAACGCATATTCAAGCGCTTTTGTGCCAGCGCGGCACCAATGAGGTCGAACGCACGAGGAAAATATCCCCATGGCCGATCGGAGAAGTGGAGTATTACCGGGCCCTGCCTCCGCTCAACGAAGTCTTTCGCTTGCTCGATGGTGTACTGGGCATCACCGATGGTCAGTACAGGCTCGACCCACCAGCCATTCTCGATTGAGCTTACCGCCGCCAGAATCGGGCCGAGATCTACACTTTCTTCGACATCCAACGGGTGCTGGTGCCTGGAGTATTCATCCAACTCAGCCGCCAACCACTCGGGAAGCCCCATCGGGATCGCCCTACGAAGGGCAAGAAGCAGCGAAGCCGGGATCACAAACGGAATATCCTCCAACTCGTCTCTTGCCAGCGAGAGATCCGGGCGCAGGTCATCCATCAGGCTGACATTTCCCACAAGGAACACTCGCCCAGACGGGGTCATCGAGCCGGAGAGACTTACCCGACTGATATCAATCGTATCATCAAGATATTCATTTTCATCAAAATCATCGTGGAGAAACTCGTTCCGCCGCTTGACAGGAAGCGTTACCCCGTTATGTCCCCACCATCTCACACTGGACACGTTGACCGAGATCCCGAACCCGTCATAATCTCCTTCGAACTCGATAGAAATATCAAGACCCGCGAGCACCCTAGCATCCATCTCAGTGAAGTCGGATTCATGTCGGTCCGTGAGTTGCCGAAGAATTGCCGCTTGCTTTTCTTCTTCATCACGCGGCAGTCTTTTTTCGATTCCCAAAGCCTCTCGGGCTTGATTCACCGCTTCTATGCATTTACACTTGAGGCGCACACGAGACAGATCTGCACTCACTTCGACCCCAACCGAAGTCGCAGCCAGCGCATCACGAACGATCGAAGACAAGCGCGATCGCTTGACTGGCGACAGGAGGTCGAGAAGCCCAACTTGTTCCGACGTCTCAAGCGATGCCATAATGGCCACCAGTTGACCTTGAATCCTCGGCTCTGGCGACCGACTTGAAATGTCCAACGGAATCGCATCGACACGGATTCGACCCAGATGCCTCGCCGTGAACTCGGAATTTTCCTTCTTGCCCAATCTTTTGTGGGTAAAAACAGCGCCATCGAGGATCGGCTTGGTGAGGTCGACCCCGAAATGCTCCTTGCCATTCAAGAAAAGAGTACACTCGTTTGTAAAATGAAAGAATTCCGCATAGCGCAAGAGAACCTGCGGGGGCACGTAGTGCCTGGCCGCATTTATTCGGACAGCAACAGTGGTCCCACAGTCCTCGCGAAAATCAAGCGGTACCATACCCGGACCCGCCGGTATAGGATCCGACCCCTGATCATCCTGACGGAGCGTGGCGAAGTCTTCCCGCCGGTCCACCGACAGGCGCAACGCCGTGCCGGGCTCTCCGACACCCTGATATTTCCGCGTACTTACTTCGATGCGGTCCCCCAGCATGAAGCACGACATTATGCCGATACCGAATCGGCTGATCGCACTGAACCGCGAACGCGAACGGCCGAGCGTGCGCAATTCTCGGTTCAAGTCTTCGGAGTTGTAATAGGACCTCCCGACCTGCAAGAAGTACTCGCGGATGGTTTGCAAGTCCATGCCAATACCGTCGTCGTCGATCCGGAACCAAATCGACCCTTGATCTTCCCAGCAGGATATCGCCACCGTCCCGCGGCGGCGACCGATATCCAAAATATTACGCAGCCGCACGGCATCGATGGCGTTCTGAAGAAGTTCCCGTACGAAAACATTCGGGTTTCCGTACAGTTTGGTGCCACCCAGAAGCTGCAGGACATCGTCACGAACCAGCTCGAACCTCAACTCTTCGTAGGTATATTCCAATCCGCTCAATTTCGCCAGGTCGATAGCGCTTGGCAACGGCAGTCTTTGCCACTTCTCACCCCATTTAGTGCGGAGCCGTTGACAGCGACGGAACTCCTCTTGGATCCCGTCGAGCGTTGCGCGGAGATCGTACTCGACAACGGACCGCAACGTGATCGCCTCGACCTCGACGAGGTAGTCGGTGCTCCGCCTCTTCGGGATCAGCTCCAGCCGTAGGACGTAACGCCGCCATTCGACATCGTCCGAAGTCTGCCGAGGCACGCTACGCCGCTCGATACCCAATCGCCGGTAGATGTCGTGCGCGGGCCGGACATCGCACAACTCGAGCCGGGTCGCGAGCCTCAGCAACCCGGAACACAAAGCAATGTCGAGACCGGGGATGCCGGCGGGCGAGGAGGATTTATCTCGCGGGCAAGCCTGTTCGGCACACAGAACACCGAGCGCCTCTCGCATCGGCAACCCGTCCCACTCGAGCAACTCCGGCGGCAATTGCCTGGTATACGCGGCCAATCGCCGCGTTCGGTCCCAACGGCAGTAGTCTTCCATGACAGGCTTGGGAACCCTGCCGTCGTCCCACTCGAGCCGGGCCACCGATCCGTCAGCCTTGTCAAGGAACCGTCGAACCTGGCTTGGCGAGACGTCGACCGGCAAGCCGGGCACCCGGCCAAGATCGTGAAAGAAGGCGCCCACCACCAGAATCCCGCTTTCGTGAGCATTCAGCTTTCGCACATCCGAGCCAAGCAACTGCCCGAGCCGACGTACCACCGAAACTGAATGTTCACTGCCGTGCAAAGTATACGATGCCGCAGTCTCGTATTCGATATCCAGTATGGATACTGCTTGGTCGACAAGTTCCTTGACAGCTAATACCATCGACGGAGATCCAGTACGCGCCAACTGCTCGAAGAGCGGCTGGGAAGACAACGATTTCCACACATTTCCCAACGGGAGAAGAACCGCAGTATTGACGTTTTGACGATTGACCGGCCGAGCGCCGACCTGGCCGACTCGAAGACCACGTAGCACCTCACACCATTCGTCAACGGTTTCTGTATCGATTGCACAGGAAAGCAGAAACCCCCGCAGGCTTTTCTCAGTCGGGAGGGACCGGCCAGCAGTGACAATGTTCATCACTGTCGTCTTGCCGATCTCGACGTCAACCGGAAGCGATGCCGACTTGGTGGCAATATTCTGGTAGCTCATCCCTGAACGTATCCAAATGTCTTTCATTGCGGCAGCCAAGTCGGTTTGCCCATTGATGTCGCCCGGTATCGGATGCGGATGCCCAGCCATCGGTGAACCATATACCACCACTTGCGAACACGGTTGCCTCCCCGAGGCCGGCCACATAAATCGGCTCATCCGGTCGGATATTTTCGGCCGTCGGGTTTCCGCCACCCGGACCAGCCTCGGGTCGCACACACCGGAGCGAACGCTCTGACCACGCCAAGTGCTCAAACGCCCCTCGCGGCGACCATAACACCGCCAAAAGGCGAGTCTTATTCACATTTCTGGTGACCCTGCGCGCATGGGAACGGTGAATCCTTGACGCACTGCTTAACTTGCCGGTAACTATCTCAACGGCTGCGCAGCTTTCCTTCCTCCCCTCGTGAAACCGCAGGTAGGTGGATACAGATGAAAGCTCTTCACTTCTCCCGGCTCGCCGCGCTGATCGCGGCCGCGGTGCTCCCGATCGCCCTCGCCGCTCCGGCGTCGGCGGCCACCAGCGTCACCTTCGACTGCCAGGCCGACGCCCCCATCGTCGGGCCGCAGAAGGTGGCGCTGAACCAGGACGCGGACGTCACCGCGCCCGCCACGGTCGCGCCCGGCGGTGCGTTCGACGTGGTCATCGATCCCGCGCCGAACACCGTGCCGAGCACCGTGAGCGGGAACAAGGTCAAGAACATCAACACCTTCGCGCTCAAGATCCCGATCCCGGCCAACTCGTCGTACGTCGGCGCGGACCTGACGGGCGGCTCCGGCCTCGGCTCGACGCCGCCGGCCCTCTCCGTCGCGAACGGCGTCGCCACGCTGAGCTTCCCCGGCCCGATCGCCGGGGGCGCCACGTTCGAACTGCCCACCGTCACCGCGCACCTGACCGCGGGCCAGTCGGGCACGATCCAGACGAAGCTGGGCGGCACCAGCTACAGCGACCCGGGCCTGACGTTCAAGGCGGTGGCGAGCACGATCATCGGCGACCTCACCGCACCGACGGCCTGCTTCCCCAACCCGAGCCCGGTCTTCACCACGACGACCATCGGCTGAGCGGCGGCACCCTACGGGCGGGATTTCGCCCGTAGGGTGATCGCATGGGGAACTTCGAACTCGCCCAGGTCAACATCAGCCGGATGAAGGCACCGCTCGACGACGAGTCCTTCCGCGACTTCGTCGGCGCGCTGGAGCCGGTCAACGCGGTCGCCGACCACGCGCCCGGCTTCGTGTGGCGGCTGCAGACCGAAGACGGCGACGCGACGTCGATCCGCGCCTTCGAGTGGGACGTGCGCGGCACGTCCGGGATCCTGGTCAACATGTCCGTGTGGACGTCGGTGGAAGCACTGGCCGACTTCGTGTTCTCCGGCGAGCACCTGGCGATCCTCAAGCGCCGCCGCGAGTGGTTCCACCGCGTTCAGGACGTGATGACCGCGCTCTGGTGGGTGCCCGCGGGCCACCGGCCCACCACCGCGGAGGCCGAGGCGAAGATCAAGCACCTGCGGGTCTACGGCCCGACGCCCGAAGCGTTCACCCTGCAGCAGCACTTCTCCCCGGCCGCCGCCGCACACGCGGGTGACCCCGATTGGCTGTGCCCCGCGTAACACCGGCCGCGCGCGGCGGATGTGCAAAGGTGTCGGGCATGGCTGACGAACTGGTGCACTACGACGTGGTGGGCGGCACCGCCACGATCACCCTGGACTCCCCGCACAACCGCAACGCGCTGTCGGCGCAGCTGCGCCGCGAGCTCTCGGACTCGCTGGCCGCGGCGGCCGCCGACGACGCCGTGCGGGTGATCGTGCTGACCCACACCGGGCCGGTGTTCTGCGCGGGGATGGACCTCAAGGAGGCCCGCGGCGCGGGCGCGGGCGAGCAGGGCGTGAACGAGTTCCCCCGCATTCTCGAGCAGCTGTGGACCAGCCCCAAGCCGGTGGTCGCCCGCCTGGCCGGCCCCGCCCGCGCCGGCGGCATCGGCATGGTGGCGGCCTGCGACATCGCCGTGGCGGTGCCGGAAGCGACGTTCGCCTTCTCCGAGGTCCGCATCGGCGTGGTCCCGGCGATCATCTCCCTGACGGTCCTGCCGCGCCTCAACCCCAGGGCGGCCCACGAGCTGTTCTTGACCGGCGACACGTTCGACGCCCGCCGCGCGGTCGAGATCGGCCTGCTGAACTCGGCGTCCGACGACCTCGACGGCGAGGTCACACGGTACGTCAAGGCACTGGCGGCGGGCGGCCCGAAGGCGCTGGCGGAGACGAAGGCGCTGCTGAGCCGTCCCCGCCCGGCCACGCCCTCGGACGGCTTCGACGAGATGCTCGGGCTGTCGGCGAAGTTCTTCGCCGGCGAGGAAGGCCAGGAGGGCATCCTGGCCTTCGCCCAGAAGCGCAAGCCGAACTGGGTGCCGCAGGACTGAAGCCACCGGCGTGGCGGCTCAGGCGTCCGGCAGCACGACCGTGAGCCGCCACGAACCGGCACTGCGGCCGCTCGGGCCGAGTGCTCGCTGCGCGTCCGAAAGCACGCTGCGGATGGCCAGGTACGTCTTGGGTTCGGCCTTGCGCAACGCGTCCGAGCCCGGCCAGATCAGCACGTGCTCCCCCGGCGGCAGCCACGACAGGTCGGTCAGGCAGTCGTAGAGCGCGTCGAGGTTGTGCCCGAAGTAGTCCGGAAAGGACAGTGCTTCGGCGAAGGCGGTCAGCGTGCTGGCCTTGTCGACGGTCGGCCGGGAGTTCACCAGGTGCGGGTACGCGCCGCGGGCGAACGCCGCTTCCGCGGCGGCCTTCACCTGCTCGTCGGCGGCGCTCATCGGGCCGGGTCCACGACGACGAACGACGCGTAGTGGTCGCCGGTGTAGTACAGCTCGTGCGCCTGCCCGGTGATCAGCCGCCGGGCGCCGCGGTCGGCGCTGCCCGGCGTCTTCACCGTGTACTCGTGGTAGTAACCGGATTTCTTACCAGGCAAGCGCTTCTCGCGGTTCTCGAACACGACGTCGTCGTTGCGCGGGTAGGGGTACGGGCCGCCCGCCTCGATCAGCTTCCACGTGTCCGAGGCCTGCGGCGGCAGCGTGGAAAGCGCCTTCACCGGCAGCCCGGAGTCCGCGCCCGGCACGGCGGCGCCGCCCTTGGCGGGTGCGGTGGACGAGCTCGCCGACGTACTCGGGGCGGCCGACGGCGAGCCGCCGCCGAGGTTGTCCTTGACCAGCCAGCCCCCCAGCACCAGCACGAGGAGCCCGATCAGCGCGGCGGTGATCCGCCTTCGGTTGAACATGGTGCGCGAGCCTATGCCGACCCGTCGGAGTCGTTGTCACGCCCCGGAGTCAACCGGCGGGCGAACAGCCCGACGACCTTGTCGAGCACCCAGGCGGCGGCCAGGCACAGCGGCACGACGACCACCATGACCAGCACGAACTGCACCGGGAACCAGGCCTGAGCGAGCCACAGCTCGACCCCGTCCCACCAGTCGGCAAGCCCGTTGAACACAGTGTGAGCCTACGCGCGCTCTGCTGCCGAGGTGCTTCTGGGGCGGTACGTTGCAGGGCATGTTCGCCGTGTACGCGCAGGAACCCAACGCCGACAGCCCGCTGGACTCGCTCGTCGTGGGCGAGCGCCCCGAACCCGAAGTGCCCGACGGCTGGGTCCGCGTGCGCGTCAAGGCGGCCAGCCTCAACATGCACGACCTCTGGACCCTGCGCGGGGTGGGGATCAAGCCGGAGCAGTTCCCGATGATCCTCGGCTGCGACGGCGCGGGCATCCTCGACGACGGCTCCGAGGTCGTCATCCACTCGGTGATCAACGCCCCGGGCTGGCAGGGCGACGACACCCTCGACCCGAAGCGCACGCTGCTCACCGAGAAGCACCAGGGCACCTTCGCCGACCAGGTCGTCGTGCCTGCCCGCAACGTCGTCCCGAAGCCCGAAGCGCTCAGCTTCGCCGAAGCCGCCACCATGGGCACGGCCTGGCTCACCGCCTACCGAATGCTCTTCGTGAAGTCCGGGCTGCGGCCGGGGCAGACGATGCTCGTGCAGGGTGCCTCCGGCGGCGTCTCGACGGCGCTGGTCCAGCTCGGCCGCGCGGCCGGGTTCCGGGTCTGGGTCACCGGCCGCACCGAGGAGAAGCGCGCCCTCGCCACCAGCCTCGGGGCGCACCAGGCGTTCGAATCGGGCGCGCGGCTGCCCGAGCGCGTCGACGCCGTGTTCGAGACCGTCGGCAAGGCGACCTGGTCGCACTCGGTCAAATCGCTCAAGCCGGGCGGGATCATCGTGGTCTCAGGGTCGACCAGCGGCCCGGACGCGCACGCGGAGCTGCAGCGCGTCTTCTTCCTCCAGCTGCGCGTCGCCGGCTCGACCATGGGCACCCGCGACGAGCTCACGGACCTGCTCGCCTACCTGGACCTGACCGGCGTCCGGCCGCAGATCGGCGCGGAACTTACATTTCCGGAGGCACAAAAGGGCTTCCAGGCGATGCTCGACGGGGACACCGCCGGCAAGATCGTTTTCACCCACTAAACCCGCCGTGAGCTGGGCGGACCCTTTGATCCGCCCAACCCGGCATCTCGTGAATCTTTCACGTGTTCAGTTCGAGACCTGGTCGTTAGCACCGAAATTCCACCAAAACCCCACCCCGGCCAGGTAATCTTGGAGCATGACCGCAACGAAGCGGCCCGCGCCGGCCGTCCCGGGCGGCCGGCCCAGTGACGAGGACCCGATCCGGGTCTCCTTCCGGCGCTACGCCGGTGTCCGCACCCGCGTGCTCGAGGTCGGCGACACCGTCCCCGAGCCGGAGGTTCCGCGGCGCGCACTGCGCCGCAGGTCTGCCACACCGCACGTCCGGTCCACCGCACCGCGGCTGGTGCTGCTGCACGGCTACTGCGACAGCGCCGACACCTGGCGCCCCGCCCTGAAGCAGCTCGCGGCCGCCGGGATCCCGGCGGTCGCGGTCGATCTGCCCGGGTTCGGCGACGCCCAGCCGCTGCGGCCGGGCCCGATGCTGCCGCAGCTCGACGCGTTCACCACCGCCGTCGTCCGCGAACAGGCCGTGCTCGGCTCGGTCGTGCTGGCCGGGAACTCCCTCGGCGGCACCATGAGCCTGCGCGCGGCGCAGAACAGCCGCCTGCCGATCTCGGGTGTGGTGTCCATCGCCGCGCCGGGCTTCGTCGATTCGTGGCTGATCCGCGCGGTGGCGCGCTACCCGCTGCCGCTGCGGCTGTACTCGTCCCTGCCCGTCCCGGTACCGGGGTTCCTGGTGCGGAAGGTCGCCGAGCAGCTCGTCCCGCGGCTGCTGTACGCCGACTCGGGCGCGGCCGACGCGACCCAGGTGCAGCGCTTCACCGCGCTCTTCCCGGACTACCGCGCGACCAAGAGCCGGCTGGAAGAGGCCCGGCAGCTCGTCGCGGAACTCGCCGACGCCTACCGCCTCGATTCGGTCGAGGTCCCGCTGCTGGTCGTCGCGTGCGGCAAGGACAAGCTCGTCACCGCCGCGTCCGGGCGGCAGCTGCACACGCTGGTGCCGCACAGCAGGCTGCTGGTCCGCGAGGACTGGGGGCACTGCCCGCAGCTGGACGACCCGGTGGAGGTCGCGGAGCTGCTCACCTACTTCGCGGCGAGCGCGGTCCGGACCACCCAGGCGAAGCGGGCGGCCGCGATGGCGCCGGAAGCCGTCAGCGAGGACACCGCGGCGGGCTGACGCGCTCAGGCTGTCGGCGCGCCGGGTTGGCGGTAGGTTCCCGCGAGGGTCCGTGATCCGGGCCATCCACCGACCGTTCGGGAGGCGACGATGTCCGCTCCAGGAGGCTTGGGCTCGAGCTCCGGCATCTTCCGGCGCAAGCCGATCGACCAGATCCAGGACCCGGCCGAAAGCGGCGGCCTGCAACGCACCTTGGGGCTGTGGCAGCTGACCGCCATCGGCATCGGCGGCATCATCGGCGCCGGGATCTTCGCCCTCGCCGGCAGCGTCGCGCACGGCGACGACGCGGCGGGCATCCCGGGCGTCGGCCCGGCCGTGCTGATCTCGTTCCTGATCGCCGGGGTCGCCAGCGCCGCGGCGGCGTTCTCCTACGCGGAGTTCGCCGGCTTGATCCCGAAGGCCGGTTCGGCCTACACCTACGGCTACGCGGTGCTCGGCGAGATCGTCGGCTGGTTCATCGGCTGGGACCTGCTGCTGGAGTACACCGCGATCGTGGCGGTGGTGGCGATCGGCATCTCGGGCTACTTCAGCTTCCTGCTCGGCCAGCTCGGCCTCGACCTGCCCGCGTGGATGCTGGGCGCGCCCGGCACCGGGCCGGGCCACAAGGTGGACCTCTTCGCCGCGCTGCTGTGCCTGCTGATCGCGTACCTGCTCAACCGCGGCATCCGCAGCGCTGCCCGGTTCGAGACGGCGATGGTCGGGATCAAGGTGCTGATCGTGCTGGTGGTCATCCTGGTCGGCTTCTTCTACGTCAAGACCGGCAATTACACGCCGTTCGCCCCGGCCGGCTTCGGCGGCGCGGTGACCGGCGCGGCGACCGTGTTCTTCGCGGTCTTCGGCTACGACGCCATGAGCACCGCGGCGGAGGAATCGAAGGACGCCCAGCGGCACATGCCGAAGGCGATCCTGTACTCGCTGGCCATCTCCATGGTGCTGTACGTGCTGGCCTGCCTGGTGCTGACCGGCATGCAGAAGTACACCGAGATCGATCCGAAGAGCGGGTTCTCGACGGCGTTCAAGTCGGTCGGTCTCTCCGGCCTGGCCACGGTGATCGCGATCGGTGCCATCATCGGCATCCTGACGGTGCTGTTCACGTTCCTGATGGGCGCCACCCGCGTCGGCTACTCGATGAGCCGTGACGGCCTGCTGCCGCCGTGGTTCGGCAAGACCGACCCGAAGCGCCAGGTGCCCAGCCGGATGACGTGGATCCTCGGCGGCGCGTCCGCGATCATCGCCGGGGTGCTGCCGATCGGCGAGGCGGCCGAGCTGACGAACATCGGCATCCTGCTGGCGTTCGTCGTCGTCTGCGTCGCGGTGATCGTGCTGCGCTACAAGCAGCCGGACCTGCCCCGGACGTTCAAGACACCGGGCATGCCGGTGGTGCCGGCGATCGGCGTCGTGTTCTCGCTGTGGCTGATCACGTTCCTGCAGCCGGCGACCTGGATCCGGTTCGGTGTCTGGTTCGTGATCGGCCTGGTCGTCTACTTCCTCTACGGCCGGCGGCACTCGCTGCTGAACCGCACGAGCAGCTAGCGGATCCGGTCGAGGCGCGCGGTCGCGTCGCGCGCCTCGACCTTCAGCCGCTCGATGATCACGGCGGCCGAGGCGTCGTAGGCGAGCGGGTAGGTCTGGCCCGCCCACAGCGAGATCGCTTCCGGGTCCCCGGCCTTCGCCGACGCCTTGCGTACCGGCCCGGCCAGGTGGTTGAGCTGCGGATACGCGGCCGGCGCCCCTTCGGAGAGGGCGTCCATGAACTTGTTGACCAGGCCCCGCGCCGGACGCCCGCTGAAGGCCCGGGTGAACGCCGTCTCGCGTTCGGCGAGGGCGAGCGCCTTGCGGTGCGCCTCCGACGTCCCGGCTTCGTCCGCACGCAGGAAGACCGTGCCGAGCTGGGCGGCGACGGCCCCGGCGGCGAGCACGGCGGCGACGTCGGCCCCGTGCACCAGCCCGCCCGCGGCGATCAGCGGCAAGTCCACGCGGGCGGCGACGAGCCGGAGGAGGGCCAGAACGCCGTATTCCGCGCCGCCGCCGGGCAGGCGCGGGTCGTCGGTGAACAGGCTCCGGTGGCCGCCCGCTTCGAAGCCCTGCAGGACGAGCGCGTCGGCGCCCAGATCGGCGGCCCGGCGGGCGGCCTCCGGGGTGGTCACGGTGACGACGACCTTCGCGCCGGCGTCGTGGAGCCGGAGGACGTCCGACGGCGAGGGCGGCCCGAAGGTGAACGACACCACGGGGATCCGCTTCTCGAGCACGATGTCCAGCTTCGCCGGGTACGCGTCGTCGTCCCACTTCGGCTCGCCGAGCTCGACGTCGTACTCGCGCGCGAACGCTTCCAGCCGGGCTCGGTGGCCGGAGACGTCGGCGCCGGTGTCCGGTTGCGGGACGAACAGGTTGACGCCGAACGGCCGCCCGGTGAGCTCGGCGGTGCGGTCGATCTGTGCGGCCAGCGCGGCGGGGGTGAGCATGCCGGCGGAGAGGAAGCCGAAGCCACCGGCCTCGGACACCGCGGCGACCAGCTCCGGGGTGGTGGGACCGCCGGCCATCGGCGCGGCGACGACCGGGAACGTCAGCTCGTCGAACATGCCACCGAGCGTAGTACTCAGGCGGGCAGCCACCGTCGCCATCGCGTCCTCCTGGTCTCGCGACCATATTAGGTGACATGTCACGCAACTGTCAGGGGTGGTCCTCCGGCCGCGGCAGGGTGCCGTGCTCGACCAGCGTGTCGTAGACCCGGTCGAGCAGGGTCGTCAGCTGTGCCAGCTCACCGGGCTCGAGCGCGTCCAGGAACGCCTGCCGCACGAACCCGACGTGGTCCGGCGCCGCCTGCCGCAACGATTCCCGGCCGGCTTCGGATAGCACCACCTCGGTGACCCGGCGATCGTCGGCGGCCGTCCCGGTCTCGACGAGCCCGCGGTCCCGCATCCGCTTCAGGTGATGCGACAGCCTGCTGCGCTCCCAGCCGATGCGGATCGCGAGGTCGGTGACCCGCATCCGGCCACCGGAGGCGCTCGTCAGGGCGACCAGGACGTGGTAGTCGGCGAGCGAGATCCCGCTGTCGGCGCGCAATTGCCGGTTCAGTTCGTACTCCAGCCGGAGGTGCACCTTCATGTAGGCGTACCAGGCGGCCGTCTCGGTGTCCGAGAGCAGCGCGAACGGCGACCCCGGCGCGAAATCCCGCGTCACGCCGCGAGCTTAACCACCCAGTTTGGTCTAGACCATCGGCGCCGGAAGTGCAACGATCCGGGCAGGTGCGACGGCGAGGTCGCGCCCTTCCCGCCAGGAGGTCCCCCGGTGCAGAGTCCCTTGGTGCGACGCCTCGGCCGCGCCCTCGCCGTACTGGCCCTGGTCGGCGCCGGTACGACCGCCGCACAGCTCACGCCGGCCGCCGCGGCCACGCCGGCGTTGCAGTCGATCGTGCCGGTGCCGGTCTCGGTGACCCCGGCGGCCGGGGTCGCGTTCCCGCTGGTCTCGACGACGAAGATCGTCACCGAAGCCGGTTCGGCGCCGGCCCGGCAGGTCGGCGACTACCTGGCCGGGGTGCTGCGGCCGTCGACCGGCTTCGCGCTGCCGGTGTCCGACGCGCCCGCGTCGGTCCCCTCCGACAGCATCGCGCTGGTGCTCAGCGGCGCCCCCGCGACCGTCGGCGCCCAGGGCTACCAGCTGGTGTCGACGGCGTCGTCGGTCACCGTGCGGGCCACCACCGCGGACGGGCTCTTCGCGGGCGTCCAGACGTTGCGGCAGCTGTTGCCGGGCCGCGTGGAAAGCCCGACGGCCCAGCAGGGCCCGTGGAGCATCCCGGGGGCGACGATCGTGGACTCCCCGCGCTTCGGCTACCGCGGCGCGATGCTCGACGTCGCCCGCCACTTCCACCCGGTGCCGACGGTCAAGCGGTACCTCGACCAGCTGGCGCAGTACAAGATCAACAGCCTGCACCTGCACCTGGCGGACGACCAGGGCTGGCGCATCCAGATCGACAGCTGGCCCCGCCTGACGACCTACGGCGGCAGCACCCAGGTCGGCGGCGGCGCGGGTGGCTACTACACGAAGGCGCAGTACACGGACATCGTGAACTACGCCGCTTCGCGCCACATCACGATCATCCCGGAGATCGACATGCCGGGACACGTGAACGCGGCCCTGGCGTCGTACGCCGAGCTGAACTGCAACGGAGTGGCCCCGGCCCTGCGCACGGACACGGCGGTCGGCTACAGCTCGTTGTGCATCTCGAAGGACATCACGTACACGTTCATCGCGGACGTCCTGCGCGAGCTGGCGGCCCTGACCCCGGGCCCGTCCATCCACATCGGCGGCGACGAAGCGTCGTCGACGTCGGCGGCCGACTACCTGACGTTCGCCAGCAAAGTCCTGCCCCTGGTGGCGGCCACGGGCAAAACGGTGGTGGGCTGGCACGACATCGCCAAGGCGGCGTTGCCGGCTTCGGCGTCCCCGCAGTTCTGGGGGACTTCCACGTCCGACGCGGGGGTGTCGACGGCGGTTTCCCGCGGTAGCAAGGTGATCCTGTCGCCGGCGAACAAGGCGTACCTGGACATGAAGTACAACAGCTCGACGCCCATCGGGTTGTCGTGGGCGGGCTACATCGAGGTCCAGGACGCGTACGGCTGGAACCCGGGAGCGTACCTGTCGGGCGTGGGCGAATCGGCGGTCCGTGGCGTGGAGTCTCCACTGTGGACGGAAACGGTGGTGACGCCGTCGGACATCGACTACCTGGCGTTCCCCCGGTTGGCCGCGCACGCGGAGCTGGGCTGGTCACCGTGGTCGACGCACGACTGGACGGCGTTCCGGACCCGGCTGGGTGCCCAGGCGCCCCGCTGGGTGGCGCAGGGCATCAACTTCTACCGGTCGTCGCAGATCGCCTGGGACACGGGCGGGACGACGAACCCCGGGACGTGCACAGACCCGGCGTGGACCGCGGCGCAGGTGTACACGGGCGGAAACGTGGTGTCCCACAACGGCCACAAGTGGACGGCGAAGTGGTGGACGCAGGGCGAGGAGCCGGGAACGACGGGCCAGTGGGGAGTGTGGACCGACAACGGCGCTTGCTGAGCGCCTCTATCCCGGGGCGGCCCGGCACGAACCGGTTCCGGCGCCCGCCCCGGGCGTGGCACAGTCGACCGGTGAGCAAACCACCCGCACGACCGGCCGGCGAAGCGACCACCGAGCCGGCCGGCCTTCGCGGCGAGCGCCTGGGCAAGGTGCTCACCACGCGGGCCATCGTGTTCGCCGGGCTGATCGTCGTCGTGGTCGCGGTCGGCACGCTCTGGCTGTTGCTGGCGCTCTTCGGCGCCGGCACCCCGGCAGACCAGGCGCAGCTGGAAGTCTTCCGCGCGACCGGGAACGTGGTCCTCGGCGCGGGCGGCGCCGTCGCGCTCGTGCTGGCCGCGCGACGGCAGCGCTTGGGCGAGCTCGAACTCCGCCGGAAGGAGCAGGAGCTCGCCCAGCGGGAACACGCCCAAAAGCACGTCGAGCAGGTGGCCTCGGACAACGCCGCGCACCAGCGGCGGCTGGCCGAGGACGCGCGGGTCGACGCGGCGGAACGGCGGATCACCGAGCTCTACACCAAGGCCGCGGACCAGCTGGGCGCCGAGAAGACACCGATCCGGCTGGCCGGTCTCTACGCGCTGGAGCGGCTGGCGCAGAACACGCCGGACCAGCGGCAGACGATCGTCAACCTCCTCTGCGCCTACCTCCGGCTGCCGTACGCGCTGCCCACCGGGCCCCGGCTGCCACGCTGGTCGTCGTTGCGCGCCCCCGGTTCGGGTGACGACGCGGCGGACAGCACCGACGGGCACGCGAGCGACCAGGAGCTCGAGGTGCGCGCAACGGCCCAGCGCATCCTGGCCGGCCACCTCTACCCCGGCGACTCTCCCGGCGTGCCGCGTCCGGAGTTCTGGCCCGGAATCACCCTCAACCTGACGGGCGCTCTCCTGTGCCACTTCGACTTCCGCGGTTGCCGGGTCGGCAACGCCCGGTTCGGCGGCGCGCGGTTCGCCGGCTGGACCCGCTTCGAGGACGTCGAATTCACCGGCTACGCCATCTTCGGCGGCAGCGAGTTCCACCGATCCGCGAACTTCAAGCGGGCCCGCTTCCACGGCTCGGCGCTGTTCCGGGGAGCGGTCTTCCACAACGGCGCCACGTTCGACGAAGCCGTGTTTCGCGACGAGGCCTTGTTCGGCGGCGTGCGCACGATCGACGGCGTACCCCATCCGGACGGCGCCGAGTTCGGCGGCACCGTCTCCTTCGCCGCCGCGACCTTCGAACGGAACGTCGTCCTCGAACACGTCCGGGTGGCGGATGAGGCCGCCGGCCACGTCTGGCCTCCCGCCGATCAGCCCTCGGCCTGACCGCCGGCGCGCTACCCTGCGGCCATGCCGTGCCCGATCTGCGCCAAGCACCGCGGTGAAGGTCCCCTGGTGGGGCCGGTCGTCTGGGCCGATGAGCTCGTCGTCGTCAGTCATCGGCCCGGTGACTTTCCCGGCTACCTCTTCGTCGAGACCCGGCGGCATGTGGCGCACCTCGACGGGCTCACCGAAGCCGAGGCGCTGGGTGTCGCGCGGGCCGCCTGGGTGGCAGCTCGCGCCCTGCAGGCCGAGCTCGAGCCCGAGTCCGTGCACTCGGCCATCGCCGGGCGGGGCATTGCCCACTTTCACCAGCACGTCTTCGTGCGACACCTCGGCACGCCCGCCAAGGTCGGCTGGATGGACGTCGACTGGCCCGGGGCGCCTCGCGCGGACGTCGATCTCCTGTGCGGACGGTTATCGGCGCACTTCGTGCGGTGAATTCCGGACGGGCGGCCCGTGCGGCGGGTTAGGTTGGGGCATGAGCGCAGATCTGGAGCAGGTTCGCACGCTGTCGCTGCAGGAGCACGGCCTCGCCACCGTCGCCACGACGCGGGCGGACGGCACCGTGCACGCCTCCGTCGTCAACGTCGGTGTCCTCGACGATCCGGTGACCGGTGCCCCGGGTGTGGCCTACGTCGCCGTCGGCAAAGCGCACAAGCTCCTCCTGCTGCGACGGGCCGGGCACGCCACCGTCACCTTCCGGCGCGGCTGGAACTGGCTCTCCGTCACCGGTGCCACCCACCTCATCGGGCCCGACGATCCCGACCCCGCGTTCGACCCCGCCGGCCTGCCGCAGCTGCTGCGTGACGTCTTCATCGCCGCCACCGGCACCCACGACGACTGGGCCGAGTACGACCGCGTCATGGCCGAAGAGCGGCGGGTCGCGGTGTTCATCCGGGCAGACCGGATAATCGGCAATCCCTGACCCTTTCCGGCCCCAGGAGTCGTCCCGTTGTCCGAGTCCCCGCCCCGCGTGACCACGCCGGTCAAGGTCCTCGTCGGCTTGCTCGTCGTCGCCGACGCCGGGTTCGGCGCGGCGCTCGCCACCGGGCTGGTGCGCGGCCTCTCGCCGTGGCTGATCGGTGGTGCGTACGCGGCGACCGTGCTCGCCGCCGTCCTGGCCTACCGCGTCTCCCGGGCCCGCGACCTCAAGCGCGGCTTCGAGGGCCTGCGCGACCTCACCATCGGCGACGAGGGCATCCGCCTGCCGGCGGGCACGCTCAGCACCCGTCTGGTCCCCTGGCCGGAGATCGCGGAGGTGACCGTGCGGCGTTCGGCCCGCTTCGGCGACGGCTACCTGCGCGACGCCCTCTGGGTCGACTTGGTCACCGGCGGCGGCGTCGAGAGTTCGGTGCAGCGCTACGCGCCGCGAAGCAAGTTGCGGCCGGCACCGCCCGAGCGAAGACAGTTCGAGCAGACGGCGATCCTCACCCCGGCCCTGTTCGACGCCGTGCTCGACCGGCTCCGGAAGGAACTGCGCCACCGGCAGCTGCACGCCCAGCTCCGCGGCGCCCCTCGGCTCCGGCGCCACTGACCGGGCTCAGCCGAGCCGGCCCAGCAACTCGCGGGGCACGATCCGCACCGGGAACGGCCGTTCGAGCTCGAGCTCTTCGTCGCCCGCCGCCTTGGCGACCTGCTGGTAGTGGCCCTCCGCGTCCAGCTCGAACACGGTCAGCGCGGGCTCCTCCGGGTCGATCACCCAGTAGCTGCCGGTTCCGAGCCGCTCGTAGACCGCCTTCTTGAGGTTCAAGTCGTAGATCGCCGTGCTGGGCGACAGAACTTCGACGGCCAGCACCGGTGGCGCCGGGAGATCCTTGTCCGTGAAGTCCTCGTCCCGGCCGACCAGGACGTCCGGCTGTAGCTCGATCTTGTCACCCGAGTGCACAGCGAACGGCGCGCCGACCACCTCGAAATCGGGCGGGCACGCAGCTTCCAGCACGCCATAGAGCCGGTATGCGATTTTCTGGTGTCTGAGTCCCGGCGCGGGGCTCACGATGAGCACCCCGTCGATGAGTTCGTAGCGTCGGCCATCGAACGGGATCCCCTCGATGTCGCGCACCGTCAGGGGGCCCGAATCGGCGGGATGCTCGATGTCTGCCATGGCCGTCATGGTGCTCTCCTTTCGCTCTTCGCACCAGAGGAAACCAGAGAGCACCGACGGAAACCACATCGAACACGGGTTCGGCGCCCATATCCACGCGGAAGCGTGAATATGGGCGCCACTGTCACACCATAAAAACAGTCACATCAATGGAACAGCTTACTTCTTGTTCTTCCCGGAGTCCTCAGTGGACAGTGCGGCGACGAAAGCCTCCTGCGGGACCTCGACCCGGCCGACGGTCTTCATCCGCTTCTTGCCTTCCTTCTGCTTCTCCAGCAGTTTCCGCTTCCGCGAGATGTCACCGCCGTAGCACTTGGCGAGCACGTCCTTGCGGATGGCGCGGATCGTTTCGCGGGCGATGATCCGGGCGCCGATGGCGGCCTGGATGGGCACCTCGAAGTTCTGCCGCGGGATCAGCTCGCGAAGCCGGTTCACCATGCGGTTGCCGTAGTTGTAGGCGTCGTCCTTGTGCACGATCGCCGAGAACGCGTCCACGCCCTCGCCCTGCAGCAGGATGTCCACCTTGACCAGGTCCGCCGCCTGCGTACCGGCCTCTTCGTAGTCCAGCGACGCGTAGCCGCGCGTACGCGACTTCAGCGTGTCGAAGAAGTCGAAGATGATCTCGCCCAGCGGCATGTTGTAGCGCAGCTCGACCCGGTCCTCGGACAGGTAGTCCATGCCGAGCAGCTGACCGCGCTTGTTCTGGCACAGCTCCATGATCGTGCCGATGAATTCGGACGGCGCCAGGATGCTGACCTTGCTGACCGGCTCGAGCACCTTGTCGATCTTGCTCCCGGTCGGCCAGTCCGACGGGTTGGTGACGTGGATTTCCTTGCCGTCGTCCAGCACCACGTCGTAGACCACGTTCGGCGCCGTCGAGATCAGGTCGAGGCCGAATTCGCGCTCGAGCCGGTCGCGCGTGATCTCCAGGTGCAGCAGGCCGAGGAAGCCGCAGCGGAAGCCGAAGCCCAGGGCCACCGACGTCTCGGGCTCGTAGTCGAGCGCGGCGTCGTTCAGCTGGAGCTTGTCCAGCGCCTCGCGCAGCTCGGGGTAGTCCGACCCGTCCACCGGATACAGGCCCGAGTAGACCATCGGCTTCGGCTCGCGGTAGCCCGCCAGCGCTTCCTTGGCGCCGTGGCGCTCCGACGTCACGGTGTCGCCGACCTTGGACTGCCGGACGTCCTTCACGCCGGTGATCAGGTAGCCGACCTCCCCGACGCCGAGGCCCTTGCTGGCCTTGGGCTCCGGCGAGATGATGCCGACTTCCAGCAGCTCGTGGGTGGCGCCGGTGGACATCATCTTGATGCGCTCGCGCGGGGTGATCTTGCCGTCGACCACGCGGATGTAGGTGACGACGCCGCGGTAGGTGTCGTAGACCGAGTCGAAGATCATCGCGCGGGCGGGCGCGTCGGCGTCGCCCTGCGGCGCCGGGACCTGCTTCACGACGGCGTCGAGCAGCTCGCCGACGCCCATGCCGGTCTTGGCCGAGACCCGCAGGACCTCCTCGGGCTCGCAGCCGATGATGTGGGCGAGCTCACCCGCGTACTTGTCGGGGTCGGCCGAAGGCAGGTCGATCTTGTTGAGCACCGGGATGATCTGGAGGTTGTTCTCGAGCGCGAGGTACAGGTTGGCCAGCGTCTGCGCCTCGATGCCCTGCGCGGCGTCGACCAGCAGGACGGCGCCTTCGCACGCCTCCAGGGCCCGGGAGACCTCGTAGGTGAAGTCGACGTGGCCGGGGGTGTCGATCATGTGCAGGACGTGGTCCTGCCCCTCGACCTGCCAGGGCAGCCGGACGTTCTGCGCCTTGATCGTGATGCCGCGCTCGCGTTCGATGTCCATCCGGTCGAGGTACTGAGCGCGCATGGCCCGCTCTTCCACGACGCCGGTGAGCTGCAGCATGCGGTCGGCCAGGGTGGACTTGCCGTGGTCGATGTGCGCGATGATGCAGAAGTTCCGGATGAGCTCCGGAGGCGTGAAGGTGGTGTCGGCGAACTTGTTGAGCGCTGTCACTCGAATGAGTCCTCGGAAAGTCGGGGATGGCCACCTGTATGGTCCCATGGCCCTCCGGGTGCGGGTGGGGGTCATCCCCGATGCGGGGTTTCCCGATCCGTGGTGCCCTCGAAGTATGAGTACTCCGCACCAGCCGGCGCCCCCTCCCCCGCCGGAGACCAGCGGCTTCGCCCGCGTCCTCGACCGGACGTTCGGTCACCCCTCCGGCGCGCTCGGCCGCCTCGGCGGCTGGGTCATGGCCCGTGGCAACGCCGCCACCGAACACCGCGTCGTCGACCTGGCGAAGATCGAGCCCGGCGAGACCGTCCTGGTCGTCGGCCCCGGCCCCGGCGTCGGCCTGGACGCCGCCGCGCGCCTGGCCGGGCGCGCCGTCGGCGTCGACCCCTCCCTGGAAATGCTCACGTTGTGTCACGAGCGCTGCGGCGACCGGGCCGAGCTGCGCGAGGGGTCGGCGGCGCACACCGGCGAGCCCGGCGAGTCCGTCGACGTGGTCCTGAGCGTGAACAACGTCATGCTGTGGGAAGACCGCGCGGCTGGGTTCGAGGAGCTGTTCCGGGTGCTGCGCCCCGGTGGCCGGCTGCTGCTGTCCGCGCACGAGAAGTGGCTGCCCGTGAGCAGGCACGTCCTGGCCGACGAAGCCGCCGCCGCGGGCTTCGCCGACCTGCAGACCTGGACCTGGGAGCCGCCGGGGTTCGCCGCGCTCGCCGCGCAGCTGCGCGCCGTCAAGCCCGTCTAGCGGGTGTCCGTGCGGATCGGGTGGCCCTCGGGCACCTCGACCAGCACGATGCGCGTGCCGTCCGGATCGGCGATCCAGGCCTCGTCGAGGCCCCACGGCATCCGCTGGGCGTCCTGCACCGGCTCCAGGCCCTTCGCCTTGAGGTCGGCCAAGGTGCCGGCGAGGTCCCGGACCTGCAGCCAGAGCACCAGATCGGGCGACGAGCCCGTCTCACCCGCCCCGGAGACCTCCAGGGAGCCGTGGCCGAGGAAGAACACGGTGCCACCCGGGAATTCCCGCTCCACGGCCAGGCCGAGGGTGTCGCGGTAGAACGCCGTGGACGCGGCGACGTCCCGCGGGCGGATCAGCAGCCGGCTCTTCAGGATCTCCATCCGACCATCCCTACCGGACGGGCTCAGGCGGCCGCAATCGCGGCGACGCCGGACAGCACGATCACCGACCCGGCCAGCCGCCGCCCGGCGTCACGCTCGCCCAGGACCAGCCACGCGGCGAGCCCGCCGAACACGATGCTCAGCTCCCGGGCGGGCGCGACCAGGCTGACCGGCGCCATGGTGAGGGCGAACAGCACGAGGATGTAGGCGATCGGCGACAGGACCGCGACGAGCACGACCTCGCGGCGCTGTTCGCGCCAGATCCGCGTCACTTCGGCGCGATCGGCCAGGGCGCCGGGCACGAGCAGCACGCTCTGCAGGACCGAGCCGAGGCCGAAGTAGACGACCGGGGGCACGCCGAGGCCGGTCACCGAGTGCGCGTCCCAGAGCGTGTAGCCGGCGATGACGGCCCCGGTCAGCAGGCCGTGGAGGATCCCGGCTTTCACCGCGCCGGGGTCGCCCGCCGTGCGGCCGGTGCTGATCACCAGCACCCCGGCGACGACCAGGAACGCACCGAGCAGGCCGAGCGGACCGGGCCGCTCGCCGAGCACCAGGACGGCGGCCAGCACCGACAGCAACGGCCCGGTGCCGCGCGCGACGGGGTAGACGACGGAGAGATCCCCGACGCGGTACCCGTGCTGCAGCACGACGCCGTAGCCGATGTGCAGGACGGCGGTGACCGCGGCGGCGAGCAGCCAGCTCCACTGTGGACGGTGGTGGCCGACGACGAGCAGCACGACCGTGACCGGAAGCAGCAGGATGGCGCCGGCCGTGTAGTAGAGCCAGACGAACTGGGTGCCACCGGAGGAGATGCGCTTGGCCACCAGGTTCCAGGCGGCGTGCATGACGGCGGCGGCGAGGACAAGGGACAAGGCGGTGGCGTTCAGGGGACCCCTTCGGGTGTTCGCGCGCGCGAACACCCCGGTCCTCCAGGCTTTTGCCCCGTCAGATGAACGACCGGCCGTCCGGGCCCGCCGATGGTGCCGCTCGGACCAGGCCCACCGGTCCTGGTTGTGTGGTGCGGGCGGCACGGACCGGCGACGGAACCCTAGGCACTGCCGTCGCCCACGGTACTCCCGGCTCCGGATGCCGGCGGCCCGGCTGTTAGAGTGGTCGCTCGCTGCCCGTGCGGCATTCCGTCATGGAGGAAACCTGCTTTTCGGAGCGGGGCCACTTCAGCGCGGCGGCGAATCTCACCGAGTGAAACAGGAGTTGCCCTATGGCCAACATCAAGTCGCAGATCAAGCGCATCACGACGAACGAGAAGGCGCGTCAGCGCAACCAGGCGATCCGGTCCTCGGTGAAGACCGCGATCCGCAAGGTCCGCGAAGCCGCCGAGGCCGGCGACAAGGCCAAGGCCGTCGAGCTGCAGCGCGACGCCGCCCAGAAGCTGGACAAGGCCGTCTCGAAGGGCGTCATCCACGCCAACCAGGCCGCCAACAAGAAGTCGGCGCTGGCCAAGCGCGTCAACGCGCTCTGAGCTGGTTGATTTCTGAGCAGGCCCCGGCTTCGGCCGGGGCCTTCTTCATGTCCGGACTTCGCATCAGACTCTTCGCGTCCAGGCTTCGCGTCGAGCTTCGCGTCTGGGCCCTTCGCGCCCGGGCTCTTGCGTCGGCCCTTCGCGTCCAGGCCCGTTGCATCCGGGCCTCGTGTCCAGGCCCTTCGCGTCCAGGCCCGTTGCATCCAGGCTTCGTGTCCGGGCCCGGCCGCGGTCAGCGGTCGCCCTTGGCCGCCGCCACCTCGAGGACCGCGCGCTCCAGCGCGTAGCCCGGGTCCGCCGCCACGCCCTTGACCTCGGCGTTCAGTCGCGCGACCACGCGCATCGCCGTCGCGAGACCGTCGGGGTTCCAGCCGCGGGACTGCCCCTGTGCCTTGCGGATCTTCCACGGCGGCATGCCCAGCTCGCCCGCAAGCTGATTCGGGTTGCCCCGGCCCGCGCCGGAGACCCGGGCGATCGTCCGGACCGCGTCGGCCAGCGCGTCGGCGACCAGGACGTGCGGGACACCCAGCTGCATCGCCCAGCGCAGCGACTCCAGCGCCGCCGCACGGTCGCCGCTGACCGCCTTCTCCGCGACCGCGAAGCCGGTGACGTCGGCACGGCCGCGGTGGTAGCGGCGGACCGCGTCGGCGTCGACCGTGCCGCCCGTGTCCGCGACCAGCTGCGTCGCCGCCGAAGAGAGTTCCCGCAGGTCGGAGCCCACGGCGTCGAGCAGGGCGGCGACCCCCGCCGGGTCGATCTTGCCGCCCACCCGGCGCACCTCGTGGCGCACGAACTGCTCCCGCTCGGCCGGCTTGGTCAGTCTCGGGCACTCGGTGATCTCGGCGCCGGCCTTCTTCAGCGCCGTCGGCAGCGACTTGCCCGCCTTGCTGCGGCCGCCACCGGTGTGCACGACGACGAGCACCACCCCGTCGGCGGGGTCCTTCAGGTAAGCCGCGACGGCGTCGGCCAGCTCCTGCGAGATGTCCTGCGCCGACTCCAGGACGATCACCCGGCCTTCGCTGAACAGCGACGGGCTGACCAGCTCGGCCAGCTCGGGCGCTGTGAGATCGGACACCCGGACCCGGGTCAGCTCGGCGGTCGCGTCCATCACGCGGGCGGCGGCGAGCGTCTCGCGGACGGCCCGCTCGATCAGCAGTTCTTCCTCACCCAGCACCAGCTGCAGCGGGGCCGGGGCGGTGGCTTGCGCGGTCACCCGGGAATCCTCTCACTCGTGCTCCGGTGCGCCCGCTCCGGTGATGTCGAGCGGCCACCGTGGCACGGCCCGAGCGCGATGTCGTACGGTGTAGCCGAGGCAGCCCGCCCCGGATCTCCGGCGTGCGCGCACCGACAACTGAATACCGCTCATCCAGAGGGGCAGAGGGAACGGCCCGACGAAGCCCCGGCAACCGGCGTACAGCCTGTCATCCCGCGATCGCGGGATAGCTGACGACCACGGTGCCAATTCCGGCCCGCTTCGGCGGGGCAGATGAGGAAAGGAACCTCGCGATGACCGCCACCCTCGGCACGACCTCCACCACCAAGACCCCGGATCTCGGACCCGCCGTCGAGCTGGTGTCGAAGGAAGAGGGCCACCGGCAGCCGCTCGCTCCGGAGTTCGTCTCCGCCGAAGACTTCTCACCGCTCGAGGTCGCCTACGACTTCGGCCGCGTCCGCCGCGAAGACATCGAAGCCGGCCCCAAGAACATCTGGCGCTACAAGAAACTCCTTCCCGTTCCGTCCAACGTCGAAGAGATCCCGAACACCGAGCCGGGCGCGACGCGCCTGGTCCGCGCCGACCGCCTCGCCAAGGAACTCGGCCTCAAGCGCGTGTGGGTCAAGGACGACACCGGCAACCCGACGCACTCGTTCAAGGACCGCGTCGTCGCCGTCGCGCTGGCCGCGGCCCGCGAGTTCGGTTTCGAGGTGCTCGCGTGTCCCTCGACCGGCAACCTGGCCAACGCGACGGCCGCCGCCGCGGCCCGCGCCGGCTGGCGGTCGGTCGTGCTGATCCCCAAGTCTCTCGAGCGCGCCAAGATCCTCACCACCGCGGTGTACGACGGCGACCTCATCGCCATCGACGGTAACTACGACGACGTCAACCGCCTCGCCACCGAGCTCGCCGGCGAGCACCCGAAGTGGGCGTTCGTCAACGTGAACGTCCGGCCGTACTACTCGGAGGGCTCGAAGACGCTGGCCTTCGAGGTCGCCGAGCAGCTCGGCTGGCGCATCCCGCCGCAGATCGTCGTGCCGATCGCCTCCGGTTCGCAGCTGACCAAGGTGGACAAGGGTTTCCGTGAGCTGGGGCAGCTCGGTCTCGTGGACGCCAGCCCGTACAAGGTGTTCGGCGCGCAGGCCACCGGCTGCTCGCCGGTGTCGGCCGCGTTCCGCGCCGGCCAGGACGTGGTCCAGCCGGTGAAGCCGGACACGATCGCCCGCTCGCTGGCGATCGGCAACCCGGCCGACGGCCCGTACGTGCTCGACATCGTCAACCGCACCGGCGGCGCGATCGAGGACGTCTCCGACGAAGAGGTCGTCGAGGGCATCCGCCTGCTGGCCCGCACCGAAGGCATCTTCACCGAGACGGCCGGCGGGGTCACCGTCGCCACGGCAAAGAAGCTGGTCGAGACGGGCAAGCTGGACCCGGACGCCGAGACCGTGCTGCTCATCACCGGCGACGGCCTCAAGACCCTCGACGCGATCGAGAACCACGTCGGCCCCAAGGCGACCCTGCCGCCCTCGGCCGCAGCCGTGAACAAGGCCCTCGGCTACTGATCATCAGCCGTTCGGGGGCGGGCGAGGCGGCTCGCCCCCGAACGGCAATACCCCCTTCCGCACTTCTGGGCCGTTAAGGTCGGCATCCACCAGTGGATCGACTCGTTCGCGGAGGTTCGGGGTATGCGGTGGGCTGCGGACACGTCCGGCGATCTCGGCACGCATTGGATGATCACTGCCGAGCGTGACGGCCAGCAGCTGCCGGTGACAGTTGTCGCGAAGTGGCAGTGGTACAAGAAGGGATCCCGGCGAGACCGGCTGAGATACGCGGTCATCGAAATCGCCGCTCTCGCCGGTTCGGCCGCGATTCCGGTGGCCGCCGCTGCCCATCTCGACTCTGTCGTCATCGCCGCTCTGGGCGCGTTCGTCCTGATCGCCACCGGGATCCGGACCACCTTCGGGCTGCACGAGAACTGGGTGGAGCACAGCCAGATCGGCTACGCGATCGAGCGTGAAGCCGCATTGTTCCTCCATTCGTCACCGCCTTACGATCGCGCGGACGCTGTCCAAGTGCTGGTTGCCCGGGTCGAAACCCTGTCGGACGAGGGTGGGCAGCAGTGGGCTCGACGTCGGATGAGCGTCGAACGCGGCCGCCAAAGCCACGAGACTCCGCGGAAGCCCGTCGAATGACGGCCCTCCTGGTCACCGGCGGGGCGGCCCGCGCGGCTCACCTCGGCGGACTATCGCCGTTCCGGTGACCACTGCCGTGTCTCCGTCGACATCCGTCCGAGTCACCCGCGCGCCGAGCGCAGCCAAAGTGTCCATTGTGGACTTGCTGGGGTGCCCGTACGTGTTTCCCGCGCCCACGCTGACCAAGGCCACCTGTGGGGCCACCGCCGCGAGGAACGACGGCAGCGAGTAGCGGCTGCCGTGGTGCGGCACCTTCAACACCTCCGCCTTCAGATCTCCGATGTCGGCCAGCAGGTCTGCCTGCGCGGCCAGTTCGACGTCGCCGGTCAGCAGGACCCGGCCCGCCGTGGTCTGCGCTCGGAGCACCACCGAGCTGTTGTTGATCGTCGTGCCGTCCTGTGGCCCGTCCGAGCGGGCCGGTACGTAGCGCGGGCCCAGGACGTCGAGCGCCAGGCCTGGCCAGGCCAGCCGCTCACCCGGATTCAGCTCCACCAGCGGCACCGCCCGCCGGGCGGCCTCGGTAGCCACCTGGCGCCACGCCCACCCGGGCGACCGCCCCGGGCCGACGGCGATCGCGCCGACCGCGCGGCCGTCGAAGACCGAAGCGAGGCCGCCGATGTGGTCGGCGTGCAGGTGGCTCAGCACCAGCAGCGGGATCCGGTCGACCGCCAGCCGGTGCAGGCACTCGTCGACCGGCCCCGGCTCGGGTCCGGCGTCCACAACGACCGCCCGTCCCGGCTCGGCGGTCGCCAGCACGACGGCGTCGCCCTGGCCGACGTCGCATTCGACCATCGCCCAGTTCCGCGGCGGCCACGCCGGCGCCAGCACCCGGACCGGCACGAAAACCAGCAGCGCGCCGGCGACGAGCACCGCCATCAGCACCCGCACCCGCCGTAGCCGGACCGCGAGCACCAGCACCACGAGGACGGCGGCGGCCAGGAGACCGCCCACCCAGCCACCGGGCCAGGCGATGACCGCGCCCGGCGCTCGCGCGCCGTGCCGGGCGACGGTGATCAGCCACCGGGCCTCCGGGTCGGCCAGGTGCACCAGGACCTTCCCGGCGCCCGGCCACCACGGGCCGGTGACCGTCGCCAGCACGCCGAGCACCGTCGCCGGGGCCACCACGGGCGCGGCGAGGACGTTGGTCAGCACCGAAACCAGGCTCACGGAACCCGCCATGCCCGCGAGCACCGGCGCCGTCACCAGGAAAGCCGCCAGCGGGATCGCCAGTCCTTCCGCGAACCCAGGCGGGATCCCGCGGCGGACCAGGGCATCGGCCCAGCGGGGCGCGAGCAGGACCAGCCCGCCGGTGGCGCACACCGACAGCGCGAAGCCGAAGTCCGTGGCCATCGCCGGATCCGCCACCACCAGCAAGCACACCGCGAAGGCCAGCGCGGGCAGCGCCGAACCGCGGCGGCCCAGCGCCAGCGCCAGGAGCGCCACGGCCGCCATGACACCCGCGCGCAGCACGCTCGGCTCCGGGCCGACGAGGACGAGGAACCCGGCCAGGCACGTCCCGGCCGCCGCGGCCGACAGCCGGGGTCCGAGCCGGAGCAGGCGCAACAGGAGCAGTACCGCCCCGCAGATCACCGCGAGGTTGCCGCCGCTGACCGCGGTGAGGTGCGTGAGGCCCGCGGAGACGAACTCCTGCTCGACGCGCGGGGACAACGCGCTCGTGTCGCCCAGTACCAGTCCCGGGAGCAGGCCCGCGGGTTCCTCCGGCAGGACCTGGCACAGGTCGTGGAGACCGGTGCGCAGCCCGGCGGCCGCCCGCTGCCACCACGGCGCCGGGCCGGGCGCGCCCGGCGGGCCGCGCACCGACAGCACCGCGGCGGTCAGGTCCGAACCGCGTGGCGGCATCAGCAGGCCGTTCGCAGTCACCTCTTGGCCCGGTAGCAGCGACGCCCACTGCTCGACCGGAGCCAGCAGCAGGACGCGGCCGGCGGAGGAGACCGGCCGTCCGTCGACCGATGCTGTGCGCACGTCGGCGGCGAGGACGACGGACCGGGCACCGGCTTGCCGGTCGGCGTACCCCGCGCTGCGCACGGGTTTCGGGCGTTCGGCGACGACGACCCGCAACGCCGCCGGCAGCCCTTCTGCGGCAGAGGCGCGAAGTTCGTCGCTTTGGGCTTCGCGGATTCGCCAGGAGATCGGGCCGGCGGCGAGGAGGCCCAGGATCAGCAGGGCTGCCGCCGCGTCGCGGGCCCGGGGCCGGCCGCGGGCCCGCCACAGCACCAGTCCGGCCAGCACCGCCGCGGCGAGTCCGGTGGCGACGGCCGTCCACCAGCCGAGCAGCAGGCCGGCCAATGCCGCCAGCCAGCAGGCCGCTGCTGCTGGGACGAGCCGCATGTCCTGCCGGGTGTCGGTGACAGTGCTCATCCGAGGGCCGCCTGGTCTCGTTGGCGAGCGAACTTGCCCGCGCGTGCCGCTGCCAGCCCGGTATTGGTTACGAGGGGAGTACTCATCCGAGCTTCACCTGCTTCCGCATCCGAACTCGCTTTCGTCTGTGCCGTCGGGAAACCTCGCCCGATTGCCATTTCTCCCGCGACAAGCGGGCCGGCCTGCGCCGCCCGGACCAGGTGGGTGCGGCCACAGCGACCGAACTCGCCCCATTTCGCGGGCACTGACTGCAGCCAGCCAGGTAGCCGCCATCGGGAAAAGCCTCGCCCGATCGCGCCCCGTCCCGCGACGAGCACTTCGGCCTGCGCCAACGCTGACCGGACCGGCCGGGCCGCGGCCACCGGAAACACGCTCGCCCGGCCGCCACCCCTCCCGCGACAGGCGACCAGCCAGCGCCTATGCCGCCCGGGCCCACCGGGTCGCGGCCACTGGAAAGGCGCCAGACCGATCGCGGCCCCTCCCGCGACGAGTGGGCCAGCCGTCGCCCACGCTGCGCGGGCCAGGCGGGTGGCGGTCACCGGGAAGGCGCTCATCCGACCGTCACCTTCTCCCGCAGTTTCTGGAACTTGCTTTCTCCGATGCCATCGACGTCGCGCAGCTGCTCGACCTTGGTGAAGCCGCCGTGGTCGGTGCGCCACTGGACGATGCGCTTGGCCATCACCGCGCCTACTCCGGGGAGCGTGTCCAGCTGGTCCGCCGTTGCCGTGTTGAGGTCGACCTTTGCGTCGGCCTGCGGGGCGTCCGGAGCTGCCGGCGGCGCCGGGATGCCGACCGCCAGCTGCTCGCCGTCCGTTACCTTGCGGGCCAGGTTCAGTGCGCCCATGTCCGCTCCCGGCTCGGGGCCGCCCACCGCTCGCAGCACGTCCGCCACCCGGGCGCCCTGGGGCACCGTGACCAGGCCCGGCGACCGGACACGGCCGATCACGCTGATCACCAGACCCGCCGGTGGCGCGGCGCGCGCCTCCGCCGCCGGTCTGGCGCTGGGCAGCGCGGGCGGTGGCTCGGGCGCCGGACCGCCGCCCACGAGGGCGACCGCGCCGAGGATGATCACCACGACCGCTGCGAGGACGCCGGCCAGTGCCCAGCGGCGGCCGGTACCGGCCGGTCCACCCGGCAGCCAGCGCCGGATCAACCGGCCGCCCGGGCCGACCGTGCTCGCATCGGGCGACAGCTGGTCGGCCAGCCAGGAGAGCCGGTCGTTGACGGGAGAGCCCGGATCCCGGGCGGACTGCTCGAACACACGATCGACGTTAGGGCCCGCGGGGAGGGTCCGACAGGGGTGGCGTCGCTTCCTGTGGACAACCGGGGTGTTGTGGATGGTTTCCGGGACCGAGCCCGGGAGCGGCCGGTTCCGTCGTCCGCCCGTGGTACGGGCGCTAGCTTCGGGGCAAGACCGTCCGCTGGACGACGACCCCCAGCACGCCGGGACCCGTGTGCGCCCCGATCACCGCCCCCAGCTCGGAAACCACGCAGCCCGCCGAGCGCGGCACGGCCTCCTCGAGCCGGTTCGCCAGCTCGACCGCCCGCTCCGGCGACGCGAGGTGGTGGACGGCGAGCTCGACGTCGTCCTCGGCCGCCGCCTGGGCCGCGAGCTCGACCAGGCGCGCGATCGCCCGGTTCATCGTGCGGACCTTCTCCAGCGGCAGGATCCGGCCCTCGGACATGTGCAGCACCGGCTTCACCGCCAGCGCCGTGCCCAGCAGCGCCGCCGCCGGGCCGATCCGGCCGCCGCGGCGCAGGTGGTCCAGGGTTTCCACGACGAACAACGTCGACGAGCAGCCGGCCGCCGTCACCGCGGCGGCCTCGACGTCGGCCGCCGAAGCTCCGGCGGAGGCGGCCGAAGCGGCGTGCAGTGCGGCGAACCCGAGGCCCATCGCGGTGGTCCGCGAGTCGACGACGCGGACCCGGTCCGGCCCCACCTCCTGCGCCGCGAGCACCGCCGCTTCCCAGGTGCCCGACAGCTCGCGTGACAGGTGCACCGACACGATCGCGTCGGCGCCGTCGGCGAACGCCGCCTGGTACTCCTTGACGAACTCGGTGGGCGTCGGCCGCGACGTCGTGACGATCTTCCGCTGCTTCATGGCCTCCGCGACGGCCGCCGGTCCGGTCTCGACGCCGTCGAGGGAAACCACGCCGTCGACCAGGACGTGCAGGGGCACCACCCGGACCGCGTGCCGTTCGGCGAAGCCCTCCGGCAGGTGGGCGGTGGAATCCGTGACTACGGCGACCGACACGCCGTCAGCCTACGTGGCCGGGGGCCAGCACCGGCGCCAGCAACACGGACATCGCCGCGCCCACCGCGGCGTGCCCCGGCCAGCCCCAGTGCATGCCGTCCGGATTGCCCGCGCCGCTGAGCACGTGCTCCCCGACGACGGCTTCGAGGTCCAGCAACGGAACTCCCGCTCGCGAGCTCCAGGCCGCCATCGCCGCCGCCGCGGCCGGGCGCGCGGTGTGCACGCCGCCGTAGGCCGCCGCGCGGTGGACCGACGGCAGCCAGCCGAAGATCGGCAGCTCGGGCCGCAGGACGCGCAGTGCGCCCACGGCCGTGTCGAGGTACTGCACGGTGAGTTTGGCCGGCAGCACCGTGGGCCGGCCGCGCAGCGCCACCGCCAACCGCGGCTGCGCGGCGAGATAGGCCTTGCGCACGACGCGCCGCACCGGGTCGGGCCGCAGGTACCGCAGGCCGGTGCGCAGGTAGGTGGGCAACGGCGAGGGCAGCGTGTCCATGCTGCCGATCGCGAACACGACCGCGTCGACGTGGTGCAGGTCGGCCCAGACCCGCGGGTCGCCGGTCAGCGACCACCAGGCGTCCCGTGCGTTCCAGCCGATGCCCGCGACCAGGTCGGCGGTGCCGCCCAACGCGGCAGCGGCCACATTGGGCCACAGCCGCGGTTCGTCGGCGGCGCAAGGTCCTTCGGGACCGTGAAAGCTCAGCGAATCGCCGAACACCAGCAGGCGCGGCCCCATCGGCTAGCCGTGCATCCCCGCGTTGTAGGCGTGCAGCCGCCACTTCCCGTCGCGGCGGCCCAGCTCGACCCAGTGGCAGTTCGAGATCCCGCCGAGCGACGGCCAGGCCACGACCGGCAGGTCCAGCAGCCGCGCGGTCAGCGCGATGATCAGGCCGCCGTGCGCGGCCAGCAGCACGGTGTCACCCGCGTCGGAGTTGGCCTGCTGCAGGTCCGTGACGACTTCCCCCGCGCGGTCGGCGACGTCGACCCGGCTCTCGCCGCCCGGCGGGGCCCAGGTCGCGTCGGTGCGCCAGCGGTCGCGTTCACCGGGGTAGGCCTGGTCGACCTGCTCGCCGGTGAGCCCCTGCCATTCGCCAAGGTGCGTCTCCCGCAGCCGCTTGTCGATCCGCAGCGGGACGCCGATGGCGTCGGTGAGCACGGTGGCGGTGTCGGTGGCCCGGCGCAGGTCGGAGGCGATGACGAGGTCCGGGGAGAAGCGGGCCAGTGCGGGCACCGCGAACCGGGCCTGGTTCCAGCCGCGCGGGGTCAGCGCCGAGTCGAGGTGACCCTGCATCCGCCCGGCGGCGTTGTAGTCCGTCTCGCCGTGACGCCAGAGCACCAGCCGCCGCGGGCTCACGGGACGTCCGGGTCCTCGTCGGCGGGTGGCTCCTCGAGACCGGCCACCTCGATGCGCGGGCAGTCCTTCCAGAGCCGCTCGAGGCCGTAGAACGTGCGCTCTTCGACGTGCTGGACGTGCACGACGACGTCGACGTAGTCGAGCAGGACCCAGCGCCCTTCGCGGGCGCCTTCGCGGCGGACCGGCTTGTGCCCGCTCTCGCGCAGTTTTTCCTCGACGTTGTCCACGATCGCGCCGACCAGGCGCTCGTTGGACGCGGAGGCGATGACGAAGGCGTCGGTGATGACGAGCTGCTCGGACACGTCCAGCACGACGACGTCGCTGGCCTTCTTGTCCGCCGCCGCGTGGGCGGCCGCTACGGCCAGCTCTCGAGCCTCGGACGTGGCTGCCACAGTGCTCCTTTTCCAGATCGGGTTCGCCCGAGAAGGGTACCCGCAGGGACCGACAGTGGTTCAGTCGCTCTTCCGGTACAGGTCCTTCTTGGCGATGTAGCGGACGACGCCGTCGGGAACGAGGTACCAGACCGGCTCCCCGCGCTCGACCCGATCACGGCAGCCGGTGGACGAAATGGCCATCGCGGTGACCTCGACCAGGCTCACCTTGCCGCTGGGCAGGTGGTGGGAGTTGAGCCGGTAACCGGGCCGCGTGACCCCGATGAAGTGCGCGAAGTCGAACAGCTCGTCGGCCTTGTGCCAGGTCAGGATCTGTTCGAGCGCGTCGGCGCCGGTGATGAAGAAGAGCTCGTCTTCGGGGTATTCGGCGTGCAGGTCGCGCAGGGTGTCGACGGTGTAGGTCTGGCCGCCGCGGTCGATGTCCACGCGGCTGACCGAGAAGACCGGGTTGGACGCGGTCGCGATCACGGTCATCAGGTACCGGTCCTCGGCCCTGGTCACTTCGCGATCGGTCTTCTGCCACGGCTGCCCGGTGGGGACGAAGATCACCTCGTCGAGCCCGAACCGGGACTGGACCTCGCTGGCCGCGACGAGGTGGCCGTGGTGCACGGGGTCGAAAGTGCCGCCCATGACCCCGATCCGCCGTGGTGACATGACCGGAGAGCCTATAAGGCCGAGCGCCAGGAGGCCTGGTGCTCTTCGCCACCTCGCCCGACCGGGCAGAATGTGTGATTCAGGTCACATTACGGCTGGTATCGGTCGCAAACTCTCCGTTCGCGGCGCCGCCGATTCCCGATCTGTCGGTGTCATGGGGTAGACGTGGGGACGTGGACACGACCAGCACCACCCCAGCCCTCCGCGACCGTGCCGAGACCCTCCTCCGGGCATTGGCCGGCGACTCGGCGAAGCTGCGCGAAGACCAATGGACGGCCATCGAGGCCTTGGTGGCGCAGCGGCGCCGCGCGCTGGTCGTGCAGCGCACCGGGTGGGGCAAGTCGGCGGTGTACTTCCTGGCCACGGCGTTGCTGCGCGAACAGGGCAGCGGGCCGACGGTGATCGTCTCGCCGCTGCTGGCGCTGATGCGCAACCAGATCTCGGCGGCCGCGCGAGCCGGGATCCACGCGGCGACGATGAACTCCGCGAATCCCCAGGAGTGGGACCAGGTCCAAGCGGCGGTCGCGGCCGGCGAGGTGGACGTGCTGCTGGTGAGCCCCGAACGGCTGAACAACCCGGACTTCCGCGACAACGTGCTGCCGAAGCTGACCGCGAGCACCGGGCTCCTGGTGGTCGACGAGGCGCATTGCATTTCGGACTGGGGCCACGACTTCCGGCCCGACTACCGGCGCCTGCGCACCCTGCTGGGTGATCTCCCGGACGGCGTTCCGGTGCTGGCGACCACCGCGACCGCGAACGACCGCGTGGTCACCGACGTCGCCGAGCAGCTGGGCCTCGGCACCGGCGCGGACACGCTGGTGCTGCGCGGCAGCCTCGACCGGGAAAGCCTGCGGCTGTCGGTGTGCCGGCTGCCGACGTCGCAGGCGCGGCTGGCGTGGCTCGCGGAGCACCTGGCCGAGCTGCCCGGTTCCGGGATCATCTACACGCTGACCGTCGCGGCGGCGCACGACGTCGCTTCGCTGCTGAAGGACCGCGGCTACCCGGTGGCGGCCTACACCGGCAAGACCGACCCGGCCGACCGGCAGGCGGCCGAGGACGACCTGCTCGGCAACCGCGTCAAGGCCCTGGTCGCGACGTCCGCGCTGGGCATGGGCTTCGACAAGCCGGATCTCGGGTTCGTGGTGCACCTCGGCGCGCCGTCGTCGCCGATCGCCTACTACCAGCAGGTCGGCCGCGCCGGGCGTGGCGTGGAGCGCGCCGAGGTCGTGCTGCTGCCCGGCGAGGAGGACAAGGCGATCTGGGCGTACTTCGGGTCGCTGGCCTTCCCCGACGAACTGCGGGTGACACAGGTGCTGAACACCCTCGCCTACGCCGACCGTCCACTGTCGACGGCCGCGCTCGAGCCGTCGGTCGAGCTTTCCCGGTCACGGCTGGAAATGGTGCTCAAGGTCTTGGACGTCGACGGCGCGGTCCGGCGCGTGAAGGGCGGCTGGACGAGCACGGGCGAGGAATGGCAATACGACCGCGGGCGGTACCAGCGGGTCGCGGAAGCGCGTGACCGCGAGCAGGAGGCGATGGTCGGCTACCTCGCGACCGGGGACTGCCGGATGGAATACCTGCGGCGTCAGCTCGACGACCCCGAGGCGACACCGTGCGGACGGTGCGACAACTGCACCGGGAAGTACTGGGACACGTCGGTGGCCGACGAGGTCGTCGACGCGACCCGGGAACGCCTGCAGCGGCCCGGCGTCGAGGTGGCCCCGCGGAAGCAGTGGCCCACCGGAATGTCCTCTTTGGACGTTCCGGTCTCGGGCCGGATCTCCGCCGACGACCAGGCCGAGCCGGGCCAGGTGCTCGGGCGGCTCACCGACGTCGGCTGGGGCAACCGGCTGCGGGAGCTCGTCGGGCCGCAGGCGAACGACGCCGAGGTGCCGGACTCGGTGTTCAAGGCGTGCGTGCAGGTGCTCGCCGGCTGGCAATGGGCGCAACGGCCGGTGGCGGTCGTCGCGGTGCCGTCGTCCACGCGGCCGCAACTGGTGTACAGCCTCGCGACCCGGCTGGCCGAGATCGGCAAGCTGGACTTCCTCGGCGCGCTCGATGCCGAGGGGCCACCGCCGCGCCAGGCGAACAGCGCACAGCGGCTGGCCGACCTGTGGCGGCGGATGAGCATGCCCGCGGACCTCGCGGCGGTCCTGCCGTCCGGACCGGTCCTGCTGGTGGACGACGTCATCGACACCGGCTGGACGATGACGCTCGCCGCGCGGCTGCTGCGGCGGGCCGGGGCGCCCGCGGTGCTGCCGTTCGCGTTGGCCAGCACGGCCTGAGCGGAAGCAGGACACGTACCTGGACGGACGACACCCGTACCCCGGCGGACGACACGCGTACCTGGACGGACGACTCGCGTACCTGGAGGGTCAGCCGGCGAACGGGGTCGGCGGATGGTGGGGATCTTTCGCACTGCGAAGGAATGTGGCAAAGTCCCGTTGCACCTTCGGGTGACGTGGAGGCCGCCATGACCGAATCCGCCGTCCAGGTTTCGCAGCGCCACCGACTGCCGGTGCGCAAGCTGTTCGCCGCGAGCGCCGGCAACGCGCTGGAGTGGTTCGACTGGACGATCTACGCGACGTGCTCGTCGCCACCGTGCTCGGCTTCGTGCTGGCCCGCGCGCTGGACAAGGCCCAGCTCGCGTCGTGGGGCTGGCGGCTGCCGTTCCTGCTGGGCGGCGTCTTCGGCCTGGTCGGGCTGTGGCTGCGCCGGAGCCTCGCCGAGACCGAGCTGTTCGAGCAGACGAAGACCAAGGCGCGCAAGCTCGAGCGGCCGCTGCTGACCACGCTGACGCACCACCCCAAGGCCGTCGGCAGGCTCGTCGGCTTCACCATGCTCTCGACGCTCTGCTATTACACGTTCTTCAGCGCACTGACGTCGTTCGCGGTGAAGAACCGGCACGCGGATGCCGGCGCGGTCTTCCTCGCGCTGTCGGTCGGCACGGCGCTGTTCATCGCGTTGCAGTACCCGATGGGTGCCCTCGCCGACCGGGTCGGGCGCAAGCCGCAGCTGCTCGTGTGGTCCGGGGCGACCGCGGTCGTCGTCGTGCCGCTGTCCACTTTGCTCGGTCCGGGCGTCGGCGGGCTGCTCGTGGTGTTCTGCGTCGGGCTCGGGCTGTACACCGCGATGACGTCGATCGCGCCCGCCATCATGAGCGAACTGTTCCCCACCGAACTGCGCGGGCTGGGCATCGGGGCCTGGTACAACCTGACCGTCGCGATCTTCGGCGGCACCGCTCCCCTGCTCATCACCCTGTTCGGTGCCGTGTCGCAGACGCTCTACTTCTGGTACGTCGCCGTGGCCGCCGCGATCGCGTTCGCGGTGATCCTCACGCTCCCGGAGACGAAGGGCAGCGAGCTGCGGTAAACCCTTCGTCATCGGCCGGTCACGCTCGCTACGCTGCGCCATCCGGGGCTCCGCCCCGAGCCGGGGGCTTCGCCACCCGGACCCCCGAAAGCGGGTTGAGGGCTTCCGCGACCGGAGCCGAAGGAGGTACACCGTGCAGCAGACCGCCGACGTTACCGAGGAGCTGGCGCGCCGCGTGGTGACCGCCGCCGGCCGGGCGCTGGACGTCGCACTGATGCCGGAACAAGCGCTGGTCCAGGCGTCGCCGCGCGACGGCGTCGATTACCAGGCCAACCTCGCGATGAGCCTGGGCAAGCAGCTCGGTCGTCCGCCGCGTGAGGTCGCCGGACTCATCGCCGGAGCGCTGGAGCTCGACGGGATCGCCGATCCGCCCGAAGTCTCCGGGCCGGGCTTCCTGAACTTCTCGCTGCGCACGGAATGGCTCGAAGCACGCACCGGCGCGCTGCTCGGCGATCCGCGACTCGGCGTGCCGGAAACCACCGAGCCCCGGCGGATCGCGCTCGACTACAGCAGCCCGAACGTGGCGAAGGAAATGCACGTCGGGCACCTGCGCTCGTCCGTGATCGGCGACGCGCTCGCCCGCCTGCTGCGGTTCGCCGGGCACGAAGTGCTGCCGCACAACCACCTCGGCGACTGGGGCACGCCGTTCGGCATGCTCATCGAGCACCTCCTCGACGTCCCCGCCGGGCAACGCGCGATCGCCGACCTCGACGCCTTCTACCGCGAAGCACGCCGGAAGTTCGACAGCGACGAAGCGTTCGCGACGCGGGCGCGCACCCGCGTCGTCAAGCTGCAGAGCGGCGACGAAGACACCCTCGCCGTCTGGCAGGAGCTCGTCGACGAGTCGACACGGCACTTCAACGAGGTCTACGCGCTGCTCGGGATTTCCCTGACCGACAAGGACATCTACGGCGAGAGCTACTACAACCCGTACCTCGCCACGGTCATCGACGACCTCGAGGCAGCCGGCCTCACCGAAGTCAGCAACGGCGCCATTTGCGTCTTCCCCGAGGGCTTCAGCAATCGCGAAGGCGACCGGCTGCCACTGATCGTCCGCAAGCGCGACGGCGGTTACGGGTATGCCGCCACGGACCTGGCGACCGTCCGGTACTGGACGGCCGAGCGCGGCGCCACCGACCTGCTCTACGTCGTCGGGACGCCGCAGGCGCAGCACTTCGCGATGGTGTTCGCCACCTGCCGCGCCGCGGGCTGGCTGACCGGGCACGCCGAGCACGTCGGCTTCGGCACGGTACTGGGCGCGGACGGTAAGGCCATGCGGACCCGGGCCGGCGAAACCGTCAAGCTGGCCGACCTGCTCACCGAAGCCGTGACGCAGGCCGCCGCGGTCGTCACCGAACGCAGTGAGCTCGACGCGGCCGGGCAGGCCGAAGTCGCCCGGGCGGTCGGGATCGGCGCGGTCAAGTATGCGGACCTGTCCGGCGATCGCGAGCGCGACTACGTCTTCGCCTGGGACCGGATGCTGGCCTATGAGGGCAACACATCGGTGTACCTCCAGTACGCGCACGCGCGGACACAGTCGCTCCTCAGGAAGGCGGGCGGACTACCCGAGGGCACCCAGGTGGCGCTCGAGGCGCCGGCGGAGCGTGCGTTGGCGCTGAAGCTGCTCCGGTTCGGCGAAGCACTGAAGGCGGCCACGAGCGGCTACGCACCGCACAAGCTCTGCACTTACCTCTACGAGACCGCCGTTGCTTTCTCGCGGTTCTTCGAAGAATGTCCAGTTCTGAAGGCGTCTTCGCCGTCGCTGCGCGCGTCCCGGCTGAGGTTGACTACGCTGACGTCGCACACGCTCGCGCTCGGGCTTTCCCTGCTCGGCATCGAAGCGCCCGACCGGCTCTAGCGGGAGACCACTGTGGAACTACCCGGCGATCTGCTCGCTCTGCTGCGCGAGCCCAGCCTCTGCTTCCTGTCGACGCTGATGCCCGACGGCTCGCCGCAGCTCACCCAGACCTGGGTGGACACCGACGGGACGCACGTCCTCGTCAACACCGTGCTGGGTCACCAGAAGCAGCGCAACATCGCGCGTGACCCCCGGGTGGCGCTCAACGTCGCCGACCACGCCCGGCCGTCGCGCTACTTCGCGATCCGCGGGCAGGTCATCGATACGACCGAAGACGGCGCGGTCGAGCACATCGAGAAGCTGTCGCAGCGCTACCTCGGCGGCCCGTACCCGTGGTGGGGCGGCCGCGACCAGACGCGGCTGCTGCTCACGATCAAGGCGGATCGGATCACGTCGTGATCATCATCGCCGGCTGGCTCGCCGTCGCTCCCGAAAAGCGTGAGGACTACCTGGCGGGGTGCGCCGAAGCCGTCCGGCTCGCGCGGGAGGCGCCGGGCTGCCTCGAGTACGCGCTGGGCGCCGACCTGCTCGACCCCGGCCGGGTCACGGTGTACGAGCGCTGGGAGTCCGACGAAGACCTGGAGCGTTTCCGCGGCTCCGGGCCTTCGGACGAGCAGGCGGCGCAGATCCTCGACGCCTCGGTGGCGCGCTACCGGATCTCGGCGGTCGAGGCGCCGTGATCCGCGAGCAGCGCCACTAGTTCGTCGGCCAGGCCGCCGTCGACCGGTTCGCGCGTCGCGAGGAGCCGGTACCAGAGCGTCCCGAACACGACGTCGAGCACCGTGCCGGGCCGCACGCCGGCCGGAAGTTCGCCGCGCTCGCGGGCGCGGTCGACGAGCGTGCCGAGTGCGTCGCGGCGGCGGAACAGGAAGTCTTCGCGGAAGCGGTTGCCGAACTCCGGGTCGATCTGCGCCTGGGCCATCAGCGCCCGGAGCGTGTCAGCGACCGGGGACTTCCCGCCCAGCTCGAAGGTGCTGCCCAGGAACCGGGCCAGGTTGGCGCGGAAAGAGCCCTCGTCCGGGACCGGGATCTGCAGGTCCGCCTTCGTCGCGAGCGCGTCGAGCAGGACGTCGGCCTTCGACGGCCACCAGCGGTAGATCGTCTGCTTGCCGACGCCCGAGCGCGCGGCGATGCCTTCGATGGTCAGTGTGCCGTAGCCGGCCTCCGCGACCAGTTCGAGCGTGGCGGCGAGGATCGCCAGCCGGCTCTGTTCGCTGCGCTTGCGGCCGGGGCGGGACTGGTCGGTCATGGGATCCGATGGTAGCGTCCATTTCGAAACGAGACGTACCGGTTCGAAATGAGGAACAAGCATGAGCATCGCTCTCGTGGCCGGCGGCACTTCGGGCATCGGCCTGGCGACCGCGCGGCGGCTGCAGCGGCGGGGATACGACGTCCACGTCACCGGGCGCGGCAAGGAACGGCTCGACGACGTCGCTTCGAGCGATCCGGAGCTGACCGGGCACCAGGCCGACGGCGGCAACGCCACGGCGATGGCCGCGCTGGCCGCGTCGCTCGGGACGGTCGACGTGCTGGTGGTGAGCCTGTCCGGCGCCGAAGGCATGGGGCCGATCGATTCGCTGGACCTCGCCATGTTGCGGCGGGCGTTCGACGCGAAGTTCTGGGCGCACCTGGTGACGATCCAGGCGGTCCTGCCGCACCTGGCGGCGGACGGGTCGATCACGCTGCTCAGCGCGATCACGGCCCGGGCGGCGATGGCCGGCACGGCCGGGATCGGCGCGCTGAACGCGGCCATCGAAGCGCTGGTCAAGCCGCTGGCGGTCGAGCTGGCGCCGAGGCGGGTGAACGCGGTGTCGCCGGGAGTGGTCGACACGGCGTGGTGGAGCGGCTTCCCGGACGAGATGCGGGAGGGGTTCTTCGCGCAGACGGCGGCTTCGATCCCGGTGCGCCGCGTCGCGACGGCGGACGACGTGGCGGAGGTGGTGACGCTGGCGGCGACGAACCAGAACCTGACCGGCACGGTCCTGGAGGCCGACGGCGGAGCCCGGCTGGTCTCGCTGGGCTGAGGCCTCACGGGTGATCGAAGGGAATCACGTGTGGCGGGACGGGCATCACCCGTGATTGAGGGGGCATCACGTGTGATTGGAGGGGCATCACGTGTGATTGGCGGGTCGACACGGGCGGGGTCAGCGGCGGAGGGGGACGAGGTCGTCGGCGTGGACGACCTCGCGGCGTTGTTCGGCCGGGAGCTCGGGGGTTGAACGGCCGATCAGGTCCGGGAGCTCCGTCGCGTCGAAGGCCACCACTCCGCGGGCCACCGGGCGGTCCTTGGCGTCCACCAGGTCGACCACGTCGCCCGCCTGGAATTCGCCGTCCACGCCCGTGATGCCCGCGGCCAGGAGGGACCGGCGGCGGCGGACCACCGCCGTCACCGCGCCGTCGTCGAGGCGGAGCTTGCCCGTGGTGTCCGCCGCGTAGCCCAGCCAGAACCTGCGGGCCGACAGGCGCGTGTCCGCCGGGGCGAAAGCTGTGCCCGGGGAAGCGGAAGTCAACGCCGCCGAGGCTTCCGAAGCCGCCGCCAACAGCACCGGGATGCCCGCTCCCGCCGCGGTGCGGGCGGCCGCGAGCTTGGAGACCATGCCGCCCGTGCCCAGGCCGGAGCTGGACATGCCGACCGAGATTCCGTCCACATCGGACTCGGACAGGACCTCCGTCAGCTTGCGGGTCGCGCCGCCGCGGGGGTCGCCGTCGTACAGGCCGTCCACATCGGACAGCAGGATCAGCGCGTCGGCGCCGATCAGGTGGGCCACCAGGGCCGCCAGGCGGTCGTTGTCGCCGAAGCGGATTTCCTCGGTCGCCACCGTGTCGTTCTCGTTGACGACCGGGACCGCGCCGAGCGCCAGCAGCCGCGAAAACGTCCGCTGCGCGTTGCGGTAGTGCGAGCGGCGGACGACGTCGTCGGAGGTCAGCAGCACCTGCCCGACCGTCAGCGAGTACCGCCCGAACGACTCGGCGTACGCGTGCGCCAGCGCCAGCTGCCCGACGCTCGCCGCCGCCTGCTGGGTGGCGAGGTCACGCGGCCGCTTGCCCAGCGAGAGCGGGGCCAGGCCGGCCCCGATCGCGCCCGAGGACACCAGCACGATCTGCGTTTCCCGGGCGACGCGCTCGGCGATCGCGTCGACCAGCGCGTCCAGCCGGGCGGCGTCGAGCCCGCTGCCCGCGCTGGTCAGCGCCGACGAGCCGACCTTGACCACCAGCCGCCGCGCGGCAGCGATGGCTTCGCGCGTGCCGCTCACTCCTCGACGTCCAGGGCGTCCTCGAACTCGTCCGAGCCCGCCCGCCGGATCCGGCGGGCTTCCTTGCGCTCGGTGGCGCCGGGCCGGTCGATGCGCTCCAGCCGGACGTCGGTGCCGCGCCCGGACAGGTGCATCGCGACGCTCGGCGTCGACGGCTCCCATTCGAACTGGACGTCGCCGACCGTGACGGGACTGCCGGGCCGCGCGCCGAGCTTCGCCAGCTTGTCCTCGACGCCGAGCCGGTTGAGCCGGTCGGCGAGGTAGCCGACGGCCTCGTCGTTGCCGAAGTCGGTCTGGCGGATCCACCGCTCCGGGCGAGCGCCGCGCACGATGAACGCGCCCTCTTCCTCGGGGTCGACCTCGACGGTGAAGCCGGAGTCGTCGACGGCCAGCGGCCGCAGCACGATCTTCTCCGGCTCCAGCACCGGCTCCGCCTCGCGGTTCTGCTCGACGATCGCCGCGAGCGCGAAGGTCAGCTCCCGCAGGCCCTTGCGGGACGCCGTCGAGACGGCGAACACCTTGAGGCCGCGGGCTTCGAAGTCCGGGCGGACGAACTCGGCGAGCTCGGCGGCCTCGGGGACGTCGATCTTGTTGAGCACGACCACCCGCGGACGCTCTTCGAGCTTCCCGCCGAGACTCGGCGTGTACTTCGCCAGCTCCGCCTCGAGAGCGTCCACATCGGACAGCGGGTCGCGGCCCGGCTCCAGCGTCGCGCAGTCGACGACGTGCACCAGCACCGCGCAGCGCTCGATGTGGCGGAGGAAGTCCAGGCCCAGGCCCTTGCCCTCGGACGCGCCGGGGATGAGGCCGGGCACGTCGGCCATCGTGAACACCGTGTCGCCGCCGGTGATGACGCCGAGGTTCGGCACCAGCGTGGTGAACGGGTAGTCGGCGATCTTCGGCTTGGCCGCGGACAGCACCGAGATCAGCGACGACTTGCCGGCGGACGGGAACCCCAGCAGGCCGACGTCGGCGACCGACCGCAGCTCCAGCACGAGGTTACGGGTCTCGCCGGGCTCACCCAGCAGCGCGAAGCCGGGCGCCTTGCGGGCCTTCGACGACAGCGCCGCGTTGCCGAGGCCACCGCGGCCGCCCTGGGCGGCGACGAACGTGGTGCCGGGGCCGATCAGGTCGGCGACCATCTCGCCGTCTTCGGTGAACACGACGGTGCCGGACGGCACCTTCATCACCAGCGTCTCCCCCGCCGCGCCCGCGCGGTTGCCGCCCTGGCCCATCTTGCCGCTGCCGGCCTTGGCGTGCGGGCGGAAGTGGAAGTCGAGCAGGGTGTGCACGTTCGGGTCGACGACCAGCAGGACGTCGCCGCCGTTGCCGCCGTTGCCGCCGTCCGGGCCGCCGAGTGGCTTGAACTTCTCGCGGTGCACCGAGGCGCAGCCGTTCCCACCGTCACCTGCGGTCAGGTGGATCACCGCACGGTCCACGAACCGGGACGCCATGACTTGCCTCTTTCACCTGCGGAAGATCGGACACAAAAAGAAACGAGGGGTGGCACCGGATATTCCGGCCCCACCCCTCGTCAGAGGTCTAGAAAGAAGCCGAATCAGGCTTCTACTGGCACGACGATGTTGACCGTCTTGCGGCCACGCTTCTCGCCGAACTGGACCGCACCGGTGGCCAGCGCGAACAGCGTGTCGTCGCCGCCGCGGCCGACGTTGACGCCGGGGTGGAACTTGGTGCCGCGCTGGCGGATCAGGATCTCGCCGGCGTTGACCTGCTGGCCGCCGAAGCGCTTGACGCCGAGGCGCTGCGCGTTCGAGTCACGACCGTTGCGGGAGCTGGACGCACCCTTCTTGTGAGCCATAGCTCAGTCCTCTTTCTGAACGAACGAAGATCCGGAGAAGCCCTTACAGGGAGATGGCGGTGACCTCGACGCGGGTCAGCTTCTGCCGGTGACCCTGGCGCTTGTGGTAGCCCGTCTTGTTCTTGAACTTGTGGATCCGGATCTTCGGACCCTTGGTCTGCTCGACGACCTTGCCGGTGACCGAGACCTTCGCCAGCGCGTCGGCGTCCGTGGTGACATCGCCACCGTCGACGTACAAAACGGCGGGGAGGATGTGCTCGGTGCCCGGCTCGCCCTCGAGCTTCTCGACCTCGACGACGTCGCCGACGGCCACCTTGTACTGCTTGCCGCCGGTCTTGACGATCGCGTACGCCGACACGGAAGTCTCCTGCATTACTCGACAATGGGTGGGGGCCCGCGCGATCGGCCCGCCTGATGGAACGGCGGTCCTGGACTCGCGCAGCGACCTGCTCTGGTGGCAGGCCGTACTACAGGTTACGTGGGGTGCCCCGGTGCGTTACCACCGGGGTCCCCCTAGTCGTTCACTTGCTCTGGTCGGAGGCGTGCACCGGCGGCCCCGCCGGCCGCGACGCCGCCCGGCGCGGACGGCGCCGGGTGGAGCGGCCGGCCGGTTCGGGCACGTTGACCTCGGGGTCGGCGACCGGCTCGGTCACCGGCTCCTCGGCCGGCTCCGGGGCCGAGGACTGCTCGACCTCGGGTTCCTCGTCCTGCGGCACCGGCACCTCGTCCGCCTCGGTGGTCACCGGGATGCCGGCGACCTCCTGGGCGGGCTCGGCGGGCGGCTCGGCCGCCACCGGCGTCTCGTCGGCCTCCGTGGTCGCCGGGACGTCCGCGATCTCCCTGGCCGGCTCCGGGGCGGGCCCGTTGCCGTTCAGCGCGCCGTGGTCGTGCTCCTTGGCGGCCTTCGAGGCGTTCGCCATCGCCGCCACCGCGGACGCGATCGACTCGCGCTGCTCCGGCGACGGAACGGCGTGGACCTCGGCCTTGGCGGCTTCGGCCGCCGCCTCCTTGGCGGCTTCCTCGCTCTTGCCGCGGCCCCGCGACCGGCGGGAGCTCTTCTCCCCGCCGCCGCTGTTGCCACCGTTGTTGCCGCCGCCGTTGCCGTTCCCGCCGGGGGACTGCGTCGCGTTGCCGGCGGTGCGCTGCACCTCGGTCGAGACGAGCACGCCCCGGCCCTTGCAGTGCTCGCACGGCGTCGAGAACGCCTCCAGCAGGCCGGTGCCGATCTTCTTGCGGGTCATCTGCACCAGGCCGAGCGAGGTCACCTCGGCGACCTGGTGACGCGTGCGGTCGCGGCCGAGGCATTCGGTCAGGCGGCGCAGCACCAGCTCGCGGTTGGACTCGAGCACCATGTCGATGAAGTCGATGACGATGATGCCGCCGATGTCCCGCAGCCGGAGCTGGCGGACGATCTCCTCCGCCGACTCCAGGTTGTTGCGGGTCACCGTCTCCTCGAGGTTGCCACCCGATCCGGTGAACTTGCCGGTGTTGACGTCGATCACCGTCATCGCCTCGGTGCGGTCGATGACCAGGTAACCGCCGCTGGGCAGCCAGACCTTCCGGTCGAGGGCCTTGGTGATCTGCTCGTCGATCCGGTGGTCGGCGAACGCGTCGCCGGTGCCGGTGTAGCGCCGGAGGCGCTCGGTGAGCTCCGGGGCGACGTGGCTGACGTAGCCGTTGATCGTCTCCCAGGACCGGTTGCCCTGGATCTCCAGCTTGGTGAAGTCCTCGGTGAAGAGGTCACGCACGACCTTGACCAGCAGGTCCGGCTCTTCGTAGAGCATGGTCGGCGCGCCGCCCTTCTTGCCGGAACCGGCGGCGGCCTTCTCCTTGATGACGTCCCACTGCGCCTTCAGGCGGTCGACGTCGCGGCCCAGCTCCTCCTCGCCGATGCCCTCGGAGGCGGTGCGGATGATGACACCCGCGTCCTCCGGGACGATCCGCTTGAGGATGTCCTTGAGCCGGCGGCGCTCGTTCTCCGGCAGCTTGCGGGAGATGCCGGTGGCACCGCCCGCGGGCACGTAGACGAGGAAGCGGCCGGGCAGCGAGATCTGCGTGGTCAGCCGGGCGCCCTTGTGCCCGACCGGGTCCTTCGTGACCTGGACCAGCACCGAGTCGCCGGTGGACAGCGCCTGCTCGATCTTGCGGGCCTTGCCCTCCAGGCCGGCGGCGTCCCAGTCGACCTCACCGGCGTACAGCACGGCGTTGCGGCCGCGGCCGATGTCGATGAACGCGGCCTCCATGCTCGGCAGCACGTTCTGGACGCGGCCGAGGTAGACGTTGCCGACGATCGAGCCGGAGCCCGACTGCGTCACGAAGTGCTCGACGAGGACGCCGTCCTCCAGCACCGCGATCTGGGTGGAGTCGCCGTGCTCGGCGACGACCATCGTGCGCTCGACCGACTCGCGCCGGGCGAGGAACTCGGCCTCGGACAGGATCGGGGCGCGGCGGCGGCCCGCCTCGCGGCCGTCACGGCGGCGCTGGCGCTTGGCTTCCAGCCGGGTCGACCCGCGGACGCTGCGCACCTCGTCGCGCGCCGGGCGCTCGCGCTCGGCCTGCTCGGCCTTGGCCTGACGGACGTGCGTGACCGTGTTCGGCGGGTCGTCGGTGCCGGTGGCCTCGGCGTCTTCGCCGTCCGAGCCCTTGCGGCGGCGACGGCGGCGGCGACGGCGGGTGCCGCCTTCGCCCTCGTCGGCGTCGCTATCCGACTCCGAAGACGACTCCGCGGCGTCCTCGGCCTCTTCGGTGTCCGCTTCGGGCTTTTCGTCGCCGTTGCGGCCCTTGCGGCGGGGCTGCTGCTCTTCGACCTGGTCGTCGTCGGTTTCGGCGGTCTCGTCGCCGCCCTCGGCGCCCTTGCCCCGGCCACGGCCACGACGGCCCCGGCGACGGCGACGGCGGCTGCCGGCGTCGTCGTCTTCGTCGGCACCGGAGTCGGCGCCCGGCGTGGTGTCTTCGGTCTCTTCCTCGGCGACCTCGGGCTCGGGCCGCGACGGCGGCTCCGCGAACGGGTCGGCCGGCTTGCGGGCCGGCTTGGCCGCGGGCTCCGGCGGCTCCGGCGGCAGGAAGACCGGCGACGGCGCGGCGAAGACCGGCAGGTGGGCGCGGGTCTTCTGGCGCGGCCGCGGCTTCTCGGCCTCGACGACCGGCACCTCGGGCGCCGGGGAGCGGGTCTCGGCGGGCGGCCGGACCTCCTGGGGCTCCGGCTCGGCCGGCGTGTCTTCGGCCTCACCGGGCGCGAAGGCCTCGGCCACCTTGAGCGCCACGTCCCTGGTCACGCTCGACTGCGCGCTGCGCACGCTTTCGCCCAGCTCGGCGAGCTTGGCGAGGACGTCCCGGCTGTGCGACTCCAGCAGCTTGGCCAGCGCGTGCACCCGGATCCGGGGCGGCAGGTCGGCCAGCGGGCCGCCCGTGGGTGTGGCGGGATTCCCGCCGGTGTGCTCGGCGGGTGTTTCCGCGTTCGACATATGTCTCCTCCGCCCCCGGGCGCGTCTGCCGATTCGCACCGGCAGGGACGCGGCCGCGCAGGGGCCCCTTTCTGTTCGTTCCGCCGTGGTGGTCACCAGCGGCGGGAATCCTGGCCCGACAACCGGGCGCCGCACCACCGCTTCCGGTGGGACGCAACCCGGTCAAAGGTCTGCTCGGCGGCGTGCGCAAGGCATCCGCGGCCCCCGGGCCGCCCGCCACGTCGTCCAGCCGCCCGGTTCGCGGGCGGCGACGCGCGTTGCAGGAGTTCACGCACATCACCGGGCCACAACGCCGCAGGCAGCACCTCTCACATGCGCCCCGCGGCCCAGCGGCCACCCCGAGTATCCCACACCGGGTGACTGCTCCGGTGTACTCGGTACCTCCGGCAGGCACCCGGGCGCGCCGTACCGCTCCCCCACCCGCCCCACGGCGGGGGGAACTTCGCCGCAGCGCTTGTCCACCGGCCACCGGGTGGCTACGGTGCGGCTCGGGGTGACCGGGATCTCGCGCCGGTACCCGCGGTTCCTGCATCCGGTGGGAGGTCCGGTGTCCCTGCTGGCGCGGCCGCTGCGAGCGGCCGTGTGCACCGTCCTGGTGCTTTCGGGATGCGTCACCGCCGGTCCGGCGGCGGCCGGTGATTCCGGCTGCGCCCAGGGCCGGGCCCTGCGCTACGTCGTCACCTTCGACCGCGGCACCACCGAGGCCGCGGCCCGGTCGGAGATCGACGGCGCCTGCGGAGCCACCACCGTCTTCTACCCGCAGATCGCCGTCGCCGTCGCCACCTCGGGCGACCCGGGCTTCGGCGGCCGGATCGGGCTCGACCGGGCGTTCAGCGCGCAGGCCGAGCGGCTGGCCGCGCAACGCGTCACCGAGGTCAAGCCACAGCCCTCGCGGCCGGAATTGCCCGCGACCGATCCCGCGAAGGTGCCGGCCGCGGACCTGAGCGAACAGCAGTGGGACATGCGGATGATCGGCGCGGACCGTTCGCACGGCGCTTCGGAGGGCTCCCGGGACGTCGTCGTCGGCGTGCTCGACTCCGGGATCGACCCGGACCACCCGGAGCTGAGCGACGCCGTCGACCGCGACGACTCCGCCGGCTGCCTGACCGGGGCACCCGACCGGTCGCCGTCGGCGTGGGCGCCGACGACCTCGGTGCACGGCACGCACGTGGCGGGGATCATCGCGGCGGCCGGCGACGGGCGCGGCGTGACGGGTGTGGCGCCCGGGGTGCGGGTGGCGTCGGTGAAGGTGATCGACGACCGCGGGTACGCCGACCCGGAAGCCGCGGTCTGCGGCCTGATGTGGGCGGCCGCCCGGCACATGCGGGTGACGAACAGCAGCTTCTTCGTCAACCCGTGGTCACTGTCGTGCATCCGCGGCCACGACCGCGGCGTGGTGCACGAGGTGCTGGCCCGCGCGGTGGAGTACAGCACGTCGGCGGGGACGTTGAACGTGGCGGCGGCGACCAACGAGGCGGTGGACCTGACGCCGTCGGCGCGGTCGGGGGCGCGCGGGGCGAGCAGCGGGTGTGAAGCCCTGCCGGCCGGGCTGCGTGACGTCGTCGCGGTGTCGGCCGTCGGCGCGGACCGGGTGAAGGCGGGGTACAGCTCGTACGGCCTGGGCGTGATCGACGTCACGGCGCCGGGCGGGGAGACGGGCGACTGCGTGCTGTCGGCGGTGCCGGGCGGGTACGCGCCGCTGTGCGGGACGTCGATGGCGGCCCCGCACGTCACCGGCGTGCTGGCGTTGCTGGCGTCCGCCGCGCCGGAGGCCCGGCCGCGGCAGCTGCGCCGGACGTTGGAGGCGGAGGCGCTGCCGATGCCGTGCCCGGCCGACTACGACCTGACCGGGGACGGGCTCCAGGACGCTTACTGCGCCGGGTACGAGGGGTACAACGGGTTCTACGGACACGGGATGGTCCAGGTTCCGGCCCGTGCCGCGGTGCCGGACGGGCGGCCCGACCAGGCGCGATGACCCCCGGCGGCCCGGGCGCGAAAACCGGATCTCGCGTGATCGAGGCCGGATCTCGCGTGACTGGGCGGGCATCTCGTCAAGTCAGGAGGAGTTTTGCGATCCGGCGCGTCGATGCCCACAGGCCGAGTGCGCCCAGGATCAGCAGGTACGCCAGATTGATCAGCATGCCGCCCGACAGCAAACCCGTCGCCAGGCCGCGCATCAGCTCGATCGCGTGGTAGAGCGGGAGGCAGCGGACCACCCACTGCAGCGGCTCCGGGTACACCGACAGCGGGTAGAACGTCGTCGCGAAGAGGAACATCGGGGTCAGGATCAGCTGGATGTAGTCGAACTGGGCCGTCGAACGCAGGAACGTCACCAGGGCCATCCCGATCGCCGAGAACGTCACGCCGACCAGCAGCGCCGCCGGGACCATCAGCAGGGCCCACCACGACGTCAGCAGGCCCATCGCCGCCGCGATCGCGAGGAAGGCCACCGCGTAGATGCCGCCGCGGGTCATCGCCCAGCCGATCTCGCCCAGTGCCACGTCCAGCGGGCCGATCGGGGTCGCCAGCATCGCGTCGTAGAGCTTCGCGTAGCGCAGCTTGAAGAACAGGTTGTACGTCGACTCGAACACGGCGCCGTTCATCGCCGACGTCGCCAGCAGGGCCGGCGCCACGAACGCGACGTAGCTCATCGGGCGCCCGTCCGGGCCCGCCACCTCGGTGACCAGCTTGCCGAAGCCCAGCTGGAACGCCAGCAGGTAGAGGAACGGCTCGACCGCACCGGACACGAACAGCAGCCAGCTCGCGCGGGACACCATGATCGAGCGTTCGACGAGCATCCGGGCCCGGCCGGCGTACAGCCCGGGCGGGAGGATGCGCAGCAGCAGCCCGGCGCGGGCCTCGACGGTCGTCATTCAGACCAGCAGCCTCCGGTAGAAGGCCCGGTGCGCGAGCACCCACCCGGCCGCGAACAACCCCGCCAACACGGCGAGGTGACCGAGCATCGCCCAGCCGCCGACACCGCCGATGCTCACGCCGCGGGCCAGCTGCGTGCCGTGCCACAGCGGGGAGAGCCAGGCCAGCCAGCGGATCGCGGCCGGCAGCTGGGCGATCGGGAAGAACGTGCCGGAGAACAACGTCATCGGCATCACGACGAACCGGAAGATCAGCCCGAACCGCTGGCCCTCGTCGAAGGTCCGCGCGGCCAGCGCGGCCATCGGCGCGGTGCAGGCGAGCCCGGTGACGGTGCCGGCCAGGATCACCAGCAGCACGCCCGGACCGGTCCAGGCGCCGAAGAACAGCGCGACGAACGCGTAGATCGCGCCCGCCAGCGTCAGGCGCAGGGCCGACCAGATCAGGTGCCCGCCGAACACCTGGCCCGGCGACACCGGGGTGGCCGTGACCGCCAGGTACTCCTTCTGCCACTTGAACCCGGAGAGCACGGGGTAGCTCGACTCGCCGACGGCCTGCTGCGCGGCCCCGGCGGCCAGCAGCGCGGGAGCGATGTACTGGAGGTAGGACAGGCCGCCGGTGACCGTGCCGGGCCGCACCTGCGAGCCGAAGCCGAGCCCCATCGCGGCGAGGAACAGCACCGGTTGCAGCCCGGTCGAGTACAAAGTGGACACCCAGTGGCGGCGGTACCACGTCCAGCGCCCCTCGACCTGCAGCCAGGCGCCCTGCCACTTGCCGACCACGCGGCCGGTCGAGATCGTCGCCATCAGTCCACCAAGGTCCGGCCCGTGAGCCGGAGGAAGACGTCCTCCAGCGAACTGCGGCGCACCAGGCTCGACAGCGGCCGCACCCCGCGGGAATGCGCGTGCTCCAGCGCGTCCTCGCCGTCGTCGCTGTAGAGCAGGACCCGGTCCGGCAGGATCTCCACCCGCTCCGCCAGCCCGTCGACCTGCTGGGCCGCCGCGACCTGCTCCCCCGGCGCGAACCGGAGCTCGACGACCTCGCGCGTGGAATACCGCCTGATCAACTCGGCCGGTGAGCCCTCCGCCGCGACGCGGCCGTGGTCCATCACCACCAGCCTGTCGCACAGCTGCTCGGCTTCGTCCATGTAATGCGTCGTGACGATCAGCGTCGTGCCCTGCGCCTTGAGCCGGAACAGCCGGTCCCACAGCAGGTGCCTCGCCTGCGGGTCGAGGCCCGTCGTCGGTTCGTCGAGCAGCAGCAGTTCCGGGTCGTTGACCAGCGAGCGGGCGATCGTCAGCCGCCGCTTCATGCCGCCCGACAGCGGGTCGACCTTGTCCTCGGCCCGGTCACTCAGCTGGGCGAACTCGAGCAGTTCCGAAGCCTTGCTCCGCGCCGCCGCGCGCGACAGACCGAAGTAGCGGCCGTAGATCAGCAGGTTCTCCCGGACCGTCAGCTCGACGTCCAGGTTGTCCTGCTGCGGCACCACGCCGAGCCGCGCGCGGATCCGCGGCCCGGCGACTTCCGGGTCCAGCCCCAGCACGCGGAGATCGCCATCGGTGCGGGGTGACACGCACGCGATCATCCGCATCGTCGACGACTTGCCGGCCCCGTTCGGGCCGAGGAAGCCGAACGCCTCCCCGCGCCGCACCTCGACGTCGATCCCGCGCACGGCCTCGAACTCGCCGAAGCGCTTCACCAGTGCCTTGGCCTGCACCAGTGCCGGTTCCCGGTCCTCCGATTCGTCCACGCTTCGCACCATAGGACCCCCCACCGACAAAAACCGAGCGGATTAGCCGCGGACCGTCACGACCAGCGTGGCCGTCACCCCGTTGACCGTCACCGAGAGCCGCGCGACCCCGGGCCGCAACGCGGTCAGCACGCCCGTCGAAGGATCGAACGCGACGACGCCCCAGCCGACCGTCCAGTCGGCGCTCACCGGGTACGACACCGGCACGTCGCGAGTTCCCTGCCGCAGCGTCGCCCGCACCTCGGCGCGAGCACCCGGCGCCAGCGTCGACGGCCCGGTGAGCGACAGCGAGTCGACGTTCGGCCGCGTCTCGAAGCGCACCGGCTGAGCGCGGTCCGCCGGGTCCACGCGCAGCAGCGTCCAGCCGACGAACCCGCCGTCGCCGGGCGCGGCCGCGGGCGCCTTGCCCGAGTTGCCGTTGACCAGGTAGGGCACCCCGTCGACCCGCGACAGCGAGAACACGCCGGCGTGCGACGCCACCGCGGCGGCCGGCTTGCCGGACGCCTGCTCGAACCCGGTGAGCCACTGGGTCAGCAGGGTTGCCTCCTTGCGGTCGCCGAGCTGGGAATTCCCGGTCGGGCTGGGGTCCTTCACCGGGTGGTGCATCGCGACGACGACGCCGCGGACGGACCGGTCGGCCGCCGCGGAGTCGAGGGCCGAGCGCAGCAGCCGCACCTGGTCGAACCCGCCGGCCCGCAGCGAGCCGCGGGAGGAATCCAGGAGCACCAGCCGGATGCCGTGGACGTCGACGACCCGGTGCGTGACGCCGAACGCGGCCTGGAAGTTCGCCAGGCCGTTGCCGGCCTCCGCCTCGTGGTTGCCCGGGACGTAGTACCAGGGCACCTTGCCGTCGAGCTCGTCGGTGATCACCTGCCGGGCCAGCACGAAGTCGGGCGCCGTGCCGCGGTCGACGAAGTCGCCGTTGATCAGCACCAGGTCCGGTTTCGCCGCGACGGCTTCGCGCAGCGCCCGCCGGGCCTGGACGACCAGCGGCCCCGCCGGGTCGTCGGCGGTGAACTGGGCGTCGCTGACCACCGCAATCCGCAGACCACCGGCCAGGACGCCGTCGGTGACCAGCGCCGGGTCGTGCGGGACCGGGTCGGCGGGCACGGCGGTCGTCGGCGCCACCTCGAAGGTCAGGTCGTCGAACCCGAGCCGGCCCTCGTACTGCTGGTCCGGCACGTTCTCGACGGCGTAGAAGCGCGCCAGGCGCTGTCCCGCGGGCAGCCCGGCCGGGATCGTGGCGGTGACGTACCGCCAGCCCGTCCAGTCCACGCTCAACGAAAGGTCCACAATGGACGCCACGTTCGCGGCGTCGCGCAGTTCCGCCCGCAGCCACGCGCCCTTGCCGTCGCCGTTCACCCACAGGCCGAGCTTCTGCGTGCCGTCCGGGACCGGGAGGGGGCCCGACGGCGTCACGTAGGCCGCGCGCGTCGCGGTCGTGCCGGTCAGCCGGTAGTCCAGCGCGAGCCCGGCGCCGCCGTCGTGGCCGGGTGCCGCGGAGAGCGCCGCGCCGACGACCGCCGGGAACACCGTGGCCGTCCAGCCCGCCGGGCCGTCCAGCGGCGACGCCACCTGCGCCACGGTGCCGACCGACGCGGCCAGGTGCGTGGTCAGGCCGGCTGCCGAAGCGGTGATCGCCGATGCGCCGGAGGAGGTCAGCGCGGTCACCGCGTAGCCGTCACCGGACGGCTCGACCCGCACGACCGCGGGGTCGTAGTCGAGCTTGACGTCGTCGGGCTCGAGCCAGGTGCCGTAGCCGTCGGCGTCGTAGCCGTAGACCTTGAAGGTGCTTCGCGCGCCCGTGGCCGACAGGGCGACCTGCTCGGTGCTCGTGCCGAGCCGGACCGGCTTGCCCAGCACCGAAAGCGCCGACTTGCCGGACGCCCGGCCGGAGCGCGCGACGACCTCGACGGCACCCGCGCTGTGGCCGGTGACGACGCCGCGCGTCACGGTGGCCCGACGGAGGTCCGACGTGCTCCAGCGCGGGTCGGCGGCCACCGCGGCGCCGGTCTCGTCGTGGCCGTCGGCGACCAGGTGCCGGGTGAGGCCGGAGAGCACGCGGTTCGCGTCGGTCGTCGCGACGGCCGGCGCCGGAGCGAAGCCGGCGAGCTTGCCGCTGCCGGGCACGGTCGTGAAGCCGATTCCGTTGGGCACCAGGCGTTCCCCGCCGTCGGACGGCGCGTTCCGGACGCTCGGCACGGCTTCGCCTTCGTTGCGCGCCAGCAGCGTCGACGACCCGCCGCCGTCGAGGTTGATGGCGTCGTCGGCGCCGAGGCTCTTCATGTGCCGCGCCAGTTCGAGCTCGGTCATCCCGCGGCTGTCGGCCTGCCGTCCGTCCACGGTGGCCAGCCACAGCTTCCGGCCGTCGGCGGAGAAGCCGACCGCGGTCCGCGGGTGCATGGCCACGTTGTCGACGGGCTGCACGACGCCGTCGCGGAGCAGGATTTCGTTGCCGCCCACCGCGACCGCGATCTTCCCGGCGTCCGAGCGCGGCGCGTAGGTGACCCCGACCGGGTCGCCCGGCTGCAGCGCGGCGAGCGCGTCCGCGCCGGCTTCGCGGGCCAGCAGCACCGTCGTCCCCGCCGCGATCGGGCCGTCGGCGGCCGCGGTGCGCACCTGCGTGACGACGCCGTCGCGCACCTCGACCTCACGCACCCGGGCCGCGCCGGCGACCGACGTCCGACGGCCTGAAGCGCCCCACAACGGCGTGTAGACGCCGATCGCGTCGGTGCCGAGGACCGGGCTGTTGAAGTTGGTCGCCGGCACCGTGCCGCCGGGCAGCGTCACACTCGCTTCGAGGAAGACCGACGCCAGCGCCGCCTTGCCCGCGTCGGTGATCGACGCGGTGAGGTTGTGCCCGGCGGCGGGGGCGGTCTGCAGCTGCCCGCGGTCGATGCCGACGCCGATCGGCGCGCCGGTGGCGCTGATGTCGAAGAAGTCGCCGTTGACGCCGGCCACCGCGCCCGCCCGCGCGAGCTGCTGCGACAGCGGCGTGCGCGCGGAAACCGTCCCTGGGCTCAGGTACGTCGGCTTGAGCACCTTGCTGCCCAGGTCGACGGCGAGGGTGTCGCCGCGGATCCAGCCGGCCGGGTCGAACCGGTCGAACTGGGTCAGGTTCAGGCCGGGCGCGACTTCGGTGGTCGCGCTGCCGGTGACGAGCCCGTCGTCGGGATCCGCGGCGGCGAAGGCGGCCGGGCCCTCGTGGGCCGACGACGCGGCGGGTGCGGCCTCGACCGGGGGCGTGCCGAGCGGCGCGGCCAGCGGGTCGGCGTGGGCGGGGACGACGAACACCGTCGCGAACAAGGCGACGAACGGCAGCACTGTGCGTGACTTATTCACCGAGTACCCCAGTATCGAGTGAGAGTGACCCGGATCAGCACAGCGCAGCGGCACGTCCGGGGGAAGACTTCCCGGTGAACGCCGCCTGAATGGTCTAGAACACCCTCACGGGGTCAGCGGTGCGGCGAGGAGGGCTTCCGCGGCCTCGCCGGTGGCACGCGGGTCCGGCCCGGTGCGCTTCCACAGCCGCAGCAGGAGATCGCGTGCGGGGGCTTCGACGGTCGCGGCGTCGCCGTCGACCGGGCCCAGCGCGGGCGGCTCGCCGGGGTGGACGGTCCAGACGTCGCCGGTGTCGGTGGCGCGCAGGGTGACCGGCCCGGGCAGCTGCGGCACGGCGTGCCACCGCGTCACGCGCGGGAGCATCACGCCGAGCACCTCGTCGACCCCGTCCGCGGCGACGGCCGGGTCGAGCGCGTGCCCGCTTCCCGCGTCGGCCAGGTGGACGGCGGTTTCGTGCACCTGACGGCGGTACCAGAACGCCTTGGTCTTTTCGGCGCCGCCGAAGTGCCAGCACGGGGCTTCGGGATCGGCGGCCTCGAGCTCGCCGATCAGGAGCCGCGCGCTTTCGGCGTACCACGCCACGAGGTCGCCGCCCGCTTCGGCGGTGTGGTTCTGCGGCTGCACCGCGCCGGTGCGGGCGATCGTGGCGGCCCAGCGGTGCACGTTGCCCAGGTGCGTCGCGAGGTCGGCGACGGTCCAGCCGGCGCAGTCGGACACCGCCGCGGCCGGGTCGGCCGTGCGCAGGGCTTCGGCGAACGCGCCGGTCAGCTCCTGCAGCACCGGGAGGTAGCCACGCGGCGCGAACGGCATCGTCGTCATGAAGGCCTCCGGAAAAAGGGAACCGGGGCCACGCGGACGTGGCCCCGGTTCCGGAGCATCACAGGTCGGGGAACCAGAGCTTCAGCTCGCGCTCGGCCGACTCCGGCGAGTCCGAGCCGTGGACCAGGTTGTACTGGGTCTCCAGCGCGAAGTCGCCGCGGATGGTGCCCGGGGTGGCCTTCTCGACCGGGTCGGTGCCACCGGCCAGCTGGCGGAACGCGGCGATGGCGCGCGGGCCCTCGACGGCGAGCGCGACCAGCGGGCCCGACGTGATGAACTCGAGCAGGTCGCCGAAGAACGAACGCTCCTTGTGCTCGGCGTAGTGCTCCTCGGCCAGCGCCTGCGGGACGGTCCGCAGTTCGACCGCGGCGAGCTTGAGGCCCTTGCGCTCGATCCGCGAGATCACTTCGCCGACGAGGCCGCGCGCGACGCCATCGGGTTTGACCAGGACCAGCGTGCGTTCAGTCACGACGGTATTTCTCCTTAATGCTTTTTCGGGGGTCCGGGTGGCGGAGCCCCCGGCTCGGGGCGAAGCCCCGGATGTCATTGGTACGGGTGCGTATCGGTGCGCGCGAGCCTAGCCGACCCTGCTCAGCGGCCCGCCGGGTGCAGTGTCTTCGACCACAGCGACGCCCCGGCGGCGTCGCGGAGATCGACCGTGAGGTCACCGCTCGCGCCGTCGACGTTCAGCTCGCCGAAGTGCTGGAAGCCGTCGATCGGGGCCGTGTTCGCCGTCGGCGGGGCGTGCACGAACACCGCCTCCGGGCCGAACGTCGGGTCGAGCGTGTTCGGCCCGAACGCCCCCGCGTTCAGCGGCCCGGACACGAACTCCCAGAAGGGGTCGAAGTCCTGGAAGCCCGCCCGGTCGGGCGAGTAGTGGTGCGCCGCGGTGTAGTGGACGTCGGCGGTCAGCCAGACGACGTTGCGGACGCGGCGGCGCTGGATCTCCCGCAGCACCCACGCCAGTTCCGTCTCGCGGCCGCCGGGCGCGCCCGGCAGGTTGTTCGCGACGGCTTCGATGTTGGCGCCGTCCGGGACGACCAGGCCCAGCGGCATGTCGGCCTGGACGATCTTCCAGGTGGCCGTGCTGCGGCCGAGCGCGTCGGCCAGCCAGCGGGCCTGCGCGTCACCGAGGATGTAGCCCGGCTTGGTTCGGTCGGCGGTGTTGGCGTTGCGGTAGGTCCGCATGTCGAGGACGAAGATCTCGACGCGCGAGCCGTAGGTGAAGCTGCGGTAGACGCGGCCGTCGACAGCCCGGCGCGAGTCGATCGGGTGCCACTCGTGGAACGCCTGGTACGCCCGCGGCGCGAGGACGTCGACGCGCTTCTCGGTGTAGGCCGGGTTGTCGAGGATCTTGCCCGGGTACCAGTTGTTCAGGACTTCGTGGTCGTCCCACTGCACGTAGGCGGGCACCTGCGCGGCGAAGCGCTTGAAGTTGTCGTCGAGCCGGTTGTAGGCGTGCTGGCCGCGGAACTCGTCCAGCGTCTCGGCGACCTTCGACTTCTCGGGCGTCACGATGTTGCGCCAGGTCCGGCCGCCGGGGAGGGTGACGGTCTCGGTGAGCGGGCCGTCGGAATACACCGTGTCGCCGCTGTGCAGGAACAGGTCCGGGCAGCGGGCGGCCATCGCGGAGAAGATCGTCATCCCGCCCAGGCCCGGGTTGATCCCCCAGTTCTGGCCGACGACGTCGCCCGACCACAGGATCCGGGCGTCGCGGCGGCCCACCGGTGCGGTGGCGAACCGGCCGGTCAGCGGCTCGCTCGTGGCGCGCCCGTCCAGGGCTTCGGCGGTGACGCGGTAGTGGTACTCGGTGCCGGGCTGCAGCGCCGCGACGCGCACGCGGCCGGTGCCGCCGGAGTCGGGACCCACCTGCGGGCCGGGCACGCGCCGGGCGTGCCGGAACGACGGGTCCCGCGCGATCTCGACGACCAGCCGCGAGGGGCGGTCCGCGCGCGACCAGACGATCGCCGAACCTGGCGTGACGTCGCCGGACTGGACGCCGTGGGTGAGCACCGGGCGGTCGCGGCGGACGAGCGGGACCGCGGCGAAGGCCGTGGACGGCACGACGAGGCCGGCGGCGACCGCGGAGGCGCCGGTCAGCCCGGCCTTGAGGAGCGTGCGGCGGGAGTGGTGGGTCGGTTCGGTCATGCGCGGTTTCTATCCCGCCGCGGCCAACACCGGCTTGCGTGCGGGTAAACGGATATCGGGGGTTTTCCCCCATCCCCGCGGTCATCGCCGTCGGTAGCGTGGTGATCACCACAAGGGGGTACGAATGACGCACATCCGGAAAGCGCTGGCCGTTGTGGCTGCGGCGCTCTCGATTACGACACTCGGCACCGGCGTCGCGACGGCCGGGGAGGACAGCGCGAAAGCCGTCCTGCGCTACACCGAACACGGCATCCCGCACATCGTCGCCAAGGACTTCGCCGGGCTCGGCTACGGGTACGGCTACGCCGCGGCGACCGACAACATCTGCGAGCTCGCGAAGATCTACGTCACGGTGAGCGCGCAGCGGTCGCGGTACTTCGGCCCGGACGGCGAGGGCTACCCGTCGCTGTCGGAGGCGAAGAACAACCTGCACAGCGACCTGTTCTTCCAGCAGCTCAACGACTCCGGCGTGGTCGACCGGCTGGTCGCGCAACCCGCGCCGCAGGGGCCGCGGCCCGAGGTCCGGCAGATCGTTTCGGGCTACGTCAAGGGGTTCAACACCTTCCTGGCCCGCACCGGCCGGTCCGGGATCACCGATCCGGCCTGCCGCGGCGCGGACTGGGTCCGGCCGATCAGCGAGCAGGACTTCTACCGGCACTTCTACTCGATCGCCGTCACCGGCGGCCTGGGTTTCGTCACCGAAGGGCTGTTCGCGGCGCCGCCGTCCGGTGCGGCGTCCGCGAGTCCGGGCACGCCCGCCCAACTGTCCGCGAGCCTGCGTGACGGGCTCGGCAAGGGCGGCCTCGGCAGCAACGGCATCGCCATCGGCAGCGACGGGACCGCGGCAGGCCAGGGCAGCGTGCTGCTCGGCAACCCGCACTACCCGTGGCACGACGGCCGGCGGTTCTGGCAGAGCCAGCTGACCATTCCCGGCCGGGTCGACGTGGCCGGGGCGAGCCTGCTCGGCATGCCGTTCGTGATGATCGGGCACACCGCGGACGCGGCCTGGACGCACACGGTGTCCACCCCGGTCACGTTCGGGCTGTTCGAAGTGCCGCTGGCGGCCGGTGACCCGACGACGTACACGGTCGACGGGAAGCCCGAGAAGATGACCTCCCGCGAGGTCACGGTCCAGGTGCGCCAGGCGGACGGTTCGCTCGAGCCGGTCCGCCAGACCTTCTGGTCGACCCGGTACGGCCCGGTGCTGAACGACGTCGGCGGCTTTCCGGTGCCGTGGACGGCGAAGTCGGCGTACGCGCTGCGCGACGCCAACGCGACCAACATGCGCGGGCTGAACACGTGGTTCGAACTCGACCAGGCGCGCAGCACGGCCGACGTCGTCCACGCGCTCAGCAGCACGCAGGGCGTGCCGTGGGTGAACACGATCGCCACCGACCGGGCGGGCAACGCGCTCTACGCCGACATCCAGGTCGTCCCGCACGTCACCGACGAACTGGCCGAGGCGTGCAGCACTCCCCTGGGGCGCCAGACGTTCCCCGGCGACCAACTGGCCATTTTGGACGGTGGGAAGTCGTCCTGCCAGTGGGGTTCCGACCCCGGAGCGCTGGAACCGGGCATCTTCGCGCCGGCCCGGCTACCGCAGCAGCAGCGCCGTGACTACGAACTCAACACGAACGACAGCGCCTGGCTGGCGAACGCGAAGGCGCCGATCACGGGGTACCCGCACATCGTCGGAGACCAGGCGACCGAGCGCAACCCGCGGACCCGGGAGGCGCTGCGCACGGCCGAACAGGGCGGATTCAGCACGGACTCGATGAAGAACATGCTCTTCACCGACCACAGCCTGTTCGCCGACCTGGCGGCGGCGGACCTGGCGAAGCTGTGCGCATCCTTCCCCGGCGGGCAGGCGCCGTCGTCGTCCGGCCCGGTCCCGGTCGGCCCGGCGTGCACCGCACTGGCGAACTGGGACCACACATATTCCCTGGACAGCCGGGGTTCGCTGCTGTTCCAGCAGTTCGCCGCGCGGCTGGGCGGGCTTCCCCGGTTCACCGTGCCGTTCGATCCGAAGGCCCCGCTGACCACGCCGAACACGCTGAACGTCGGCAATGCGGACATCCAGAAGGCCTTCGGGAACGCGATCGCGGAGCTGCGCACGGCGGGGCTCGCCCCGGACGCGCGGCTGCGCGACGGCCAGTCCGTCACCCGCAACGGCGAGCGCATCCCGATCCACGGCGGCCAGGGTTTCCTCGGCGTGCTCAACGTGATGACGCCGGTGTGGGATCCGGCGCACGGGAACACCGAGGTCGTGCACGGCTCCAGCTACCTCCAGGTGGTGGGGTTCACCGGGCACGGGTGCCCGGACTCCTCGACGTTGCTGACGTATTCGCAGTCGGCGAACCCGGCGTCGCCGTACTTCAGTGACCAGACGAAGCTCTACAGCCGGGGTGAGTGGGTGAAGGGCCGGTTCTGCGAGGCCGACATCCTGCGCTCACCCGCGCTGCGGGTCGTCGTGCTGCGCTGAGAAGTCTCGGCGGAGGCGGGCGGTCGACCGCTCGCTTCCGCCGACAGCGCGACGGGACCGAATCTCACGGCTGGGGCTGCTGACTCGCCAACGTCCCGGCCGCCATGCGGCGGGCGACGTCCTTCCGCAGCCACAGCAGCCACAACCACACCGCCAGGAAGATCACGCCCAGCACCGCGATCGCCGGCAGCCAGAACACCAGCGCGATGAGGACCACCTGCAGGCCGAGGATCAGCGGCACCGCCCACGGGCGCTTGACGAACCCGCACGTCACGATCAGCAGCACGGCCACCGCGATGACCGTCCAGCCGGTGCCCGTCGAGATCCCGCCACCGAGTTTGTTCACCACCGGCACGGCGAGGGCGACCGTGATCGCCTCCATGATCAGCGTCCCGGACATCACACCGCGGAAGCCCTTCATCGGGTCCTTCGGCTTGGGCGGCTCCGGTGCGGGCGACGTCACGACGGCTCCTTGCCGAACAGCGTGCGCGCCTCGCCCGCCGTGACCACCGAGCCCGTGACCAGCACGCCGCCGCCCGCCAGGGGCTCCTCGGGGTCGTCGCTGGTCTCCACCAGCGCGATCGCCGTCTCGATCGCCGTCTCCAGGTCCGTCTCGGCGACCACGCGGTCTTCGCCGAACACCGAGATCGCCAGCTCGTTCAGCTCCTCCAGCGGCATCGAACGAGGCGAGGAGTTGCGCGTCACGACGATGTCCGAGACCACCGGCTCCAGCGCGTCGAGGATGCCGTGGGCGTCCTTCTCGGCCATCACGCCGACCACCGCGACCAGGCGACGGAAGGCGAACTCCTCGGACACCGTCGTCGCCAGCGCTCGGGCGCCGTGCGGATTGTGCGCCGCGTCGAGCAGGACCGTCGGGGCCGACCGGACGCGCTCGAGCCGCCCCGGGGTCTCGACCTCGGCGAACGCTTCGCGCACCGCCTCGACGACCAGCTGCCTGTCCTTGCCCGCGCCGAAGAACGCTTCGACCGCGGCCAGCGCCAGTGCGGCGTTCGCGGCTTGGTGGGCGCCGTGCAGCGGGAGGAAGATCTCGTCGTACACGCCGCCGAGACCCTGCAGCTTCAGCATCTGCCCACCCACGGCGATCTCCTTCTCGAGCACGCCGAACTCGCTGCCCGCGCGGGCGACCGCGGCGTCGACCTCGACCGCGCGCTCCAGCAGCACCTTCAGCACCTCGGGGTCCTGCTCGCCGATCACCGCGACCGAGCCGGGCTTGATGATGCCCGCCTTTTCGCGCGCCGCGCCGAGGATGTCCGGGCCGAGGTACTCGACGTGGTCGAGGCCGATCGGGGTGAGGACGGCGACGTCGGCGTCGGCGACGTTCGTGGCGTCCCAGGCGCCGCCCAGGCCCGCTTCGAACACCGCGGCCTCCACGGGCGCGTCGGCGAACGCGGCGAACGCCATCCCGGTGAGGATCTCGAACTTGCTCATCGCGACGCCGTCCGCGGCGGCACCGTCCACCATGGACACGTACGGGGCGATGTCGTTCCACAGCTCGGCGTAGCGCGCGGCGGAGATCGGCCGGCCGTCGAGCGCGATCCGCTCGGTGACCAGCTGCAGGTGCGGGCTGGTGTAGCGGCCGACGCGCAGGCCCATCCGGGTCAGCAGGGCGTCGATCATCCGGGCCGTGGAGCCCTTGCCGTTCGTGCCGGCCACGTGCAGCACCGGGTAGCCGCGGTTCGGCTCGCCCAGCAGCTGCGTCAGCGCGGAAATGCGGGTCAGCGACGGCTCGATCTTGGTCTCCGGCCAGCGCTGGTTCAGCTCGGCCTCGACGGCCATCAGCTCGCGCCGCGCTTCGGGGCCGTCCGGGCTGCCGTACACCTCGGGTTCGCCCTGGTCGTCGAGCTCGTGCAGCTCGGTGTCCTCGGGCACGCTGAGGTCGGGCACCGGACCGGTGGCGAGGTTGTCGCCGAGCTGGCCGACCCCCCCGATCCCGCCGCGCGAGCCGCCGCCGGCGTCGTACGCGGTGTCGCGGACGTCCAGTTCCGGGTCGTGGTCGTCGGACTCCTCGTACCCCGACGTCCCCAGTTCGTCGACGCCCGCGAAGCTGTCCAGATCCGACAGGTCCGGCCTGCGACCTGTCTCATCCTGCGGCACTGAATCTCCTCCGGCCTGGGGTTTCGCACTTGCGGTTCGAGTCTACGTGCGTGGCTGGTGGCACTCTCGACGCATGCCGTTCAACCACAACGACCACTACCACCCGCTGCTGCTGGACCTGCTGCCGCCCGGCCCGGGGATCGCGCTGGACGTCGGGTGCGGCACCGGCCGGTTCGCCCGGCGGCTGGCCGCGACCGGCATGGCGGTGGAGGCGGTCGACGTCTCGGCGGCGATGGTCGAGGCGGCGGCCGGGCTGGGGTCGCCGGGGCCCGGCGAGATCGTCTACCGGCAGGCCGACGTCACCACCGACGCCCTGCCCGAGTCCCACTACGACTACATCTCGTGCGTCGCGTCGCTGCACCACATGCCGTTCGAGACCGTCGCCAAGCTGCGCCGCGCGCTGGTGCCGGGCGGCGTGCTCGTGGTGCTCGGCCTGGCGAAGCCGAGCACCCCGGCGGATTGGGCGCTGGCGCTGGCGGCGGTCCCGGTCGACGCGCTCGCGCGGCTGGTCGTCCACGCCGGGGAACGGCTGAACGGCGGCCCCGAGGAAGGCCCGAAGGCCCCGGTGGTCGACGACTACCCGACGCTGGCCGAGCTGCGCCGCGAGTCGGCCCGGCTGCTGCCCGGGAGCACGGTCCGGCCGTTGCTGTTTTGGCGCACCTTGATCACTTACCGTGAGCACGGCGAAGGTGACCCGACCGGCGGGTGAAGTCCGGCCCCTGACTGCCTGGCGGTCGCTAGATGTGGAGGGAGCGTTCCGCAGAACAGAACGGGGTCTTCATGCGCACCACCCGGCTGCTCGCCGCCGCCTTCTCGGCAGCCATCCTGCTCACCGGCACCGCGGCCGCCGCGTCGGCGGCGGAGGTCCACCACTACGTCGCCCTCGGCGACTCGTACACCTCGGGACCGTTCGTCCCGGTGCAGCGGCTCGACCCGCTCGGCTGCGGGCGGTCGACGGCGAACTACCCGTCGGTCGTGGCGGCCGCGCTGCACGTCGGCGCTTTCACCGACGTGAGCTGCGCCGGCGCGGACACCACGAACATGACCCGGCCGCAGCAGGTGCCGTTCAACGGCACGAACGCCCCGCAGCTGGACGCCTTGCGGATCGACACCGACCTGGTCACGCTGGGTATCGGCGGCAACGACTACGGTGTGTTCGGCAGCCTGGTCTCGACCTGCCCCGGGCTCCGGGCGAGCGCCCCCACCGGCAACCCCTGCGAAGAGCACTTCACGACCAACGGCGTCGACACGGTGGCGACGGCCATCACCGCCATCCGGCCGCGGATCGAGGCCGTGCTCGCCGCGATCCACCAGCGCTCGCCCGGAGCGCGCGTGGTCGTCGTGGGCTACCCGCGGATCGCGCCGGAGAACGGCTACTGCCCGGACGTCCTCCCGTTCGCCGACGGCGACTACGCGTGGCTCAACCGCGTCGAGTCCGACCTGAACGAGGCCATCGAGGACGCGGCCGCGGACGGGGCCGCGGAGTACGTCGACACCTACGGCCCGTCCCGCGGCCACGACGCCTGCGCGCGCGGCGGCTCGGCGTGGATCAACGGCAAGGACCAGAACATCTTCGCCGCGGCCGCCTACCACCCGCTGAAGGCGGGGATGGCCGGCGTGGCGGCGGTGGTGCTCAAGGCTTTGCGCTGAAGAAGTCCAGCACGAGCCGGGCGAACTCGTCCGGCAGCTCGGCCGGGGCACCGTGCCCCGCGTCGATTTCGGCCGCGCGCGCGTCCGGGATCGCGGCGACCAGCTCTCGCTGCTGGTCCGCGGTGACGATCCGGTCGTGCGCGCTGCCGAGCACCAGCACCGGCGCGGTGATCCGCCCGAGCACCGGCCGCAGGTCGACGGTGCGGTCGGCCTCGATCTGCCGGTCCGTCCCCGGCTGGATCACCGTTTCGAGGGTCTTGACGAGCTGTTCGTTGCCCTCCGAGGTCGCCTGCTCCCAGTAGCGTGGCCCGAAGGCCATCAGCGGGAGCATCCGGGCGAAGGTCCCGGTTTCGAGCAGGTCCAGCCAGTAGCGGAACTCGGCGTCCTGCCGGACGTCGGTGGCCGGCCAAGCGGCGTGCAGCACCGCTTTCCGGACGCGGTCCGGGCGGGTGCCGGCCAGGTGCGCGGCCACGACAGCGCCGAGCGAGTGCCCGGCGACGTGGGCGCTGCCGAACCCGGCGTGGTCCAGCACGGCTTCGGCCTGTGCGGCGAGGACTTCGACGGTGATCGGACCGCCGTCGTCGATCGTCAGGCCGGAGCCGGGGAAGTCGGGAGCCAGGACGGTGAAGCCGGTCGCTTGCGCGGTCAGCGGCGCCCACTGTTCGCGGGACGCGGCGGTGCCGTGCAGCAGGAGCAGCGCGGGGCCGTCGCCGGTCCGGTCGTAGTGGACGACGGCGTCTTCGAGGGTCACTTTCGGCATGGTGATCTCCCTCAGGCGGCGATGATCCGGAGCGCGGCGGTGAACGCGCGCGGGTTTTCCTGGTGCGGGACGTGCCCGCAGCCGGCGAGCACGTGCACGCGCGCGCCGGGGGTCTCCGCGGCGCAGCCGCGCGGCACTTCGAGCGGGATCTGGGCGTCGAGCTCGCCGTGCAGGTAGGTGATCGGGACCGCGAGGTCCTTGAGCCGGGGCCGCGGGTCGTAGGTGGTGCATTCGGTGAACAGCTCGTCGATGTAGGCACCGGAGTCGAGCAGCTGGCGGACGGTCCAGTCGACGAGCTCGGGCGCGGCGCCCGGGGCGAACCAGTCCGGCACCCAGCCGGCCAGCGTGCCGGCACGGTCGTCGACGAGCTGTTTGCGCAGGTCGAGGACCTGGTCGAGCATGCCGGTGCTCGGCCAGTACCCGGGGCTGTCAACCGCGACGACGCGTTCGACCAGCTCCGGCCGGGCGAGGGCCAGCTCGGTGGCGAAGAGGCCGCCGATGCTGGACCCGACGACGGTGGGCTTGATCCGCAGGGTCTCGATCGCCGTCACGAGGTCGGCCGTGACACCGGCGATGGTGTTGCCGTCGGCGGGGTGGTCCGAGCGGCCGCACCCGCGCCAGTCGAGGGTGACGACGCGGTGGTCGCGCACGAGATCGGGCAGGCACGAGTACCAGACGCGGCCGCTGGTCCCCCAGCCGTGCAGGAGCAGCAGCGCGGGGCCGGTGCCGGCGTCTTCGTAGTGGAGGCGGGTTCCGTTGACGTCCAAGAAGGGCATGCCGTTCAGGGAAGTAGATCGGTTCCGGGTTTTCGATGAGCGGTCCGCTCCTACACTGATCACGAAACCTGATGAATGGGGTCGGCCGGTGGAGCTGCGGCAGCTGAGGTATTTCGTGACGGTCGCGGAGGAGCTGCACTTCGGCCGCGCGGCCGAGCGGCTGCACATCGTCCAGCCGGCGGTGAGCCAGCAGGTCCGGCGGCTGGAGCGGGAGCTGGGCGTGACGCTGCTGGCGCGCACGACACGTTCGGTGGTGCTCACGGAGGCGGGGCAGCGGTTCCTGCCGCAAGCGCGATCGGTGCTGGCGGCGGCGGACCGGGCGGTGGACTCGGTGTCGGAGTTCCGGCCTTCGGGGACGCTGGTCCGGCTGGGGACGAGCGAGGGTCTGGGTGATCGGCTGGACGGGTTGCTGCGCGCGTTCGCGCGGCTGGCGCCTTCGGCTTCCCTGGAGTTGCTCCACGCGCCGACTCGGCAACGGTTGCAGCGGGTGCGGGACGGTGCCCTGGACGCGACGATCGTGCGGGGGACGTGGCCTTCTCCGGGGCTCGACTTCACTCCGTTGTGGACGGACGAAGTCTGGGTGGCGCTGCCGGCTTCGCATCCACTGGCTTCTTCGCCGGTCGTCGAGTTCGCCTCACTGGCTTCGCTTCCGGCGCGGTTGAGCCCGCCTTCGCGCAATCAGCCGTTGTACGACCTGGTCGTTTCGTGTTGCCGGAAGGCCGGTTTCGAGCCGGTCCTGGGCAAGGAATTCACGACGGCGCAGGACACGTTGGGGACGCTGGGGTTCGGCCGTCCACACTGGACGGTGTTCTACCGGGCGCACGCGAACCTGCTGCCGGTGCCGGGAGTGGCTTTCCGGCCGCTTCGGGATCCTTCACCGCGGATGCAGACGTACCTGGCGACGCCCTCGAACCGGCGGCTGACGCCGGAGCTGGTGGCGTTGATCGAAGCGGCCCGGGAGACGGTGGCCGGCTGAACGGCTTTCCCGGCGCGTTGCCGGGATCCGGGATCGCCGATGGGCCATCATGCCCGGGTGGCCGACGCCGAGCCGGGCAGAAAGCCTGCCGAGAAGTCAGCTGGTCGAGCACCTTTCCGATGAACTGCGACAAGCCCTCGGGCGGCTTCTGCTCCTTCTCGCTGACTCCGGAGCTGGAGGAGCACCGCGCCGCAGCCGACCAGCATGGCGGCCGGCATCCAGGCGCATAAGCTCGAGAAAGCCTGGCTGATCAGCGTGGCCAAGACGTGGGCGAACGCCAGCACGACGGGCAACTTCAACGTGGGCGCTGCGGTGGTGGCGCTGACCGCGAAGCCCCTGGGCATCCTCAACGCGCCGATCAGCGGGCGATGTCACCAAGCCGCTTCCGATCAGCTTCCGGCTTCGGGTACGACAAAGCCCGGCACTCCCGTGGAGAAGTGCCGGGCTCGTCGACAACCTCAGGAAGCCGGCAGAGCCGCCAGCCGCGCCGTGATGCGGTCGATGTCCGACGCCGCCGTTTCTTTGCGGACCTTGATCTTGTCGATCACCGGGGCCGGGGCCTTCGCGATGAATGCCTCGTTGCCCAGCTTCGCCTCCGTCTGGGTCAGCTCCTTCCGAGCCGCCGCCAGATCCTTCTCCAGCCTCTTGCGCTCTGCCGCCACGTCGACCGTGCCCGAGAGATCCAGCTCCACGGTCACCACGCCGTCCGCCAAGGCGACCTCCAGGGACGCGCTCGCCGCGAAGTCGTCGGCAGGCGAGGTCAACCGGACCAGCGAACGGACCGCTTCTTCGTGACCACCCGCGTAACCCGCCAAGCGGGACGCCACCTTCTGGCCCGGCTTGAGGCCCTGGTCCGCGCGGAACCTGCGGATCTCCGTCACCAGCTTCTGGACGTCCGCGATGCGCGCGTCGGCCGAAGCATCCGCGTAACCCTCGAACGGCACCGGCCAGGACGCGACCACCAAGGACTCGCCCCCGGTCAGCGCCGTCCAGAGCTTCTCCGTGATGAACGGGATGAACGGGTGCAGCAACCTCAGCACCGTGTCCAGCACGTGCCCCAGCACCGAACGCGTCGCGGCGGCGCGCGCGTCATCCCCTTGGTACAGCTGGACCTTCGCCAGCTCCAGGTACCAGTCGCACAGCTCGTTCCAGGTGAACTGGTAGAGCGCGCCCGCCACCTTCGCGAACTGGAAGTCCTCGAACAGACCGTCCACTTCGGACACGAGCGCGCCCAGACGCCCCAGGATCCAGCGGTCCGCTTCGGTCAGCTCCCCGGCAGAAGGCAAGGGGGCAGCGACCGAAGCCCCGTTCATCATCGCGAACTTCGTCGCGTTCCACAGCTTCGTGCAGAAGTTGCGGGACCCCGCCGCCCACTCGTCGGCCAGCGCCATGTCCGCGCCCGGGTTGGCGCCGCGGGCCAGCGTGAAGCGGGTCGCGTCCGCGCCGTAGGCGTCCATCCACTCCAGCGGGTCGATCACGTTCCCGCGCGACTTCGACATCTTCTTGCCCTGCGCGTCGCGGATCAGCCCGTGCAGGTACACGTGGTCGAACGGCTGCTTGCCGTCCATCTGGTGCACGCCGAACATCATCATCCGGACGACCCAGAAGAACAGGATGTCGTAGCCGGTCGACAGCACACTGGTCGGGTAGAACTTGGCCAGGTCCTCGGAAGACGAGGGCCACCCCAGCGTCGACATCGGCCACAGGCCCGACGAGAACCACGTGTCCAGCACGTCCGGGTCCTGCGTCCAGCCCTCGCCCGACGGCGGCTGCTCGTCCGGGCCGACGCACACCACTTCACCGTCCGGGCCGTAGTACACCGGGATGCGGTGACCCCACCACAGCTGGCGCGAAATCGTCCAGTCGTGCATGTTGTCGACCCAGTCGAAGTAGCGCTTGCCCAGCTCCGGCGGGTGGATCTTGGTGCGGCCGTCGCGGACCGCGTCGCCGGCCAGCTTGGCCAGCTCCTCGACCTTGACCCACCACTGCAGCGACAGCCGCGGCTCGACCACCGTGTCGCAGCGCGAGCAGTGCCCGACGGCGTGCACGTACGGCCGCTTCTCCGCGACGATCCGGCCGGCCTCCCGCAAGGCGGCGACGACCGCCGGGCGCGCCTCGAACCGGTCGAGGCCCTCGAACGGCCCCGGGGCGGTGATCTGGGCGCGCTCGTTCATGATCGTCAGCATCGGCAGGTCGTGGCGGCGGCCGATCTCGAAGTCGTTCGGGTCGTGCGCCGGGGTGACCTTCACCGCACCGGTGCCGAACTCCGGGTCGACGTGCTTGTCGGCCACGATCGGGATGCGGCGGCCGGTCAGCGGCAGCTCGACCTCGGTGCCCACCAGGTGCGCGTACCGCTCGTCGTCCGGGTGGACGGCGACCGCGGTGTCGCCCAGCATCGTCTCGGCGCGGGTGGTGGCCACCACGATGGCGTTGTCGCCGTCGCCGTAGCGGATCGAGACGAGCTCGCCGTCGTCGTCGTTGTGGTCGACCTCGATGTCCGACAGCGCCGTCTGGCAGCGCGGGCACCAGTTGATGATCCGCTCGGCCCGGTAGATCAGGCCCTCGTCGAAGAAGTTCTTGAACACCGTCTGAACGGCCTTCGAGAGGTTCTCGTCCATGGTGAACCGCTCACGCGACCAGTCGACGCCGTCGCCGAGGCGCTTCATCTGGCCGAGGATCTTGCCGCCGTACTCGGCCTTCCACTCCCAGACGCGCTCGACGAACTTCTCGCGGCCCAGGTCGTGGCGCGAAAGGCCCTCGCCGGCCAGCTGCCGCTCGACGACGTTCTGCGTCGCGATGCCCGCGTGGTCCATGCCGGGCAGCCACAGCACCTCGTAGCCCTGCATGCGACGGCGGCGGCTCATCGCGTCCATCAGGGTGTGGTTGAGGGCGTGCCCCATGTGCAGGCTGCCGGTGACGTTCGGGGGCGGCAGTACGATCGAGAACGGCGGCTTCCCCGACGAAGCGTCGGCCGTGAAGTACCCGGCCGCTACCCAGCGGTCGTACATCGGGGCTTCCTCGGCGGCCGGGTCCCAGGCACCCGGAAGGTCGGTGGTCTGCTGCGGAGCGTTCTCGGTCACAATGGACAAGTCTACGAACCCGTCACGGCGGGTCACCCAGGGGGAAGGCACTCCGACGATGGCAGAGCCCCAGCAGCCGCAGGATCCGGACGACCGGCGGCTCGAGACGCACCCGGACCTGATGAACCCGGACTGGCAGAAGCACGCCCAGCGGGACGCCTGGCTGGGCGCGAAGAAGGACCTGAAGAAGCGCCGCAAGCGCGAGCGCCGGTCGGGCGGTGTCCAGCAGCCGGGGCAAAGCCGCTGGCCGGGCGTGCTGGCCCTGCTCATCGTGGTCGGGCTGGTCGCCGCGGCGATCATCGTGCACCAGCTCCAGGGCGTCGGCGTCAACGAGTTCGCGTACTTCGGGTAACGCTCGCCGCCCGGACCTGATGGGCCGGGGTGGCCTGAGGTACCCGGCCCTCGACGGCTACCCGAAATAGGAGCCCGCCGCCTCCCAGATGCACAGTCTGGACTGAACAGTTAAACTGTGTGTATGGGTGAAGTACCTCCGCACGTCGCCGAGAGCGCCGGCTGGATCCGCGCCGTCGTCGGGCAGCTGCACCGCCGGCTGCGCCAGGTCGACAACGCCGGCATCCTGACGCCTTCGCAGTCCGCCGTGCTCAACCGGCTCTACCGCGAAGGCCCCGCCACGCAGGGTGAGCTGGCCGCCGCCGAGCACGTGCGGCAGCAGTCGATGGCCGCCACCCTCGGCGTCCTCGACGAGCTCGGCTACCTCGCCCGCACCCCCGACCCGGCCGACCGGCGCCGCGTGGTGATCAGCCTGTCCGAATCCGGCACCGACACCGTCCGGGGCGTCTTCCAGCACCGCGACGAGTGGCTGGCCCGGGCACTGGTGGACGAGCTGTCGCCGGCCGAACTCGACGCCGTCACCCGCGCGCTGCCCCTGCTGCAACGCGTCGCCCAGCACTGAAGGAGTCCCTCACGAGCACCGTCACCGCTCCCCCGAAGTTCGGCGCCCGCCTGGTCACCCCGCTGGTGGCCGGCGCGGTGCTCAACCCGATCAACTCCACCCTCATCGCCGTCGCGCTCGTGCCGATCGGGCAGAGCTTCGGCGCCGGCCCCGGCCAGACGGCCTGGCTGATCTCGGCCCTCTACCTGGCCACCGCGGTCGGGCAGCCGGTGGTCGGCCTGCTGGTCGACCGCCACGGCGCCCGCCGTGTCCTGCTCGGCGGCGCGACGCTGGTGATCATCGCCGGCATCGCGGGCATGATCCCGCTCTCCGTCGGCTGGCTCACCGGCGTGCGCGTCGTCCTGGGCCTGGGCACCTGCGCCGGGTTCCCGGCCGCGATGGCCGTGCTGCGCCACCACGCCGAGGCGACCGGGCAGGGCGTGCCCGCCCGGGTGCTGTCGGTCCTGTCGATGTCCGCGCAGACGGTCATGGTGATCGGCCCCACGTTGGGCGGGCTGCTGATCGGCTTCTTCGGCTGGCCGGCGATCTTCGCGGTGAACATCCCGCTCGCCGGGCTGTCGCTGGTCCTGGCCCTGCTGTGGGTGCCGAAGGACGACCGCGGCGAGCGCACCGCCACCCGGATCGACGTGCTCGGCATCGCGCTGTTCTCCGCGACCCTGCTCGCCCTCCTGTTCTTCCTGATGGACCCCGGCGCCGAGGTCTGGCTGCTGGCCGTCGTCGCCGCCTTCGGGACCGCCTTCACGCTGGTCGAGCTCCGGCGCGACGCGCCCTTCCTCGACCTGCGGATGCTCGCGGCCAACGGCGCGATCCTCCGGACCTACCTGCGGCAGGCGCTCAGCTTCATGGCCATCTACGCGATCATGTTCGGGTACGTCCAGTGGCTGGAGACCACGCGGCGGCTGTCCGAGGAAGCCGCCGGGCTGATGCTGCTGCCGATGTCGGGCACCGCCGTCTGCGCCGCGGCGTTCTCCGGGCGCGCGTCCGGCATCAAGGCACGGCTGATCACCGTCGCCGTGGCGCTGGCCGGCGGCTCGGCGCTGCTGCTGCTCGTCCACGACGGCACCTGGGTCGGCGCGCTGCTCGCTCTGGCCGCGCTGTTCGGCCTGGCCCAAGGCCTGACCAGCGTCGCGAACCAGACGACGCTCTACCGCGAGGCACCCGCCGAGCAGATGGGCACCGCGAGCGGCCTCTTCCGCACCGCCCAGTACCTCGGCGCGATCGTGGCCTCGACGCTCATCGCGCTCTGCTACGGCCCGCACGCCGACTCCGCCGGCCTGCACCGGCTGGCCGTCGCGCTGGTCGTCATCAGCGGGCTGCTGCTCGTGGTCACCGTCGCCGACCGGGGGCTGCGCACGGAAAAGGCTTGACCCTCGTGGCGCCGGGCGATCATCAAGGCGCACGATGAACGCATGACCCGTGAAGCGCCGGCGCAGGACGTGGACGAAACCCGCCTCGAGGTGGGCAAGCCGAAGGGCTGGGCGGCCGGGATACCGGGCGTCGCCGTGTCACTCGCGCGCAGCGTCGAGCAGATGGGCACCGGCCGGACGATCAAGGCGCTGCGGCTGCTGAACCAGCGCGAAGGCTTCGACTGCCCGGGCTGCGCGTGGCCGGAACCCCGCGAGGTCGACGGCGAGAAGCGCAAGCTGGCCGAGTTCTGCGAAAACGGCGCCAAGGCCGTCGCCGAGGAGGCCACGAAACGGCGCGTGGACCGGGACTTCTTCGCCGCCCACCCGATCGCCGACCTGGAGACCAGGACCGACTACTGGCTGGGCCAGCAGGGCCGGATCACCGAGCCGTTCGTGCTGCGCGAGGGCGCGACGCACTACGAGCCGATCTCCTGGGACGACGCGTTCGAGCTGGTCGCGGGCGAGCTGAAGGCGCTGACCGACCCGGACGAGGCGATCTTCTACACCTCCGGCCGCACCAGCAACGAGGCCGCGTTCCTCTACCAGCTGCTGGTGCGTTCCTTCGGCACCAACAACCTGCCGGACTGCTCCAACATGTGCCACGAGTCCTCCGGCGCGGCCTTGGCGGCGACCACCGGCATCGGCAAGGGCTCGGTGAGCCTGGCCGACATCCACCACGCCGACCTCATCGTCGTCGTCGGGCAGAACCCGGGCACCAACCACCCGCGGATGCTCTCGGCGCTGGAGGAGGCGAAGGGCAACGGCGCGAAGATCATCGCCGTCAACCCGCTGCCCGAGGCCGGGCTGATGCGGTTCAAGAACCCGCAGAACGTCCGCGGCGTCGTCGGCAAGGGCACCCCGCTGGCCGACGAGTTCGCCCAGGTCCGCCTCGGCGGCGACCTGGCGCTGTTCCAGGCCGTCGGGCACCTGCTGCTGGCCTGGGAGGCCGAGGCGCCCGGCGCGATCGTCGACCGCGAGTTCGTCGACCGGGTCACCGAGGGCTTCGACGACTACGCGAAGCACCTCCAGGAGGTCGGCTGGCCGGAGATCGAGCGCGCGACCGGCCTCCCGCGCGCGCAGATCGAGCGCGTCGCGCGGATGATCGCCTCCTCCGAGCGCACCATCTACTGCTGGGCGATGGGCCTCACGCAGCACAAGCACGCGGTGCCGACGATCTCCGAGATCGCGAACCTCGCCCTGATGCGCGGGATGATCGGCAAGCCGGGCGCGGGCCTGTGCCCGGTGCGCGGGCACTCGAACGTCCAGGGCGACCGGACGATGGGCATCTGGGAGAAGATGCCGCAGTCCTTCATGGACGCCCTCGCGGGCGAATTCGGCATCGAGGTCCCCCGCAAGCACGGCTTCGACACCGTCGACGCGATCCGGGCGATGCGCGACGGCCGCGGCAAGGTGTTCTTCGCCGTCGGCGGCAACTTCGCGTCGGCGACGCCGGATTCGCAGCTGACCGAAAAGGCGCTGCGCTCTTGCTCGCTGACCGTCCACGTGTCGACGAAGCTCAACCGCTCGCACGTCGTGCACGGCCGCACCGCGCTCGTCCTGCCGACGCTCGGCCGCACCGAACGCGACGTCCAGGCCGGCGGCGAGCAGTTCGTCACGGTCGAGGACTCGATGTCGCAGGTGCACACCTCGCGCGGCCGCCTGAAGCCGGCGAGCGAGCACCTGCTCTCGGAGGTCGCCATCGTCTGCCGGCTGGCCGAGAAGCTCTTCGGGGCGGGTCACGCCGTGCCGTGGCGGACGTTCGAGACCGACTACGACCTGATCCGCGACCGGATCTCGCGGGTCGTGCCGGGCTGCCACGACTACAACCGCCGCGTCCGCGAGCCGGACGGCTTCGTGCTGCCGCACGCCCCGCGCGACTCCCGCGAGTTCACCGGGACCGCGAACGGCAAGGGCAACTTCACGGTGTCGGAGCTCGAATACCCGCAGGTCCCCGCGGGCCGGCTGCTGCTGCAGACGATGCGCAGCCACGACCAGTACAACACCACGATCTACGGCCTCTCGGACCGCTACCGCGGGATCGAGAACGCCCGCCGCGTGGTGCTGGTGAACCCCGACGACCTCGCGGCGCTCGGGTTGGCCGACGGTGCCATGGTCGACCTGGTCTCCGAGTGGCGCGACGACCCGGAACGCCGGGCGCCGGCGTTCCGGGTCGTCGCGTACCCGACCGCGCGCGGCTGCGCGGCGGCGTACTTCCCGGAGGCGAACGCGCTGGTGCCGCTGGACTCGGTGGCGGACAAGTCGAACACGCCGGTGTCGAAGGCGATCGTCGTGCGGCTCGAACCGGTCCGGGCAGAACCGGTCCGGGCGGAACCTCAGCCCTGAAACTCCTTCTGCAGGGTGCTGGTCATGTCCGTGACCACGGCCTGGACGTTGTCCAGCGTGGCGGGCGGGATCAGCGCGGCCTCGGTCCCGCCGTCGGCGACGGCCAGGCCGAGAACGACGTTCCCGGTGCGCACGGCGGCCCACTGCTCGGAGAACCCGGCCTCGTCGCCGACCCCGGTGGCGAGCCGGACGCCCGAGTGGTCGCCGAGCGCGTCGGTCATCAGCTGGCTGGCCTTGGCGGCGGCCTCGTCCGCGTCGGACTGCGTGAAACGCACGACGGCGATCGTGACGAGCCGGTAGTCCTGCAGGTTGGGCTTGCCGCCGCCGAGGTCGCGCGCGAACAGGCGCCGGCAGGTGGTGACCTCGTTGCCCTCGCTGGCGTGGTCGGCGGGGATGACCTTGGACTCGGCGGCCTTCACCGAGTCGACCGGTATCTCGACGGTCTTGGGCGCGAGCTGCGCTTGCGCGTTCGGCCCTGGCAGCCGGCAGGCGTCTATCGCGCCCGAGTAGTGCACCGAAGCGGACGCCGATTGGCACCCGGCACAAAGAACGGCTGAAGCGAGGACGGGCAAGATCCACCCACCCCGGGCGACACTGCTGCGCATAAATCCCGGACTTTCCGTAATCCCTGAAATCGATTTTCCAAGATCGCCCACCGATCGGGTGAACTTTCGACCGTCACGTGGTCCTACCCGCGCCGACGGTCCCCGCACACTGCCTCACCAGTGCGGCAGCGTCAAGACCACTGACCCGGGTGGTCCACCGTGGTCCAGTCGGGACGATCGTCGCGGGAATTCCCCGCGCATTTCAGGGATTCGACGGAAAATCCGGAACTTCGCCGTCGATCAATTCTCCTGTGGGTCAGTACACACAAACGACGCCGTTCGAAGTGATCGGCTCGTCCGTGCCGCCCGCGGGAGCGCCGCCGCCGGCGGACACGCCGGGTCCGGAGTAGACCGTCCCGAGCAGCACCTCGATGTGCCCGGCAGGCACCGACGCGGACTGCTGCGTCGTCAGCCCGCCCAGCAGCTTCGCCACCTCGGCGCCGCGCTCGGCCAGTGCGGGGCCGAAGCGGACCAGCGACGTCCGCCGGGTGTCCGAGTTGCCGGTCGCGCGCGAAGTGAACCCCTTGTCCCGCAGGACCCCCGCGACGCGGGTGGCGAGGCCCTCCTTCGGGCCCGCGTTGGAGACGTCGACGGTGACCGGGGCAGCCGGGGCGGTCGACGCGGCCGGCGCGCCGGACGTCGCCGGGGCCGGGCTGCCGATCAGGCTCGCCGCGAAGGCCTTCACCGCCGCCGGGTCGACCTGCACCGCCGTCGCCCGGGGATTCGCCGGGTCGTAGCGGTAGTCGACGTTGCCGACCGGGATCGTCGCGAACTGGATCCCGCCGCCGCTGACCCCGCGCATCTGCCCGACGAAGTCGAGGAGGTTCCACGAGTCGTCCAGCACCACCGAGCGCTTCACCGCGTCGATCAGGTCCGACAGCTTCCCCGGATCGGCCAGCGTGCCCGCCGAGAGCACCTGCCGGGCCAGCCCGGCGAGGAACACCTGCTGGCGCCGGACGCGGGCGAGGTCGGTGCCCGGGAGGCCGTCACGCTGCCGGACGAAGGCGAGCGCGTCCGCACCCGCGACGCGCTGCGGCCCGGCCTGGAAGTCCGCGCCCGAGTTCTTGTCCTTGGTGGCTTCCTTCAGGCAGACCTCGACGCCGCCGATGGCCTTGCTGATCTCGTAGAAGCTGAGCAGGTTGACCTCGGCGAAGTGGTCGATCTTCACGCCGGTGAGGTCCTCGACCGCCTGGCGCGTCGCTCGCCGCCCGGCGGTGAGCGCGCCTTGGTTGATCTTCGCCTTGTCGGTCTCGCCCGCCTTGCGCAGCCGCCCCGCTTCGGCCGCCTTCGCCCGCCCGAACGCGGCGTTGATCTTGCCCTTCCCGCCCGCCATCGAGACGTAGCTGTCGCGGGGGATGGAAAACGCTTTCACCTCCTTGGTGCCGTTCGGGATCCGCAGCACGATGAGGGTGTCGGTGAGGTCGTCGCCGTTGGCGCCGGCCCGCAGCTCGCGCAGCACCTCGGGCGCCAGCGGCTTGCCCTGGTTGTCTTCGCGCGCGTCCCGGCCGACCAGCAGGATGTCGAGCGAGCCGTCGGCGGGCTGCTCCCCCGGCTTCGTCTCGCCGTCCGCGTCGATCACGCTGTCGCGCGTCACCTCGTCGAGGGCGCGGAGGTTCGTGTAGCCGTAGGCGGTGCCGCCCAGCACGACGAGGGCCAGCCCGGCGACGACGATCTTCCCCAGTGGATGCACGCCTCTCTGGACGCCCGGGCCCCAGCCACCGCTGCACGAGTGAGACCCGAGTCACATTCGCAGGTGCGAGGCTCCGTAGAGGTCGAGGGTCGTCCCGGAGGTCCACCTCGCCTCGGCCGAGGCGAGGTGAACGACGGCCGCGGCGACCTCCTCGGCGTTAACGACTCGGTGTCCAAAGTGGATGGCCATCCGGTCGCCGCATCAGCCGAACAGCTGGACCAGCTTCAGGAAGAGCTGGTACACCCCGTACCCGAAGGGAAGCACCACCCACGCCCACGCCAGCACGATCAGCGGCACCCGGTTGGGCTTCGTCGACGGTTCGCTCATCACGCTTCGCTCCTCACGGCCTCGCGGACCGGCTCGTGGTACTTCTCCTTGACCGGGCGCACCAGCTCGTTGGCCACGAAGCCGACCACGAGCAGGCCGATCATGATGTAGAACGACGTCGTGTACAGGTCCGGGCCGGACTTGCCCGCCGCCTTCTCGCTGTCGGCGATGCGGTTGACGATCAGCGGGCCGAGCACGCCCGCCACCGACCACGCCGTGAGCAGCCGGCCGTGGATCGCGCCCACCTGGTAGGTGCCGAAGAGGTCCTTCAGGTACGCCGGGACGGTCGCGAACCCGCCGCCGTAGAACGACAGGATCACCATCGCGCACAGGATGAACACGAGCTTCGAGGAGTTCTGCGTCAGCGCGATCACCAGGTACAGCACCGCGCCAACGCCGAGGTAGGTGCGGTAGATGTTCTTGCGCCCCACCAGGTCCGAAGTGGACGACCAGACGAACCGGCCGAGCATGTTGCACAGCGACAGCAGCGCGACGAACCCCGCCGCCGCGGCCACGCCCACCGGCGTCGACGTGCCCTTGAAGAAGTCCTGGATCATCGGCGACGCCTTCTCCAGGATGCCGATGCCCGCCGTGACGTTGAAGCACAGGACGACCCACAGGCACCAGAACTGCGGCGTCTTGATCGCGTTGGCGGCCGAGACGTTCGCCGTGCTGATCATCGCCTTGCCGTGGTCGGTCTTCGGCTGCCAGCCGGCCGGCTTCCAGTCGTCGGCCGGCACCCGCACGAGCAGCCAGCCCATCGACATGAACACCGCGTAGACGAGGCCGTGGATCAGGAACGCCGTCGCGATGGTGCTCGTCGTCGGCGCGGTGCCCAGCATCGACGAAGACCACGGCGAGGCGATCAGCGCGCCGCCGCCGAAGCCCATGATCGCGATGCCGGTGGCCATGCCCGGCCGGTCCGGGAACCACTTGATCAGCGTCGAGACCGGGGAGATGTAGCCGATGCCGAGCCCGATGCCGCCGATGCCGCCGTAGCCGAGGACGACCAGCCAGAACTGCCCGGTCGCCACGCCGAGGGCGGAGACGAGGAATCCGCTGGCGAAGCAGCACATCGACACGAACATCGCCCAGCGCGGGCCGTTCTTCTCGACGAGCGTGCCGCCGAACGCCGCGGAGAGCCCCAGCATGACGATGCCGAGCTGGAACGGCAGCGAGCTCTGCGTGCCGTTGAGGTGCAGCGTCTTCTCGAGCGGGGTCTTGAAGACGCTCCACGCGTAGGCCTGCCCGATCGACAGGTGGACCGACAGGGCCGCCGGCGGCACCAGCCAGCGCGTCCAGCTTGGGGGTGCCACGATCCGGGATCGGTCCAGGAAGCCGAGAGCCATCGGTTCCCTCCGTATTCTGGGGATGATGGTGGGAATGTATTACTAAATACCCGGTGTTGCACCATACGAGTGTCGAACTTTCGGGCAGCGAAAGGTGTGCTGATGGGCAGGGTGACCGTGCGCAGGCCGGTACGGCGGATCTCCGCGACCGGGGACCGGCGCCGCCCCGACGCGCTGGCGGCCGAAGAGCCCCTGGAGCTGCGGGTCGGCGGGCGGGCGCTGGCGGTCACCATGCGCACACCCGGCCACGACGTCGAACTGGCCCACGGCTTCCTGCTGTCCGAAGGCGTGATCGGGGGCCGCGAGGACATCGCCGCCGCCCGCTACTGCGACGGCGTCGACGACCAGGGCCGCAACACCTACAACGTGCTGGACATCGCGCTGGCCGACGGCGTCCCGCCGCCGGACACCGGCGTCGAGCGCAACTTCTACACGACGTCGTCGTGCGGCGTCTGCGGCAAGGCCGCGCTCGACGCGGTCAAGCTCCGCACCCGCTTCGCCCCCGCCGAGGCGCCGTTCACGGTGAAGAGCGAGACGTTGTCCGCGCTGCCGGACGCGCTGCGCGCCCGGCAGAAGGTGTTCGCCAGCACCGGCGGCCTCCACGCGGCGGCCCTGTTCACCCCGGACGGCGAGATCGACGTCGTCCGGGAGGACGTCGGCCGGCACAACGCGGTGGACAAGGTGCTCGGCTGGGCGGTCCTCGAAGGCCGGATCCCGGCGCCCGGCCACGGCCTGCTGGTGTCCGGACGCGCGTCGTTCGAGCTGGTCCAGAAGGCCGCGATGGCGGGCATCGGGCTGCTGGCCGCGGTCTCGGCACCGTCGTCACTGGCGGTGGAGCTGGCCGAGGAGAACGGCATGACCCTGGTCGGCTTCCTCCGCGGCGACTCGATGAACCTCTACACCGGTGACCACCGCATCCTGACCTAGACCGAGGCGACCCAGTTGCCGTGGAAGCCGTTGGGCACGCGGTCCGGCAGGTGGATCGCGGCCACCGTCTCCAGCGTGCCGGCGTCCAAGATCGTCAGGTCGCTGCGCTGCGTCGCCGGGTCGAACACGAAGCCCATCAGGACGCCGTCGTCCTCCGCCGCGTCGTCGTGGCGGGGGACGAACACGAACTCGCCCGGCTGGCGGCCCGCGCCGAACGCGCGCTCGTGCCGCGCGCCGGTGTGGAAGTCGTGCTTGTACAGCGAGCCGCCGGGGTCCGCGCCGCCGTCGGCCGACATCGCGTAGCCGTAGCGGTGGCGGCGGCCGACCAGGCGCTCGTCGACGCGCGGGAACTCCTGGCCGCGGTCGTCGAGGCGCTCCTCGAGCACCTTGCCCGCGGCCAGGTCGACCGTCCAGCGGTCCAGGGTCGGGCCGCCTTCGTCCGGGCCGTGCAGCTCGCGGTCGAACATCTTCGGGTGGCGGACGACGTCGAGCACGACGCTGTCGCCGTCGTCGTAGGCGTTGAGCGGGTGGAAGACGTAGCACGGCTCGACGTCGAACCACCGGACGTCACCGGTGCCGCCCTCGCGCGGCATGATGCCGATCCGCGCCGGGTACTTCGGGTTCCAGCGGTAGGGCAGGCCGCCGTTCGCTCCGATCTTGCCGGCCATCATCGCGGTCACCGGGTCCGGCACGCGGACCTTGCCGACCATGGCCGACACCACCAGCTTCGCCGGCGTGCGCAGCGCGGCGGGCACGCTGGCGGCGACCGCCATCTCGGCGTTGAACGTCACCGGCAGGTCGTAGAAGACGACGTGGTTCTCGGTCAGCGAGAAGTCGTGCATCATCGGCGACCCGGTGACCTCGACGTCGACCGTGCGGCGGACGCGGCCGGCCGCGTCGATCACCGAGTACTGGACCTTGTTCCCCATGCCGAAGAAGTACGAGACGGCGTGCAGCTCGCCGGTGCGCGGGTCGCGCTTGGGGTGGGCGGTGTAGCCGCCGGGGAGCGTGCCGTCGAAGTCGCAGCGGCCGACGGTGTCCAGCTCGTCGGTCAGCTCGTAGATCGGCGCGCCCGCCTCGACCAGGGCGAGGGTCTTGCCCGCGTGGCCGATGACGTTGGTGTTGGCGCCGAGCGCGTCCAGCCCGCAGAACCGGCTCGCGTCTTCGCCGTTCAGCGCCGCCGCGACGGCGGGGTTGCGGATCCACCGGTTGCGGTACCACTCGGCCTTCCCGTCGCGCAGGCGCACGCCGTGGACCATGCCGTCGCCCATGAACCAGTGGTAGGCCGCCGGATCCACCTCGGAGAGCGGGTTCGGGCCGTTGCGCAGGTACCGGCCGTCGAGGAACTCCGGGATCCGCCCGGTGACGTCGAGCCCGGTGATCGTGTGCTCCCGGCTGACCGGAGCGAAGTTGCCTTCGAGGAACTTGTTGCCCATCTGACCCCTCCAGGGCTTCCATAACTTGGTTATACATGCAGGTATAACAGAGTTATGGGATACTGGCAAGCATGAGCCCCAAACCGCGTGCGACCGACGTCAAGGCCCGGCTCGTGGAGGCCGCCATCCGCTTGCTCGACGAGAACGGCCCCGAAGCCCTGCAGGCCCGCAAGCTGGCCGCGGAGGTCGGCGCCTCGACGATGGCGGTCTACACGCACTTCGGCGGCATGGCCGCGCTGGTCGACGAGGTCGCGCGGGCCGGCTTCCTGCGCCTGTCGGAGTGGCTGGCCGAGGTCGGGGAGACCGACGACCCGGTGGCCGACATCTTCAGCCTGGCCCGCACCTACCGGCAGGCGGTCGCCGAGCAGCCGCAGCTGTTCGCGGTGACGTTCGGCCAGTCCGCTCCCGGCGGCAAGCGGGCGACGCTGTCCGACCTCACCACCGCGGAAGGCCGCGAAGCCGCCGAGGAGGGGCTGGAAGCGTTCGCCCACATCGTCCGGGCGACCGAACGGGCCATCGCGGCCGGCCGGTTCCGGCCCGCGGACGAGTACCAGGCGGCCGCCCAGCTCTGGAGTGCGCTGCACGGATTCGTCACACTGGAGGCGTCGGGGCACTTCGGCCCCGGTGAACAGGGCATAGACCACATTTTGATCCCCCTCGGGATCACCATGGCGGTGGGGCTCGGGGACACTGTGGAGGAGGCCGGGCGCTCGGCCGAGGCCGCGCGGGCGGCTTGGCGCGCGAGGACCGGAAACGCCGGGCAGGGTCAGAACGAATAACCCGGTGGATGGGGACGCGAGGGAACGCGGAGCGGGTGCGCGGCGTCCTTGATGAGGGGCAGGGGGATGGAGACAGGGTGAACGAGCAAAACGGGGACGCGGAACCGGCCGGAGCGGTCGTCGAGGCGGTCCAGGGCGCCCGGCGGTGGCTCAGCCGCCGGTCGGTGCTGATCGCGGGCGCGTCCGGGCTGGCCGTGACCGGGCTGGCCGTCGGCACCGCGACCGGCAAGCTGCCCTTCAGCCAGGCCCTGCAGCGGACGGTCGGCGTGACGTCGTCGAACCCGACCACCCAGCTGGGCAGCACGCGCGTCGAGCGCGTCTACTCCGCCGCGCGCGGCCGGATGGTCGACCTGGTGTTCATCCTGCCGTCGAAGACCCCGCCGAAGGGGCTGCCGATCTCGCTCGCGCTGCACGGCCTGCACGGCAACGCCCGCAGCGCCGTGCCCACCGGCACGCTCAAGCAACTCGCCAGCGACGTCGCCCGCAAGGCGGTCCCGGCGTTCGGCTTCGTGGCCGTCGACGGCGGCGACAACTACTGGCACCAGGTGCACCCTGGCGACGACCCGATGGCCATGCTGCTGGAGGAGGTCCCGCAGTGGCTGCGGGCCCGCGGCTTCGCCGGGCCGGCGGGTCTGCCGTTCGCTTGCACGGGCATGTCGATGGGCGGCTTCGGCGCGCTGCTGTACACGCGCCGCCGGGTCGAGCGGCGCCAGCCGCCCGCCGCCGTCGCGACACTGGCCCCGGCGCTGATCACGTCGTGGCCGGAGATGGCCAAGCGGCACATCTTCACCGGCATCCAGGACTGGACGTCCCTGGACCCGCTGCGGCACATCGACGAGACCAAGAGCGTGGCCAACGGCATCTGGTGCGGCACGGAGGACTCGTTCATCACCGGCGTCCGCCGCTACATCGACGCGGCCCACCCGGCGGTCGCGCACACCGCCCACGGCAAGCACGGCGACCCGTTCAACCGCACGGTGGTCCCCAGCCTGATCAGCTTCCTCGGCAAGCACGTCCCCCGCGCGGACTGACCCGGACGACACGCGTACCCAGCCGGACGACACGCGTACCGCAACGGACGACACGACGGCAGGACAGGCCCGCATCGTGTCGTCCGTGCAGGTACGCGTGTCGTCCGTGCAGGTACGCGTGTCGTCCGTGCGGGTACGGGGTCAGCGGGTGAAGTGGATGCGGGTCGTGGTGCGGCCCGGGACCCAGTACGTGCGGACCAGGTCGGCCAGGCGGTTGACCAGCAGGAGTCCGCGGCCGCCGAGGGTGGTCGCCGCCGGCGGGATGCGGCCGGCCAGTGGCTCGGCGATCGTGCCGTCGTCGCTGACCTCGCCGACCACGTGCGACGCCTCCGCCCACAACCGCAGCACGCCGGTGCCGCCGCCGTAGAGGACGCTGTTCGTGGTCAGCTCGGCGATCGCCAGCGCGAAGTCGTCGCGGCGGGGGCGGCGCAGGCCGTGCCGGGCCGCCCAGATCTCCGCGAAGCCGCGCAGCGACGCCAGCTGCCCGATGTCGAACCCGCGCTCGACCGCGCCCGGTGGCGGCTCGAGCGGCCGGGTGAAGTCCGCCCGGACGCCGTCGGGGTCGAAGCGCGGGCTGGTGAACGGCCCGGCCAGGCCCCACAGCTCCGGGTGGGTCCGCTCGGCGTCGGCCAGGACCGGCGGCGGCAGTTCCCCGACGTCGTACGGGCAGAGCACCGCCAGGTCACGCCCCGCGAAGGCGTTGTTGATGAGGGCTTCGTGCACCACGCACGCCGGGTACTCCGAGTCCGTGCGGCCGGCCCAGATCGGCTCGCCGACGATGCGCACCGGGCCGTCGTGCCCGCCGGCGAAGGCGTGCAGCACCGACGGCAGGATGGCGCCGGGGTTGCGGCCCGCCCGCTGCATGTCGATCAGGCGGACGTCGCCGGCCCGGTCTTCCAGGGCCTTCTCGATCAGCAGCAGGTTGCGGCCGGGAACGGCGACGGCCGCAGGTTCACCCCGGTCGAGACCTTCGAGGAGGAACGGGATGACACCGTCCAGGTACTCGCTGTCACCACGATAGAAGAGTGCCGGATGCCGGAACGGTCTGAGGGCATCTACCACAGGATTTTCATACCCAACCGGCGTCGGCTTCAAACCCTACGACGTCGGAACTTCACTCCACCCAACGGCCGACGACGGCGATGAGCCAGAAGCCGACGATGGTCGCCAGCGCGAACAGCAGGACCCAGTTGAACAGCTGACGCCGCTCGGTCACGCCGCGGGCCTGCCGAAGCCCGTACGCCGCGACGACGAACAACGGCACGGGGAGCAGCGGCAACGGCGACAGCCGGGACACGACGGCGACGACACACGTACCGGTGAACACGGCCAGCATGCCCATCAGCACCCGGTGCAGCCACGGGCACCGCTCGGCAACGGACGCGATCACGCGCTCGCTCAGCTCACGGAACCCCAGGACCGGCCCGGCCGGGGTGGTGGTCCCGGCGGGTTCCGGGGCCGGCGGCGGCGGCGCTTGCACGCCACCGGGCGCGGCCCCGGAACCCGGGAAGGAGTCAGCAGTCATTCAGCTTTCCTGTCGGGTCTCCGGGCCGGGCGGCCCGGAGACGGCCGGCGTCACGCCGACTTCTCGCCGCGCTCGCTGCGCGCGCGCCGCGTCGGCTGCCGGGCGACGATCGTCGGGTTCACGTTTTCCCGGACGGTCTGCTCGGTGATGACGACCTTCGCCACGTCGTCGCGGCTCGGGATGTCGTACATCACCGGCTGGAGCACTTCTTCCATGATCGCACGCAGCCCGCGGGCACCGGTCCCGCGCAGGACCGCCTGGTCGGCGATGGCCTCGAGCGCGGTCTTGGTGAACTCGAGCTCGACGTTGTCCATCTCGAAGAGCTTCTTGTACTGCTTCACCAGGGCGTTGCGGGGCTGGGTGAGGATGTTGACCAGCGAGTCCTTGTCCAGGTGGTTGACCGTCGCCACGACCGGGAGACGGCCGATGAACTCCGGGATCAGCCCGAACTTGATCAGGTCCTCGGGCATGGTGTCCGAGAAGACGTCGCTCTCCTCGATCTCGGACTTGGTGCGGATCTCCGCGCCGAAGCCGAGGCCACGCTTCCCGACCCGCTCGTTGATGATCTTCTCCAGCCCGGCGAACGCGCCGGCCACGATGAACAGCACGTTCGTCGTGTCGATCTGGATGAACTCCTGGTGCGGGTGCTTGCGGCCGCCCTGCGGCGGGACCGAGGCGGTGGTGCCCTCGAGGATCTTCAGCAGCGCCTGCTGGACGCCTTCGCCGGAGACGTCCCGGGTGATCGAGGGGTTCTCGCTCTTGCGGGCGATCTTGTCGACCTCGTCGATGTAGATGATCCCGGTCTCGGCCCGCTTGACGTCGTAATCCGCCGCCTGGATGAGCTTGAGCAGGATGTTTTCGACGTCCTCGCCGACGTAACCCGCTTCGGTCAGCGCCGTGGCGTCCGCGATGGCGAACGGCACGTTCAGGAGCTTCGCGAGCGTCTGCGCCAGGTAGGTCTTGCCGCACCCGGTGGGACCGAGCATCAGGATGTTCGACTTCGCGAGCTCGACCGACTCCTCCTTGGAGTCCTTCGGGCCGGCCTTGTCGTCCGCCTGGATCCGCTTGTAGTGGTTGTAGACCGCCACCGCCAGCGTCCGCTTGGCGTCTTCCTGGCCGATGATGTACTGCTCGAGGAACTCGTGGATGTCGGCGGGCTTGGGCAGCTCGTCGAGCTTGACGTCGCCGGCCTCGGCCAGCTCCTCCTCGATGATCTCATTGCAGAGGTCGATGCACTCATCGCAGATGTAGACCCCGGGGCCGGCAATGAGCTTCTTCACCTGCTTCTGGCTCTTCCCGCAGAAAGAACACTTGAGCAGGTCTCCGCCGTCACCGATCCGTGCCATGGCCGTTGACCTCGTCCCCTCCGGCGCGGGTTTCCGCGCCTGACGTGTGTTGCGACGGTGCGACCCCCGGTCGAGGGTGACCGAGCGGAGCCTCACGCATTGCCACTGACGGTACCCGTCCGATGCCGCGAGCGGGAACACCCACGAACTCCGGGAGCACGTCAGAGGACGACCCTAAACCAGGATGCCGGTGTGTGTCGTCTTCTCGACACACACCGGCCTGGCGGATCTGCCTAAAGAGCCGACGCCTTACGGTACGGCAGCACCTCGTCGATGATGCCGTACGACTTGGCCTCTTCGGCGGTCAGGATCTTGTCGCGCTCGATGTCCTTGCGGATCTGGTCCGCGTCCTTGCCGGTGTGGTGGGCCAGGATGACCTCCATCTGGCGCCGCACCCGCTGGATCTCGTTCGCCTGGATCTCCAGGTCGGAGACCTGCCCGTAGGTGCCCTCGGTGGCCGGCTGGTGGATCAGCACGCGCGAGTTCGGCAGCGCGTAGCGCTTGCCCGGCGTGCCGGCCGACAGCAGCACCGCGGCGGCCGAGGCGGCCTGGCCGAGGCAGTACGTCTGGATGTCCGGGCGGACGAACTGCATCGTGTCGTAGATCGCCATCAGCGAGGTGAACGAGCCACCCGGCGAGTTGATGTAGATCAGGATGTCGCGGTCCGGGTCCTCGTGCTCGAGGTGCAGCAGCTGGGCCATCACGTCGTTGGCCGACGCGTCGTCCACCTGCACGCCGAGGAAGATGACCCGCTCTTCGTACAGCTTGTTGTACGGGTTCGACTCCTTGACGCCGTAGCTGGTGCGCTCGACGTAGGACGGCAGGATGTACCGCGACTGGGGGATGTTCGGGGCCCGGAAGTCACCCGGGAGCCTGAAGTTGCTCATCGAAAGTCTCCTTGGTGCTGCGGGCTCAGCGAGAGCCCGGCCGGGCGATGTCGGCGGTGAGGACGTGGTCCACGAAGCCGTAGTCCTTCGCCTCCTGCGCGGTGAACCAGCGGTCGCGGTCGCCGTCCTTGATGATCTGCTCGACCGTCTGGCCGGTCTGGTCCGCGGTGATCTGCGCCAGCTCGCGCTTCCACTTGTTGAACAGGTCCGCCTGGATCGCGATGTCCGACGCCGTGCCGCCGACACCGGCCGACGGCTGGTGCATCAGGATGCGGGCGTGCGGGAGCGCGTAGCGCTTGCCGGGCGTGCCCGAGGAGAGCAGGAACTGCCCCATCGAGGCCGCCATGCCCATCGCGTAGGTCGCGACGTCCGGGCGGATCAGCTGCATGGTGTCGTAGATCGCGAACCCGGCGGTGACCGAACCACCCGGCGAGTTGATGTAGAAGCGGATGTCGGATTCGGCGTCGTCGGCGTCGAGCAGCAACAGCTGCGCGGTGATCCGGTTGGCGATCTCGTCGTTGACCTCCGAACCGAGGACGACGATGCGCTCCTGGAGCAACCGCTCGAACACCGAGTCGGTGAGGGTGAGCCCTGCGGTACCGGTCCGCGCCTCGGGCGTGTGCTGCGTCACGTCTGCCTGCCTTTTCGCCGGCGGCGGCCCGGAACTGACGGCCGCCGCTGTCGTTTCAGATGCTTGCGATCTCGTATCCGACCCTAACGAACTTGGGCGGTGCAGAATGCCTGACACCGCCCAAGTTCGCTCACAGCTTCACTCCGCCGGAGTCTTCGCCGTTTCGTCGGTGACCTGCGTCTCTTCGGTTGCCGCGTCGACGGCCGGCTCGTCGCTGCCGAACAGCTCCGAAAGGTCGACCTCGGCGCCGGAACCGTCGGTCACGGTCGCCTTGCGGACGACCGAGGCGAGCGCCTTGCCGCGGCGCACGTCGGCGTAGATCGCGGTCAGCTGACCCGACTGCTGGGCGCGCTGGACGTACTCGTCCGGGCTGATCCCGAAGCGCTGGGCCTGGTAGATGATCCGCTCGGTGAGCTCGCCGTCGTTGACCGAAACCTCTTCCTTGTCGGCGATGGTGTCCAGCAGCAGCTGCGTGCGGACGGCCTTCTCCGACTCGGTGCGGGTCTCCGCGTCGAACTCCTCGAGCGTGCGGCCCTCGGCCTCGAGGGCCTGCGCGAACTGGGCCTCGTCGTGGTCGAACGGGTGGATCGCGTCGTGCTTGCGGTTCTCGATCTCGGCGTCGAGCACCTTCTCCGGGATCGGCACCTCGGTGCGCTCCAGGAGCTCGTCGAGCACCTTGTCGCGGGCCTGGACGCCCTGCTGCATCTTCTTGACGCGGCCGAGCCGCTCGCGCAGGTCGTTCTTGAGCTCTTCGATCGTGTCGAACTCGCTGGCCATCTGGGCGAACTCGTCGTCGGCCTCGGGCAGCTCGCGCGTCTTGACCGACTGGACGGTCACGGTCACCTCGGCGTCCTTGCCGGCGTGCTCACCGGCGACGAGCTGGGTGGTGAACGTCTTGGTCTCGCCGGCGCTCGCGCCGACGATCGCCTCGTCGATGCCGTCGACGAGCTGGCCGGAGCCGATCTCGTAGGACAGCCCGCTGGTGCTCGCCTCCTCGACGGCCTCGCCGTCGACGGCCGCGGCCAGGTCGATCGAGACGAAGTCACCGGTCTCGGCCGGGCGCTCGACGCCGGTCAGCGTGCCGAAGCGGGCGCGCAGCTCGTCGAGCTGCTCCTCGACCTCGGCGTCGGTCAGCTCGACGTCGTCGACGGTGATCGCGAAGCCGTCGAGGTCGGGCAGCTCGATCTCCGGGCGCACGTCGACCTCGGCGGTGAACTCGAGCACGTCGCGGTCCTCGAGCTTGGTCACGTCGAACTCGGGGTTGCCGAGCGTGCGGACCTCGTTGGCGCGGACGGCCTCGATGTACTTGGCCGGGATGGCCTCGTTGACGACCTCGTCGAGCACCGGGCCGCGCCCGATCCGGCTTTCCAGGACGCGAGCGGGCGCCTTGCCGGGCCGGAAGCCCGGGATGCGCACCTGCTGGGCGATCTTGCGGTAGGCGCGATCGAAGTTGGGCTTCAACTCGTCGAACGGCACCTCGACATTGATCTTGACTCGCGTCGGGCTCAGCTGCTCGACGGTGCTCTTCAAGGTCTTCTCCTCGAGCGGTAACGATTGTGGTGGACAATCCTGCGGAAATGGCCCCGCCTCACCTGCAGGCCGGGACGTCCGAGTCTAGGCCAGTGGCCTCCGCCACCGGGCCGGGGGCCACCTGCGCGGTCAGGCGCCCAGCATCCGGCCGATCACCCAGCGCATCTGGCCGACCGCGTGCGCCGCCGACCCGCTCGGCTGCACGAGGTGGGAGAGCAGCAGCCGGACGATGGCCTCGACCGCGACCGTCCACTCCGAAAGGGTGAGCCCGGCCTCCGGGTAGCACCGGGCGAACAGGGTCGCCACGGTGTCGACCGAGCGCTCGAGCACGCCCTCGGGCCGGGTGGTCAGCAGCGGGAGGAAGTCGTCCTGGCCGCCCTTCGGGCAGCCGAGCGCGATCAGCAGCAGCGGGTTGACCCTGGCGGCTTCGAGGGTCTGCCGGAACGCGGCGGTGACGCCGTCGACGGGCTGCCCCGGGTGGGCGGCGGCGACTTCGCCCACGCGCTCGGCGAAGCGCTCGGTTTCGCGCAACACCAACGCTTCGGCCAGTTCGGCCTTGGAGCCGAGTTCGTTGTAGACGGTCTGCCTGCTGACGCCGACCTGCGCGGCCAGTTTGCCCATCGTCACCGCGGGCCAGCCCTCGCCGGTGATGAGGCCGGCCGCCGCGTCCAGCAGCCGGTCCCGGGTGCGTGCCGGGGCGGGATGGGTGACGGCCTTCACACAGCCAGCTTACCTGCCGCTTGCGTTCGGCTGGCCGGGACCTTTTTTCGAAGCGTGGCGCAACGTTTACAAACCCCGGCGGGTTGTCTACGGTGACTCCCGCCTCGCCAGGAGCTTCTCGACCGAGGAGACCGCTCGATGCCCGTCGTCGATACCCCGCCGCGCGGCTCCCGGACGTCCGGATCCTCCCCGTCGCCGGTGGCCGGTGCGCCGGCCCCGCGCTCGGTGCCCTCGCCCCGCATCCCGTTGCCCCGCCTCTCGGTGCCGACGCTGCTGCTGTTCGCCGGCGGTGCCGCGCTGTGGGCCACGGCGACCTGGCTGCTGCTGGCCGGGATTGCGCCGCCGGTGTACACCGTGCCGCTGCACGCGATCGTCACCTTCACGATGTTCACCGTGGTGCACGAATCCGCCCACCACGCCGCAGGGAAGCTGACATGGATCAACGAACTGCTCGGCCGGCTGGCGATGCCGTTCGTCGCGGCGTACGCGTCGTTCCCGCTGCTCCGGTTCATCCACAGTGAACACCACCGCAACACGAACGCGGACTCGCACACGGATCCCGACGCGTGGACGTCGCAGGGAGCCTGGTGGTCGCTGCCGTTCCGCTGGCTCACCATCGACTTCTGGTACGCGCGCTTCTACACCGCCCGCGTGCACAGCCGCCCGGCGGCGGAGCGCGCGGAGACGGTCGTGCTGCTGTCGCTGGCGTTCGTCGCGGCCGCGACGCTGATCGCCGGCGGGCACGGCCGGGAACTGCTGCTGGGGTACCTGCTGCCGCAGCGGATCGGGCTGGCGATGCTCGCGTGGTGGTTCGACTGGCTGCCGCACCACGGCCTGCCCGCCGCGAAGCCGCGCGACAAGTTCGGCACCACGCGGGTGCGGGTGGGGCTGGAGTGGCTGATGACGCCGATGATGCTGTTCCAGAACTACCACCTGGTGCACCACCTCCACCCCGCCGTGCCGTTCTACCGCTACCTGCGGGCGTGGCGGGACAACCGGGACGCCTACCTCGCCCGCGACGTCCCGATCATCACGGCGTGGGGCCGGGAACTGACGCCGGCGGAGTACCGCGCGTGGCGGCGGACGGCCGGCGACCTCGGCGACCTCGAGCCCGGTCCCGAGCCGCCCCCGCTCGGCCCCAGCCGGTTCCACCGGCTGCGGGTGCGCGAGGTCCGGCCGCTGACCGCGGACGCCGTCGCGATCACCTTCGACGTCCCGCCGCACCTGGCGCCGGAGTTCCGGTTCTCGCCGGGCCAGCACGTGGCCGTCCGCGCGACGGTCGACGGCCGTTCCGTGCGGCGGACGTACTCGATCTGCGCGCCGGCGGACTCGGGCGAGCTGCGGATCGCGGTGAAGCGGCGGGCCGGCGGGGCGTTCTCCGGCTTCGCGACCACCACGCTGGCCGCGGGCGACTTCCTCGACGTCCTGCCGCCCTCCGGCGCGTTCACGCTCACCCCGGATCCGGCGCGGACCGCGCACTACGTCGCGCTGGCCGCGGGCAGCGGCATCACGCCGGTGCTGTCCATCCTGGTCAGCACGCTCTCCGCGGAGCCGCACAGCCGGGCGACGCTGCTGTACGTCAACACCTCGGGCGCGACGACGTTGTTCGCCGCGGAGCTGAGCGCGCTCGCCGAGGGGTTCGGCGGCCGGCTGCACGTCGTGCACTACCGCACCGACGAGCGCGATCCGGACCTGCACGTGCACCGGCCCCGGCACTTCGACGCGGTCGGCGAGGCGCTCGCCATCTCCCACGTGCGCTACCAGCGCGGGCGGCTCGACGGGACGCGGCTGCGCGCGCTGCTGCAGAACCGGCTGCACCCGGCGAAGGTCGACGAATGGTTCCTGTGCGGCCCGCGCGGCCTGATGGAGCTCGCCCGCCGCACCCTGGCCGACGCGGACGTCCCGGAGGAGAACGTCCACTTCGAACTCTTCCGCGGCGCGGCGCCCCTGCGCGACCCGGCGGGCACGCCGGCGGAGGTGGCGCTGACGCTGGGCGGCACGACGACGTGCGTCACGGCCGAAGCCGGGGAGACGGTCCTGGACGCGGCGTTGCGGGCCGGGTACGAGGTGCCGTACTCGTGCACCGGCGGCGCGTGCGGCACGTGCCGGGCGACGCTGCTGCACGGCCAGGTCGACATGGACGTCCGGTACGCGCTGACCGAGGACGACGTCGCGGCGAGCCGGATCCTGACGTGCCGCTCCCGCGCGACGACCCCGGAGGTCGCGGTCGACTACGACCGCCGCTGACCTCCGGAGCCGCGGCCGGGGTCAGCCGGTCCGGGTCGGGGCGCCCGAGGGCGGTGTCCCCTGGCCGCCGCCCGGTGCCTGGCCCTGGCCCTGGCCGCCCGACTCGCCGTCCGTCACCGATGTCGCCGTCGCCGTGCTGCCGGACTCCGTGGCCACCACGGTGACCGTGTCGCCCGTCGCCAGGCCGGTCGCCTGCGCCGAGGTGATCGTGTACGTCTTCGAGAAGCCGTCGTCGCTCTTCGCGGTGAGGGACGTCGCACTCAGCTCCGTGACCTCGCCCGTCTGCATGATCTTCGTGACGTAGCCGCCGTTGCCGTCGGACGACACGTACTCCCCGTGCAGCGCCGTGCCCAGACCGCCGCCGCCCCGCAGGCCGCCGGGACCGCCCGTCATGCCGCCCGGACCGGCCTGGGTGCCGGTGGCCGACGACGACGAAGCGGCCCAGACCGCGGCTCCGCCGCCGGCCACGATCGCCACCGCGACGGCGCCCGCCGCGATCTTCTTGCCCGGCGACCAGGCCGGTTTCGGGGCCTGACCCGGTGCGGGCGTCGCGCCCCACGTCTGGTCCGGAGTGGACGGTGCTTGCGGTGTGGTCATGATGGTGCTCCTCAACGTGATCCTTCGGTGCGATCCACGGTGGAGCCGCTCGCTGTGTGCGCACTGTGCTTGCCGTCAGCTGTTCCTGTGACCGGAGGAACCGGACATCCGCGACGGGCCGGTCACCGCACAGCCACCTCACAGGCAGCACACAACCCGCACACACGGCGCGGACGGACGCTGGCTGCATGGCCGCGCGAACCATCCCGTCCCGTCCCCGCCGGGGACGCCTTTCGCTGCGCGCGAAACTGACCGGCTCGGTGGTCGTGCTGCTCACCGTGGTGTGCCTGATCGTCGGGGTGGTCAGCGAGTTCGCGCTCGACCTGTTCCTCACCCGCCAGATCGACCAGCAGCTTTCGGCCGCGGCGAACCGCTCACTGGTCTTCGCGAGCAACGTCCGGCCGCCGGACGGCGGGCCGCCGCCGAACCTGGGCCAGCACCCGCTCGGGCAGAACGTCGGCACGGTGAGCGCCACCTTCTCGGGCCGGCGGCTCGTCCACGACGACAGCATTTCCGAGCACGGCGGCCGGCTCGAGCTGAGCGCGGACCAGCAGGCCCTCATGCTTTCGGTGCCCGCCGACGGCGAACCGCACACCCTGTCGTTCGACGACCTCGGCGAGTACCGCCTGATGGCGCTGCCGGTCGCCGGGACGTCCGACGTCGTCGTGACCGGCCTGCCGATGAAGCCGGTCGACGACACCCTGCTCACCGTCGGGCTGATCCTGTTCGGCGTGGCCGCCGCGGGCGTGCTCGGCGCGGCCCTGCTCGGTGCGTTCGCGGTCCGCCGCACGCTGCGCCCGCTCGACCGCGTCGCGGCCACCGCCGCCCGCGTCACCGAGCTGCCGCTCGACCGCGGCCAGGTGGCGCTGTCCATCCGCGTCCCGGAGGGCGACACCGACCCGCGGACCGAGGTCGGCCAGGTCGGCTCGGCGCTGAACCTGATGCTCGGCCACGTCGCCCAGGCCCTCGAAGCACGGCACGACAGCGAAATCCGGGTCCGGCAGTTCGTCGCGGACGCCAGCCACGAGCTGCGCACGCCGCTGGCCGCGATCCGCGGGTACGCCGAGCTGGCCGCCCGCGGCAGCGCGCTGGTGCCGCCGGACGTCGCGCACTCGATGGGCCGGATCCAGTCGGAAGCCGTCCGGATGACGGCCCTGGTCGAGGACCTGCTGCTGCTGGCGCGGCTCGACGGGGGCCGTCCCCTGGACGTGCGCGAGGTCGACCTCACCCGCCTGGTCGCCGACGCCGTCGGCGACGCCCGGGTCGCCGGGCGCGAGCACCGGTGGCGCCTGGAACTGCCCCCGGAGCCGGTCCTCGTGCTCGGCGACGTCCAGCGCCTGCACCAGGTGCTGGCGAACCTGCTGGCCAACGCCCGCACGCACACCCCGCCCGGCACGGCGGTGGTGACGGCGCTGGCCCGCTCGGCCGACGGAAGCGCCGTGCTCACCGTGACCGACGACGGCCCCGGCATCGCGCCGGACCTGCTCCCGGACGTCTTCGAGCGGTTCGCCCGAGGCGACTCGTCGCGCTCCCGCCACGCCGGCAGCACCGGGCTCGGGATGGCGATCGCCGCCGCCGTCGTCGTCGCCCACCACGGCACGATCGAGGTGCACAGCCGGCCCGGGCGGACGGAGTTCGCGGTGCGCCTGCCCGTGGCCGTGCCCGCACAGCGAGTGCACAGCATCGGCACAACCCGGCCCCAGCTGGGCACCGGAAGCTGAGCCCATGACCGCTGTGACATCCGGGGCTTCGCCCCGACCCGGGGGCTCCGCCACCCGGAGCCCCCGGAAAGAAGCCGCTCTCGCGTCCCGCGAAACCGTCGTGACCTCGTCAGCTCCCGGTCGCCGTTCGTGGCACCGGCCCGCTCTGGCCGCTCTCCTGCTCGGCACCGCCGTGCTCTACCTGTGGGGCCTCGGCGCCTCCGGCTGGGCCAACGCGTTCTACTCCGCGGCCGCGCAGGCGGGATCGCAGAGCTGGAAGGCGCTGTTCTTCGGCTCCAGCGACGCGGCCAACGCGATCACCGTCGACAAGACCCCGGCCGCGCTGTGGGTGATGAGCCTGTCGGCGCGGCTGTTCGGCGTGAACGCGTGGAGCATCCTGGTGCCGCAGGCCCTGATGGGCGTGGGCTCGGTCTGGCTGCTGTACGCCACCGTCCGCCGCTCGTCCGGGCCGTCGGCCGGGCTCGTCGCGGGCCTGGTGCTGGCCCTGACCCCCGTCGCGGCGCTGATGTTCCGGTTCAACAACCCGGACGCCCTGCTCGTGCTGCTCCTGGTGGCGGGCGCGTACTGCGTCGTGCGCGCCTGCGAAGCGGCGAGCCCGCGCTGGCTCGCGCTGGCCGGCGTCGCGGTCGGCTTCGGGTTCCTGGCGAAGATGCTGCAGGCGTTCCTCGTGCTGCCCGCTTTCGCGCTCGCTTACCTCGTCGCCGCCCCGGTGTCGCTGGGCAAGCGGCTGCTGCACCTGCTCGGCGCACTCGGGGCGACGGTCGCCGCCGCCGGCTGGTACCTGGTGGTCGTGGCCCTCTGGCCGGCCGCGGACCGGCCGTACATCGGCGGCTCGCAGACGAACTCGCTGTGGGAATTGATCTTCGGCTACAACGGCTTCGGCCGCATCACCGGCGACGAGGTGGGCAGCGTCGGCGGCGGCGCCGGCCGCGGCTGGGGTTCGACGGGCCTGTCGCGGCTGTTCGGCAGCGAGATGGCGGGCGGCATCGCCTGGCTGCTGCCGGCGGCGCTGCTGGCGCTGGGCGCCGGGCTGTGGTTCACCCGCCGGGCCCCGCGCACGGACGCGTCCCGGGCGGCCCTGCTGCTGTGGGGCGGCTGGCTGCTGGTGACGGCGCTGGTGTTCAGCTACATGGGCGGCATCATCCACCCGTACTACACGGTCGCGCTGGCCCCGGCGGTGGCGGCGCTGGTCGGGACGGCGGCGGTCCAGCTGTGGCGGCTGCGCGCCCACCCGGCGGCCTCGGGCCTGCTCAGCGGCGGCGTCGCGGTGACGGCGCTGACGGCGTACCTGCTGCTGGGCTCGTCGTGGCAGCCGTGGCTGGCCCCGACGGTGCTGGTGGGCGGCCTGCTGGCGGCGGTGGCGCTGTTCTTCGCCACGCACCTGACCCGCTGGGCGGCTTCGTCGGTCGCGGCGTTCGCCCTGGTCATGCTGTTGTCCGGGACGGGCGCGTACACCCTGGCGACGGCGGCCACGACGCACAGCGGAGCGATCCCGTCGGCCGGGCCGTCGGCCGGTTTCGGCGGCCGCGGTCCCGGCGGCTTCGGTGGTCCCGGCGGCTTCGGCGGCGGTCGTGGTGGCGGCCCCGGTGCGCTGCTTTCGACGACACTCCCCGGCGCTTCGCTCACGGCGTTGCTCCGGCAGGACGCAGCGAAGTACACCTGGACGGCGGCGACGGTGCTGTCGAACGCCGCAGCGGGCTACCAGCTGGCCAGTGGCGCACCGGTGATGGCGGTGGGCGGCTTCAACGGAACGGACCCGTACCCGACGCTGGCGCAGTTCCAGCAGTACGTGGCGAACGGGCAGATTCACTACTTCCTGGGCGAAGGCATGTCGATGCAGGGCACCAGCGGCTCGGACGCCGCCCAGCAGATCGCCGAGTGGGTGGCTTCGCGCTACGAGGCATCCACTGTGGACGGCGTAACGGTCTACGACCTGACCCAATGACGAGACGTGACCCGACCGAGTTAATCGAGAACTTCGCAGCAGAAGTCGTTTCGTGCAAGGATGTGCGCTCGGCCGAACAGGAGTACCGATGACCGAACCTCACGTGCGGCCGGCCCGTCCGGCGGACGTGAGTTCGTTCGCCGCCGAGTTGGGTGATCCGGGATTCTTTGTCGATCGAATGAGCCGCCATTTGCAGGGAAGAGGTGTGCTCTTCCTCGCTTTGCTCGATCACCGCCCGGCAGGTGTTGTCTACCTGTGGCTCGAGGACGCCGAAGAACCCCCGCTCCGCCGGCATCTTCCCGGTGTCCCTCTGCTCACCCACCTCGAGGTACACCGAGACCTGCGCAACCTTGGGATCGGAGCTGCGCTGGTCGAGGCGGTCGAGCGGTATTCCGCCGAGCACAACCGCGACCGGGTGACCTTGGCGGTCCGCACGGACAACAGCGCGGCGGCCCGCCTGTACGACCGTTTGGGCTACCGGGACTGGGGGCACGGCAGCATCACTTGCTACGCGCAAAGGGTGCTGCCGAACGGCGGCATCCTGGTGGAGCCGGAACACTGTCACGTGCTCGTCAAGCAGCTGCTGCCGGTCAAACCCGCGCCGCGATCCAAGGCATTACCGATCGGCCGTCTCGTCCTCATGAGAGGGACCTCGACCTCGGTCCGTGCCAGCAATGGAATGTCCAAGGCTTCGAGGGCGTGCCCGACACCCGAACCGCCGCGGTGATCCCGTCTGAGGTCGGTGATCCGCTGGCGCCAGCGCACACAGTCCTGCTGCCACGCACGCAGGTACCGCAGGCACAGCTCCGGCGTGATCAGCTCGCTGCGGCCGACCGCCGCCTTGAGCGCGTCGACCATCCGCGCCTGCTGGGCCGCCTCGATCGGCGACGCCTGCACCAGCTTGATCGTCTCCCGGATGATCCGGCGGCGATCGTTGAGGAACTCGCGCCAGTACGCCTTGGTGGCCTGCGCCAGGCCGAGGTGGTTGTCGAACAACCCGAACACGCCTTCGGCCAGGGTGTCGCCCAGTTCCTCACCGCGGGCGCGCCGGGGGTCGCGGTAGGGGTCGTAGTCCTTCTGCTTCGCTTTGCCCGTGGTCGCGGACGGTCGCAGTTTCATGCCGTCCAGCAGGAAGAACCAGTCTTCGTTGTAGATGTTCGGGAAGAACGAAGTGAACGCGGCTTCGCCGACCTCGAGCGCGCCGCCACCGATGAAAGTGTCCTGCTTCTGCCCCGCGTCCCGGATGGCGTGGCACACGACGGAGTTGTCCGGCATGCCCTCGTTGGCCAGGCCGACCACCGGGTACTCGTCGAGGAGACCGGCCGCGACGCCGAGGTCCGCGGGGTTCGGCAGCTCGATGTCGTCGTCGAGGAAGAGGATCCGCTTCCAGCCGGCGAGCACCGCGATGAGCAGCCCCAGATTGCGCTTGTAGCTCGTGTCGGTCTGCCGCCGGAACCGGGTGAACCGAAGGATCTGGTCGGTGGCGAACGTGGGCACGAGGCCGGGGTTCAGCAGATCGGTGTCGATGGCGAGCGCGCGGACGCCGGCGTTCTTGGCCGCCAGGGCCGCGGCGGACGCGGTGGACCGGAGGCTGCAGAGCAGCAGGAGGAACACGTCGCGTTCCTTCGCCACGGCGATGGCCTGCCGCAGGTAGGCAGCCGGCCGTCCGGTGGGGACGATGATCGCGTCCATGGCCGCACCAGGAGCGTCCGCCACATCGATGTGGGCCAGCAGGTCCTGATGGGACTTGTGCTGCCGCGCGTTCACGCGGCGGCCTCGGGCCACTCGTGCAACCGGTTCTCCTCGAGGGTCCAGTCGGGGGTCAGCCCCTGTCCCCCGACGACAGGCACGCGGCTGATGATGCTGAAGGATTCCACATCGCCGAACCGGTCTTGCACGTACTCGGAATTCCGGTCGCGGAACCGCGCGTCGGTCAGCGCGCGAACCGCTCCGAGCGTGCCACGACCGTACATACCATTGCACACGGTCACGGTGCGCTTTTGGTTGAACGGACTTTTACCGCGGTAGAAGTGGGCGACGTCTTCCAGCAGGTGACCCTGCCGGTCGAGCTGCGGTTCGAACAGGCGTGCCCCGCCGTCCCGCTGCACCCGGAACCCGCCGTGCTCGGCGTCGTCCTCCCGGGCGACCTGGTCCACGGGCAGCTCCACCCGCTCGATCACGTCCCGGGTCACCGAGTTCCAGTCGACGCCGCCGAGCAGCACGAGGTGGCTCGTGTAGTCGTCCGCCTCCAGTTCCTCGCTGGTGCAGAACGTGACGTTGTTGTCCGGGTTGCGCGCGCGGATGTGCCCGAACAGCTCGATCAGCGCGTCCGGGTCGGCGTAGGTGTACAGCGAGACGAAGTCGGCGCTCTCCGGGTCAGCATAGGACAGGTGCCGCCGGTACTTCTCCGGCAGCCGCGCGCACACGATCGTGATGTTCTGGCCTTGTTCGAAGGTCCAGATGTCAGCCACCGGGGCCGGCGGCGCGACATTCGCCCGGCCGTCGCGAAGCGCCAGGAGCTCGTCCAGAAGTTCCTCGCGCCGCGCCCGCTCCTCGTCCGTCAGTTGTCCGACGGGGAGGACGCGCAGCGTGCCGCCGTCCAGCGACCGCCGGGTCGCGAACAGCGTCGCGTAGGTGTCGAGCCGCCTGGTCGGCGGCGTGACCGGCTTTTCCGTGTTCTCCCACGACGAGATCAAGGAGATGCTGAGGGACTTGCTGCCGCCGAGCGCCTTTGCGAGCTGCGCCTGAGTGATCCCGGCTTCGGGCCACTGGGTCTCGCGCAGCGCGCGCAGGCGGTGAGCGAGCGCGGACCACTGTGCCTGCTGGACTGCGGCCAAGACTTCGCCACCCTTCAGGATTTCAGTAGCGCGGGCGAGTCCCGGACTTTACTCCCCGGCATGACAGCTGAGGGCCGAGGCGACTCGATCGCTCCGGGTATTCCACGCCCTACAGTCTCCTTGACTGAACTTCAGTTTCGGCCTGAAGGCAGGGGCGGGACATGACTACTCCAGCCCAGCACCCCCTCCACCGGGCCATGGTGGCGGTCGACATCGAAGGCTCGACGACGCGGACCAACCCGCCGGGCCCGGTACGGCGAGGACGTCGACATCGTCTGCCGCTTCGTCGACACGCAGGAACTCCGGCGGCAGCTGAGTATCACGGCCACTCCGCTGGTGGTCGTCATTTCACCGGAGATGCACCGCTTCGTCGTCCGGCACGGCTACCGGGGATCGATCACATCGCGTACTTCCAGACGGTGCCGATAAAGTCGGCACCCAGCGGGTCCGCGGGTGGCTGCATGTTCCAGAGGCCGTCGCGGCGGTCTTCCCGACGGTGACATGTCCGACCCGCCCGTCTCGGATCCGTGGCAAGGCGATCAGCCGGGTTCAGCGCCTGCCCAGGACCTCGGTAACCAGCGTGGACAATTCCCCGCCATGCCACGAGCTGGCCGAGAACCTCTCCTGGGCTATTCCCTGCCAAGGGGTGTTCTCCGGTCCCGACGTCAGCCGCCCGTCAGCCGTGAGCGTCCCGATTTCCTGAGCCGCAACGCCTTCTCCTCGCAGAGCCTCCGTCACCCGTTGGACGTCCCCGGCCCCGGCCGCTACGACGAGACCCCAGTCGCCCCAAGTCTGGGCGAGGGCGAATGGGGGTAACCCACACTGCTCGGCCACCGAAGCCGGCCACTCGTCCAGCTCGAACTCGCCTGTGACCGCCGCACCGAGGCCGTTCGCTTCGCACAGCGTGCGGACCGTGGCGAAGAGGCCGTCCGAGACGTCCATTGTCGCGCGGGCGAGACCGGTTGCCGCCAGCACCCGGCCCGCCTTCAGCTGGGCCGTCGGACGGCAGGCGCGCCGCCACACCTCTGCCCGGTCCGGCTGCGGGAGCGTTGCCTGGCCCGTCTCCAATAGGGCCGCGGCCCAGAGGTACCCGGGGGAACCGACCAGGATAAGACGGTCGCCGCGCTGGGCTCCGGACCTCCTGAGCCTCCTGCCCGGACCACACCGGCCGATGGCCGTCGCCGTCAGCTGGACGACTTCGCCGTCGCGGATGTCGCCGCCCGCGACCTTGGTTCCGTGCGCCACGCAACAGTCGTCGACGCCGTCGAGCAGGCGCTCGAACTCGCCTACCGTCGTCGCCTTGGGCAGGGTGTAGTTGACGACCAGCCCGAGCGGCTCCGCGCCTGCTGCGGCCAGGTCCGAGAGGTTGATCGTCGCCAGCAGCCAGCCCGCGTGGTACAGATCCGGTTCGCGCAAGAGGTTGACCAGCGGCGTCGGGCAACTGTCCGTGGTCGCGACCAGTTCGCTCCGCGCACTTACCGCGCCTAGCAAGGCGCTGTCGTCGCCGAAACCCTCCACGGCACCGTAGCGCGGCTGGAAGACCTTCTCCTGGATGCCCCGTTCACCCAGGTCGCCGAGGGTGAGTTCAGTTGTGCCGGACATGATCCGCCAATCGAGACGCGACGACCGAGTGGTCGCTCGAGTAGTTGTGCGGCAGGTCGCCGTAGGGCAGCTCGCTCCCGCTCGAAGCGAACAGCATCAAGTTGCAGATCCGGGTGCCGGGATACAACAGCACCGGGTGCCGGAGGTGGTTGACGATCTCCAGCGTGAGCACGGCGCCGGTGTCCCGCCCGAAGCCGGGACTGACCTGGCCGCACAACACCACACTGATCCCGAGCCGCGCGTAGTCGCTGGTCCCGTCGACCAGGCCGGCGAGGTTCTCGGAAAGCCCGATCTTCTCCAGGGTCGGCGCGAGCACGACTTCGCCGGGCTCGACGACCAGCCGCCCCCGTGCATCCGGCTCCTTGAGGATCAGTTCGGGGTGGGTCGACCGGTCCGCGACGTCGACCGGGCCGGTCGTCATCAGTGTGAACGCCTCGTGCCCGAGCCGCAGGCTGAGCGCGGCCGGGCGCACGAGCGCGGCGTCGAACGGCTCGACCCACAGCTCACCGTTCTCGCGGGCCCGTCGGATCGCCCGATCGGTCAGCACGCCGACCTCCACCTGGGCTTTCGGCTCCATGGACGTCATAGTGCGACCTCGCTGTCGAGAGTCGACAGAAGTTCGGTCACGAGCTCCACGAAGTCGGCGTCGGTCAGACCGAAGTTCGGCTGGTCGTCGCTTTCGCCTGGCTCGCAGTAGACGACGGTGGTAGGGGTTCGCCGCGGTCCCTGCACGACGACCGTCGCCGTCAACCCCGCGTCGATCGGGCGCACCGTGTGCACAATCGAGGTGTCGCACGTGTACACATCTCCACTTTGGACGTGCGGTACGCCGCGGCGCCTGAGCCGGACCTCGCCGTCGGCGGCGAGGGCCGCCGGGTTCGCCGGGTCGCTGCCGTAGCGGTACCGCTGATACGGCCTGCCACCCTCGGTGGTCTCCGCGAAGTCGACCATGTGCATGCCTGTTCCCGTGAGCACGTAGGAAGCGAACTCCCAGCGATGGCTGTGCGGATTGGACTCGCCGCGCGAAGGTGTCTCACTGCGCGGCCACACGTGGAGGCGAATCCGGAACTCGGGATCGACGCTCGTGTGAAGAACGATCTTCGCGAAGCCGTTCGGGTGCCAGTACGAGCGTTTCGCGATCTCGGCGACCGCCGCTTGGTCGGCGATCAGCTCGCGCAGCCAGGCGGCGAGCTCGCGCCGAGCGGCGCGTACCTGCCCGGCCGCTGCTTCAAGCCGGCCAAGGCCGGGCCTGGAGTCGTTGTCGCGCAGGGTTTCCGCAATCAGGCGCCGGAAAGCGTGACCGGCCGTCCGGTCGGCGGCCACGACGAAAGAAAGGGTCGTGCTCATCGTGCGAGGTTTCTCTATTCTGCGACTGCGGACGGAAGGAACGGGGGTGCCGCGAAGGCCAGCGCCGCCGCGCGCAGGGCGGTGACGGCGTCGAGTGTCATCCAGATCGGGAGGTCACCACTCCCCCAGGCCCACAGCCCGAGGCCGGCTTCGTAGCGCTCCCAAAGAGAGCTGAGCGCGCGGCTCAGCCGGGCCCTCGGCACCTGGGGTGCCTCGGCCAGGGCCTGGACGACCCATGCAGAGGTGAAGTGCTTGATGTTGACCGGGACCTTCCCCTGGCCGCCGGGCTCGCGAAGCACGAGGTCTTCCATGATCCCGTCGTCCGGGTGGGTCCGTTCGATGAGCCACTGCGTGCCCACCTCGACGGCTTCCCGGACGTCGGCGCGATCCTGCCCGATTCGCAGGAGGTCCCGCAGGGCCACGACGGCCCGCGCAGTGTGCGCCGTCGTCGGTTCCGGGGCCACCAGGCCCGGTTCCTTCTTTTCGCCCCACAGCAGTACGCCGTGGACGTCGAGCCGGGCAGCGAGGAGATCGTCCGCGAGCCTGCGGGTCAGCGGGGCATCGGGTCCGAGCCGCACCGACGTGCGCAGCGCCGTGGCGAGCAGGAACGGCCGGGTCCGACTGTAGTCGTCGAGCGAATTCCTGAGGTGGGTCAGCCCCTCCTCGGCCGAGAGGATGGTGCTGGCCTGGAACAGCGCGTTGACGACAGCTGCGGTGACTTCCGGCCGTTTGCCCTTCGACCGGCCCTGCCAGCCATAGGGGGACTGCTTGGCGTAGAGGCGCTCCACGACCGCATGTAGGTCGATGTAGGGCTCGCCTACCACGACCATCGCGCTTATCCCGTAGGCGGTGGCGAGCGTGGTGTGCTCGCCGTGCTGCTGGAGGTTGTGCCGCCAGCCGACCGGACGGCCGTCGTCATCGCGGATCAGGTGGCCGGCCAGGCTGCGCCCGGCCAGGCGGAAGACGTCGAGCAGCGAGGAGCTCGCTGGCCGCGCCCCCACGGCCGCCGAACCGGGGGAACGAGCTGCTTCCACCAGGTGGAACAGCGCATTCGCTGCGCCGAAATGATCGTCGAGGAGCCGGGCGTTCTCCACCGACGGGAGGTGGCGCCCGGCCTCCCACTGCGCCAGGTTGGGCCGGCTGACCCCGACGACCCGGGCCACGCCCGCTTGCGTCTGCTTGGCGGCATTGCGCAACCGCCGCAACTCGGCACCTACCTGTTCGATGGTCACCGTTACCACATCAGTACCTATCGGCCGCGAAGCAACCGCCATATCATGTAGGTAAGCATGCGACACGGGGCTTACCTACTTAGGTAGGTCAAGTGTAGGAGGTGATAAATTGCGGACACAGAGCGCACCTTATCTCATCCTCTCTCTGCCGGAGCTCCGACATCGGGAGCCTCGTCCAGATGGGTTACCTCTCCAGGTAGTCAGCCACCAATTTGGCGCAACGGGCCGCCCCCGCACCTTGCTGGGAGTTGACGGAGAGTACCCGACGGCCGCTCTGAGCCGCTGGCGGCGGTCTAGCCGGGTGGCTGGTCAGAGGCCGACTTCTGTACCCGGCAAAAGTGCGATGCAAGGCCATACCCCCTACCTACGTACCGCCCACACGACCGGTTCGCAGCCCGGCGTCGAGAAGCCGGCCGGCACCGGCAGAACTCCGGCGGCAGCTGAGTATCACGGCCGCCCCGCTCGTGCTCGTCATTTCACCGGAGATGCACCGCTCGGTCGTCCGGCACGGCTACCCGGGGATCGATCACACCGCGTACTTCCAGACGGTCCCGATCAAAGTCGGCACCCAGCGGCTCCGCGGGTGGATCCACGTCCCGGAAGCCGCTCACCGCCAGGAGGACATGCCCGCGTAGCACGAAAAAGAGGTGGGGACCGTGGAACCGACGGGCTTCTGGGCCGAACTGGGCCCGGCCGATCGCCGCAAGGTGGCGGAGTCCGCCACGCGCCGCTCGTTCCGGCGCGGGCAGACCGTGTGCCGGGAAGGCGACCTCTCCAGTGTCGTGCTGGTGCTGCTGTCCGGGCACGTGCGGATCGTCCACGGCACGCCGGACGGGCGTGACGTCGTCGTCGGGGTGCGGAGTGCCGGTGACGTGATCGGGGAGCTCGCCGCGATCGACGACCTGCCGCGGTCCGCGACCGTCGAGGCGCTCGACGACCTCGACGTGCTCGAGATCCCCGGCGATCGGTTCGTCTCGCTGTGCCGGACGCGGTCGCGGATCTCCTGGGCGCTGCTGCTCGTGCTCTCGGCCCGGCTGCGCTCGGTCGGCCGGCAGTGGCTGGACGTCGGCGGCGGGGCCGCGGCGCGGCGCGTGGCGGCGCAGCTCATGCAACTGGCCGTCCAGCACGGCGTGCCGCGCGGGGACGACATCCGGATCGCGGTCCCGGCCACCCAGGCCGAACTGGCGATGACCGCGGCGATCTCGCGCGAGTCCTGGGCGCGCGCGACGCGCGAACTGCGTCGGCTCGGGGTGATCAGCACCGGCAGAAGACAGGTGACGATCCACCGCATGGCCGAACTTCGACGACTGGCGAGCTGAATCCCGCGCTGTGTGTCAGCTGACACAAAGCACTCGGCGAGCCGGAGGTTTCCTGGATCCACGGCAGAGGAGGGCTTTCATGGACCCCTACACCACCGCACCGGGCCGGAGCCGCTGGCGCCGGGGCGTCTACGCGGCCGGTCTCGTCATCCCGTTCACCGCGTCCCAGCTCTGGGCGCTGCTGGTGCTGCTGCGGCTCGCCCCGCTCGACGGGCTGGTCGGGCAGGCCTTCGTCCTCGTCCTGGTGGGCTCCGCGGTCGCGATCTGGGCCGGCTGGCGCTGGACCTGGCAGCTCGGCCGCGACCGCGACATCAAACCCGAGCCCGCCCCGAAGACCCGGATCCCGACATGACGTCCGGGCCGGTCATCGTCGCCGCCCTCGTGGCGGCTTCCGGTGCCGGACGTCTCCTGCGCCACCTCGGCGGCCTCCTTCGCCGCCGGCCGACCGAAAGGAGCACGGAAATGACCAGCACGCCACCGACCTTCCCGTTGCGGATCTACCATTGGCGATGGGAAATCCTGGCCGTGACGCTGCTCCCCTACGGCGTGGTGACCTTCGCCCTGTGGACCGGCCCGCTGTGGGCGTCGGCGGTCCTCGCCGCCGCGCTCGGCCTGGCGGTGCTGCGCCGCCGCCAGGTGCAGGCCCGGATCCACGCGATCCGGCTGCAGCACCGGCTGCGGGCGGTGTTCCCGCACTTGCGCCTGCCCGGCGGCCGCCTCCCGGCGATCCTGTGGAGCCGTCCCCGCGGCGGCGACATCGTCGTTTCGCTGTTCGGCCGCGAGGCGTTCGAGCACCTGCACCGCCACCGCACGGTCCTGGCCGCCGCCTGCGCGGTCCCGGAGGTCTACGTCGACCGCCACCCGAGGTACGCCGGCCTGGTGACGCTGACGATCAGCCCGACGGCCCCGAAGCGCGAACCGGGCCGGGCGTCCCTGCCGAGCAACGTCGTGCCGCTGCGGGCGCACAGCTGAGTCCCGCCGGTGCCCGGCCGCGAACCGGGCACCACACAGGGACCGCACAGAGAGAACACACGATCACCAAAGCGGCGGCCGCGATCGTAGGGGCATGACAGCCACCGCCCCCGCATCGCGGCCCGGGACCGGCCCGGTCGACCTGGCCGGCCCGCGGCCCGTTCTCGACGTCGTCATCCCGGTCTACAACGAAGAGACCGACCTCGAACCGTGCATCCGCCGGCTGCACGCTCACCTGGCCGAGCACGTCTCCTACCCGTACCGGATCACCGTCGCCGACAACGCGAGCACCGATGCGACGCTGCAGGTGGCCGAACGGCTGGCCCGGGAGTTCCCCGAGGTCGCCGTCCGGCACCTCGACGAGAAGGGCCGCGGCCGCGCGCTCAACGCCGTGTGGCAGGCCTCCGACGCCGCCGTGCTCGCCTACATGGACGTCGACCTCTCCACCGATCTCGCCGCGCTCGGGCCGCTCGTCGCGCCGTTGCTGTCCGGGCACTCCGAGCTCGCCATCGGCAGCAGGCTCGCCCGGGGGGCGCGAGTGGTGCGCGGCCCGAAGCGCGAGTTCATTTCCCGGTGCTACAACCTGATCCTCCGCTCGACGCTCGCCGCGAAGTTCAGCGACGCGCAGTGCGGCTTCAAGGCCATCCGCGCCGACGTCGCCCGCGAACTGCTGCCGCACGTGGTGGACACCGGCTGGTTCTTCGACACCGAGTTGCTCGTTCTGGCCCAGCGCGCCGGGCTGCGGATCCACGAGGTGCCGGTCGACTGGGTCGACGACCCGGACTCGTCGGTCAACATCGTCAAGACGGCCACCGAGGACCTCAAGGGCATCGCTCGCGTCACCAAAGCCACCTTCACCGGGGAAATCCCGGTCAGCAGGCTGCGCGAGCAGCTCGGCAGGCAGCCGATCGGCGTCGACGCGCCCGGCGTACCGCCGCGGCTGGTGACGCAACTGGTGCGGTTCGCCGCGATCGGCGTCAGCAGCACGCTCGCCTACCTGGTGCTGTTCCTGCTGCTGCGCACGGTCGTCGGCGCGCAGCCGGCGAACTTCGCCGCGCTGCTGGTGACGGCAGTCGGGAACACCGCGCTGAACCGGCGGCTGACGTTCGGCATCCGCGGCCGCGCCGGCGCCGGACGCCACCAGTTCGAAGGGCTGCTCGTCTTCGGCCTCGGGCTCGCGCTCACCAGCGGTTCGTTGGCCCTGCTCAACGGATCCACCGCCCCCGGCCTCGTCCTGGAGCTCACCGTGCTGGTGCTGGCGAACCTCGCCGCCACGGTGCTCCGGTTCCTGCTCCTGCGCGGCTGGGTCTTCAACCCGCGCCGCCAGGCCACCACCCAGAAGGAGTTCTGATGACCACCGTCCTGCCCGCCCCGGTTTCCGAATCGCGGCACCGCAAGGAGCCCGCCGCGCACGCACCACCGCGCTGGGTCCGCCCGGCCGCGTTCGGGCTGCTGGCCGCCACCGCGGTGCTGTACTTCTGGAACCTCACCGCGTCCGGCTACGGCAACTCCTTCTACGCCGCCGCCGTCCAGTCCGGGACGCAGAGCTGGAAGGCGTGGCTGTTCGGCTCGCTGGACTCCGGGAACGTGCTGACCGTCGACAAGCCGCCCGCGGCCCTGTGGGTCGGCACGGCGTTCGCCCGGATCTTCGGCTTCTCGAGTTTCACCGTGCTGGCCCCGCAGGCGCTGATGGGCGTGGCTTCCGTAGGAATCCTCTACCTGACGGTGAAGCGGACTTCCGGTCCGGTCGCGGGGCTGCTGGCCGGGGCGATGCTGGCGGTGACGCCGGTCGCGGCGCTGATGTTCCGCTTCAACAACCCGGACGCGCTGCTGGTGCTGCTGATGGTCGCGGGCGCCTACTTCGTCGTGCGGGCAGCGGAAAAGGCGAGCCCGCGGTGGCTGGCGCTGGCCGGGGTGGCGATCGGGTTCGGCTTCCTGGCGAAGATGATGCAGGCGTTCCTGGTGCTGCCGGCGTTCGGGCTGTTGTACCTGCTCGCGGCGCCGACGTCGCTGGGCAAGCGGCTGCTGCACCTCGGTGGCGCGGTCGTGGCGCTGGTCGTCTCGGCGGGCTGGTTCATCGCGCTGGTGGACCTGTGGCCGACGGCGTCGCGGCCGTACATCGGCGGGTCCGAAGGGGACAGTCTGCTCGAACTTGCCTTGGGCTACAACGGGTTGGGCCGCATCTTCGGTGGCGAAGGCAACGGCGGCATGGGCGGCGGCGGCATGGGCGGCAACACCGGGTTCGGCGGGTCGACGGGCCTGTTCCGGATGTTCGGCGCCAGCTTCGGCACGGAGATCTCGTGGCTGCTGCCGGCCGCGCTGATCGGGCTGGTCGCCGGGCTGTGGTTCACCCGCCGCGCGCCGCGGACGGACAAGACCCGGGCGGCGCTGGTGCTGTGGGGCGGCTGGCTGGTCGTGACGGCGCTGGTGTTCAGCTTCATGAGCGGCACCGTGCACCCGTACTACGCGGTCGCTCTGGCCCCCGCGATCGCCGCGCTGGTCGCGATTTCGGGCCGCGCGCTGTGGCAGGGCCGGGCGCACCTGGCCCCGCGGGCGACGCTGGCCGGAATGGTCGTGGCGACGGCGGTGTGGTCGTTCATCCTGCTGGACCGGACGCCGGAGTGGTTCCCGGCGCTGCGCTGGATCGTCGCGGTGCTCGGGGTGCTGGTGGGCACGGTGCTGGTGATGGGCATCCCGGCAACGCGCCGGGCGGTCGCGCTCGTGGCGACGGCGGTGGTCCTGACGATCGGCGTGTCGTCGGCGGCGTACGGCGTCGAGACGGCGTCGGTGGCGCACACGGGATCGATCCCGACGTCGGGTCCGACGTCGAGCGCCATGGGTGGCTTCGACGACTCCTCGAGCGCGGTCGGCTCCTTGCTCGCCAAGACGACGACGAAGTGGGCAGCGGCGACAACGGGTTCGCAGAGCGCGGCATCCCTGGAGCTGGCGAGCGGCAAGGCGGTGATCGGCATCGGCGGCTGGAGCGGCTCGGACCCGGCCCCGACACTGGCCGAGTTCAAGGCGTACGTGGCAGCGGGCGAAGTCAAGTACTACATCGAGGGCGGCCGAGGAGGTGGGCCGGGCGGCGGCTCGTCGGAGATCACGGACTGGGTGACGGCGAACTTCACCGCCACCACGGTGGACGGCCAGACGGTGTACGACCTGCAGAGCTGACGGCGGGCGCCCGGGCTTCTCCGGAAGCCCGGGCATCAGTCGGCGGACGCATGCGTGATCTCACGCGTGCCCTGGGCCTCTGCGTTGTAGTGGGCGCCTCCTACCACGGTCGTCTTGACCAGCGTCTCGAAGTGTTTCGACTTCCGCTGCTGGCGGAGAAATTTGCGATCACGCAGCAGTTCGGCCGCAGCCGCCGTGCCGAAGCCCCAACAGCCGGCCAGGATGACGATCTCGGATTTCTTCGGTGCCAGCGGGTTCACCGCCCGGATGATCAGCCCGTAGTCGCTGGTCGGGTTGCCGACCTTGTCGTATTGTGGAGCGGAAGCCGAACCGGTTGTGCGGTCGATCACCGCGTTGCCGACTCCTGCGTTCCAGGTGAACTCGTAGGAGAGCACTCGATCGAGCTCCCTCATCATCGTCTCGGTCACGGAATTTCCGTCCGGGCCGCCAATCAGCACCAGATCTTTGCGACGATCTCCGGAATTCATTTCTTTGGTCTCGACGATCTTTCCTTCGAAACCCAGTTCACGGAGCTGGTTTTGGATATCGACAAGAGCGAGGATATCCCCCTTGCCCACCATCCCCGATTTCTCCCATTTGTTGAGGGGTTCGAAGTCCGGGGCACCGATGACGATGAGTGGCGTGCGATCGCAGAGTGATCTCCAGAACCTACGGGCGCGCAGCAGTTTGAGACGCCTCCGCGTTCTCGTGACCAGCCACACCGCCGTGCCACCGATCGCCGCGGCGATCAGGTTGATCGAAATTTCGGGGAACGCGCCGAGGACCAGGCCGCCGAAACCTTCGTGTGTCAGCACCATTCCGCGACCACCCCTCACCGGTCGTCAACGCCGTGAGCGACAACCCTACCCGTCGGTGAGTTGATTTTCCCGCAGCGCGACGCCGGTCGACGATCTACTGACACTATGTCCTTGAAATGACCCGAGAACACTGAGGTGACCCCCGAACGGCGGATTGACGAATAGCCATAACCTCGGAACGTGTTTAAGACCTCGAGCACAGGTGGCGGCTGGAGTCTCCGACGAGATCCACCCTCGCTCGCCGTTCCGTAGATCGCCAACCGCCCGCTCCCCTCATGAATCGGTCATCGCACCTGCCCGCCGCAATCGTCTGCAGTGGGAAGCCGGGGACTGCCTGCAGCACCGTGAAGTACGCGCGGCCCGATGCTGTCGAGCCGGACAGCTCGAGCGCTACGTTCGTCGTCACGTGCTTCGTCCGCGGGGTTCCGTCCTCGTACACGATCACCGACTCGTGCAACATCCGCTCGACCTCCGCGGCGCCCCGCAGCACACCGCTACTGCCCACGAACGTCCCCTCCGCGAACAACTCACCCACCCCCGCGAAGTCTCCCGCGTCGACCAGCGCCGCGTAAGAAAAGATCAAGTTCTCCGACGCGCGTGGCAGTTGTCCACGGGAACGATCTTACAGAGAAAGGGCAGGCCATGGATCGTCGCAGTCTGCTCAAATCGGGACCGTCACCGTCGCCGGAATGGCGATCGCAGGCGCTGGGACCGGAACCGCCGCCGGAACCGACCGCACCGGCCTGCCGCCCGGGCCCGCGATACTTGAGGACCGTCGGGCCCACAAACTCTGGTTCCAGTTCGATGCAATCGCGCTCTACCACTTTTCCCAGGAATTCAGGACGCCTACGCCGTCCTCTTCCCCTCATCCAGCAAACGCCCCGGAGGGCCTGTACGAGAAATGGCGGGAGCTGAGCCGGGATCCTGCATACCCGAAGAACTACGCCGAGTTCGTCGAGCCGATCGAAGGGCCGCCGACCACCCTCTCGAAACTGCAGCTGGACAACTTCGACCACTTCTACCGTGGTGACGAAGCCGGGCTGGTCAAAGCATTCGCCGCCTTCGGGCAGGGCATCTTGTTCGATCCGCGGCGGGCGCCGGAAGAGTCGGAAGTGCACACCATGAACGGCAACCCGCCGAGCGGCTACCACTTCTGGCACTCCGTCGTGTGCGCGCAGCTCGTCCAGGGCATCGACCGGCACCGGTGGGCACGGATCGACCCGATGACCGGCTTCGGCTGGCCGCTACAATCCATCGTTAAACCCGACCACCGGCACGTCAACCCCGCTCTGCCGCGCGATCAGGTGCGCTCGCTGCCCCGGTACTGGCTGCAGCGCTCGCCCGCCGAACTTGATCAGGACTTCCGGCCAGCTCCCTGCCTCGCCTGAGTGTCCAGCACCCGCTGGTACGCCGCCCGCAGCGTGGGCCCGGTGCGCCCCCGACGCGCTCGTCGAGGAGGCGGCGGCCCCGGTGGTACACCGCGACCGCGTCTGCCGCCCCGCCGCCCGCGCAGAGCGCCGCTACGAGCAGAGCCTGCGCGCGTTCCCGCATCCGGAGTTCGAGGACGAACGCGGTCACGTCGTGCACCGCGCGCAAGTGGTCACCCGGCGCGATCTCGGCTTCGATCCGGTCCTCCAGCACGGCCAGCCGTAGTTCGTCGAACCGCGCCGCTTCGCCCGCGCGGAGCGGCTCGGCGACGGCGTCGAGCACCGGACCGCGCCACAGCGCCAATACGGCGCGGAACAGCTCACCGGCGCGGGCCGGGCGGTCCGCACGCAGCTCGCCGTCCCCCGAATACGCCAGCCGTGAGAGCTCTTCGGCTTCGACGGTTCCTCCGGGCGTCAGCAGATAGCCGCCGCCGGCCCGCACGAGCCGCGCCGGGCGCCCAAGGGCTTTGCGCAGCCGGGAGACGTACGCGCACACCTGCACGTCGACCGTCGACTGCCGTTCGTCGGCCCGCAGCAGGGAAATCAGCCGCTCGTCGAGCACCACGCGCCCACGCGCCGACAGCAAGGCCGCCAGCAGCGTCCGCGGCTTGCGCCCGCCGAGCGCGGCCCGGCGGCCGACGGCGCGCGACACCGCCAGCGGCCCGAGAATCGGGAACTCCATCCCCACCCCCTTTCCACGGTACCCGGAAAGTCTCAGCCGCCCCTTAGGTTCGGCGCGGATCATGGAGAGCAGAGGGGATGAGGAGGCCGCGATGATCACCACCCGTCCGGGTTACCCACGCTGGCACACCGCGAGTGCGCAGGGGCCGCGCTCACTCAACGCAGACGCCGTCGGGGCGTACGCCGCCGCAGGCGGCCCGGGCATCGCGTTCGCCCTGGCCGACGGCGTCGGGGACGATCCCACTGCCGCGCGCGCCGCCCGCACCGCCGCCGCGGCCGCCGCCCGCACGCCGGTCCACAAAGGACCGGTCGAGGCCGTGCTGGCCGCGCAGCGCGCGGTGCGCGAGCAAACACTCGGCGACGCCGTGCTCGTCGTCGCCATGCCGGCCGAGCACGGCGGCTACCGCATCGCCTGGGTGGGTGACGCCCGCGCGTACGCCTGGGACGGCACCACGCTGAGCCCCCTCACGACCGACCACACGCTCGCCGAGTTCTTCCGTGCGCGCCACCAGCCGGTGACGCCGCGGATGGAGCACGTCGTCACCACCAGCGTCCGCACCGCCGAAGCACACGAGATCGGCACGGCGGAGACGACGAGCGCGGGCCTCCTGCTGACCAGCGACGGCATCCACAAGCCGCTCACCGGCAGCGGCATCCGCGCGGTACTCGCGCAGCCGGGAACGGGCGCGGCAGAGCTGGTCGAAGCAGCCCTCGCCCGCGGCGGCTCGGACAACGCAACGGCCCTCTACGTCGAACCCCTGGAGGCGGCCGACAACACAACGGTCCGATTTCCCATCGCCGCGTGAACCCGGCTCGCAGGACTGAAATGCTCCCGGGCTGGGGTGACGGTGCGTGCACCAAACGCTCCACCCCTGCCAACCGGCCACACCCCCGCCAACCGCCCACACCTCCGGCCCGATCCGCTCGCCCCTGCCGACCGCCCGCACCTCCGCCCCGATCCGCCCACCCCTGCCGACCGGCCACACCCCCTGCCGAACCGATACGCAGCCGCATCAGCGGCCGGGGCCCCCGGGGCAAGCCCCCCGTGCCCCCCTGTACCCGCGGGGCCGCCGCG